>JBKDSV010000225.1:0-7456 GCA_046340795.1 Cyanobacteriota bacterium | reverse complement strand
ATCGGTCGCAATCCGCTCCTGCGGGGCGTGCTCGTCGGGGGTGGGGGCCAGCTGCAGCAGTCCCTGGCGTTGTGGCAGGCGGTGGCATCGATGCGCCTGCAAAGCCAACCACTCCTGCCAGAGCGCGTGGCTGTGCTGGCGCAGCCGCCAGGCCCGGCCACTGGAGCGATGAAACACCCGGGCCATCAGCACCCCCAGTGCGGCCTGGCTGCCACTGAGGCTGGAACGGGCGTCAGCGCAGGGAGCCCTGGCGGCAGGGCGGGGGGCGAGGGCTGGATCCACCAGGGTCAGCGGATGCCCCCGTTCCGCCAGTTGCCAGGCCGCCGCTCGTCCGACGATGCCTGCCCCCACCACCAGCACCGAGGCTTCGGCAGGGGCGTCAGCTGAGCCCACAGTCCCTGCCGCTGAAGCCATGTTGGACGAGGGTCGCCACGTCAGCGCGCGCGGGGCAGGGGTGTCAGGGCGGGGAAATTCAGACCTGCTTGAGGTCTTGCTGCACCTGTTGGGGAAGGATCTGGGCGTAGAGGCCAAAGCTGCTGGCCACCTTGATGTAGCCCTTGCGCAGGGCGTCGCCATCCTGCAGGCGGGCGGCTTCATCGAGATCCGCCAGGGCCTCCTTGAGGGCTTTGGCCCGGGCGTTGGCCTCCTCCCGCTCGGCCTTGGGCAGGCGCTGGTTGATGTAAAGCATCTCGCGACCCACCTCCTGCATCGGCCCGTGAATGAGGTTGCGGGTGAAGGTCCAGTCGCGCTTGTTGACCAAGGAGGCCAGTTCCGGCAGGCGATCGCGGGCGGAGAGGAAGCCTTCCGCCTGGCGGGTGATCAGGGCGAGGTCCGCGGGGCTGATCACATCGGCTTGTTTCTGGCCGCCGTCGCACGCCACCAGGGAAAGGGTCAGCAGCGTCGCCACCGCCAGCAGGCTGAGGGCACGGAGGCAGCGATGGAGGCGCGTGAGGGGCCCGGCCGCGGGAGTCGGGGAGAGGCTGGCGACGGCCATGGAACGGCACGGAGGCAGGCAGAGCCGACTGTACCGATGTCCCGGCATCGCCGCTCTGGCTCGCGTCAGGCTGTAACCGCTCGCCACAGCAGGAGGTGCGCGGGGGAAGCACCGGCATCGGGCCCGGACGAGCAGGAACTAACACGGACTAACTACGGATTAGGATGGTTGTTGTGCCAGCGGAGTCGCCATGCGCGTCGCCACCCTTCCCCTCGCTTCGATCCGTCGTCCCCTGCAGCGCAGCCTGGATGAGGCCAAGGTGGACGCACTGGTGGACGCCATCGCCCGGGAGGGCCAGAAAGAACCGATCGATGTTCTCGAGGTGGATGGCCAGCTCTGGGGCTTCAACGGCTGTCACCGCGTGGCCGCCCACGAGCGCCTGGGGCTGACCACGATCCGGGCCCGGGTGCGCCGGGCCAACGCCGACACCTTGCGTCTGCATCTGCGTTGAGGACCGACGGGGCCACAACGGCACACTGGGGGCTGCCCGATCCGTCTCGCTGGCGATGGCCCCCCTGCTTGGTGTTCTGGCCATCTTTCTCCTCATCTGCGCCAGCTACGGCGCTCGCCTGCACCTCTGGGGGGATGAGGCCTATTCCCTGCTGGTCGCCGCCCAGCCAGTGGAGGCGATCCTCGCGGCGGATCCCTTTCATCTGCCGACCTACTACCTCGCCTTGCACCCCCTCGTCGGCTGGTTTCCGGCGGGCAGGGAACTTCCCCTGCGCTTGCTGCACGCCCTGACGTTCTGCCTCGGGCTGGTCTTCTGCTGGCGCATCGCCCGCTTGCTCCTGGGCCGGAGTCGTGCGCTGTGGGGGGTGATGGGCCTGACGATCCTGTTGCCCAATTACATCTTCTATGCCACCACCATCCGGATGTACGCGCCGCTCTTCGCGGCCTCGCTCGCGGTCCTCTGGACGGCCTTTCGTCTGCTGGAGCCCGGGGGGGACAAGCGGCGTCTGCTGGCCTGGCATGGGCTCATGGCCCTGTTCTGTGTCCTGGTCGATTGGCCGGGCCTTCTGCTGGTGGCGCTCACCTGGGCCGCGTTGATCGGCCTCAACAGGCGGGCGCTGTGGGCGTGGTGTCGATCGTGGTGCGGCCGGCAGAGGAAGGGCTGGCCGCTCGTCGGGGCTGGCCTGCTGCTGGCGGCGATCGCCGCCGTGTTGCGCGAACCGATCCTCAGGCTGCTCCTGGAGTGGCCCTCCAGTCGGGTCGGTGGGCTGGGGGATCTCAGCCTGGCGGCCCTGGCCAAATCCCTGTTTTTCCAGATTCGTCCCCTGCTCGATCTGGTCTATCCCCCCGTTTATCCCCTGGCCCTCAACGGGCTGCTCTGGCTGCTCCTGATGGTGGCGGTGCCGGTGGCGGCTGTGGTGGTCTGGCGGGGGGGCGACCCCCGGGAGCGGCTGGTGGTGGTGCTCGCCCTCTCCTGGCTGGTGGGCAGCCCCCTCGGCATGGCCGTCACCCGGGCCTTCCTGCCGTCGCAGTTTTTTGTGCTGCTCAGCCTGGCCCTCGCCCTCCAGCGCCTCAACGGCCGCCACTACCCCAACCCCAGCCCTCTTCTCCGCTCCGGCGCACTCCCCCACCCCGGTCCGGCCCAGCGCCAGCCCCATCCTTCCGCCTCGCCTCCTGCTCAGCCCTCCTCCAGCCGCCGCCCCGGGCCCCTGGCGCTCCTGCTCTGGACCTGTCTGCTCGCGGTGGGCCTGGCCAACCTGCAGCAGGCCGTGGCTCCCACCCTGCGGCTCTACTCCCGCATCCCCTACGCGGCCATCGCCCGGGAGGCCCTGGCGGCCGCCCGCGCCCGCGACCTGCCCCTGATCGCCGTGTCGCGCCACACCCTCAACGGTCTTTCGGTGGAGCGGTTCGCCCGGCCGCTGCTGACGGGATCCCAGGAGCTGCGCCTGCTGGCGGTGAAGCCCGATTGCGCTGCCTTTCCTCGCGGCCGCTTTGTCTACGTGCAACTGATGCCGGAGGACGGTGAGGCCAGTGATCCGGGCGAGGCCTGCGCCGGCCAGGCGTCGGTGGCGGTGGAGACCCTGCGTGCCTATGTGCCCTTTGCCGAGCTCGCCTACAACCCTTTGTGGGTCTCGAATCTCAGGGACCGTCGGCAGGCCGGGGCCGCCGCGCGGCTGCTGGTGGTGATGATCAGCGGGACGGCTGACGATCCCTCCCCACCCGGATAGGTTGGAGAGGGTGATGGGTTCATCGCGGTCACACCGCTGTGTTTGATTGAGGGAACTTCGGGGGATGGGGCGGCCGTTGATCCCTGGCGACATTCAGGTGCGCCTGGCCCAGGGGCGGCCCGAGGGCGCCAGCGCAGTCGGTTGGACCTGGTTTCAGATTGGCCTGTTGCTTCTGGCCAGCAGTGCCCTGTTGGGGGGCGCCTGTCTGTTGGTGGCTCTGATCCTGGGCAGCCGCGACAGAAGCCGACCCCTGGCGGACCCCGCCAATGGGGTGCTCCTGCTGGCGGCCCTGCTGATGGTGTTGGGCGCTGCGAGAGCGTCCAGCGGCTGGCTGGCCTGGGTGGGTCTGGGGAACTGGCTGCCCTTCTTCTGGGCTTTCTGGGGGTTCCAGCCCTACCTGGCCACCCCGCAGGCACGGCGCCGCGTGGGGTGGATGCTCGTGGCGGGCACGGTGCCGGTGGTGGTAACTGGTTTCGGGCAGCTCTGGCTGGGCTGGAGCGGGCCCCTGCAGGCCCTGGGCGGCGCGATCATCTGGCACCTCAAGGCAGGAGGCAATCCCTCCGGCCGTCTGGCTGGCCTCTTCGACTACGCGAACATCGCCGGCAGTTGGCTGGCGCTGGCCTGGCCCTTCACCTTGGCGGCCCTGGTGCAGCCCGGCCTCAGCCGCCATGCCCGGGGGACCATCCTGGCGATGGCCTGCGCGGTGGCGGCGGCGGTGCTCCTCACCGATTCGCGCAATGCCTGGGGAGCGCTCGTGCTGGCCCTGCCCCTGGTGCTGGGGACGGCCAGCTGGAGCTGGCTGCTGCCCCTGCTGTTGGTGGGGTTGGCAGTGGTCAGTGCCGCCACCCTGCCCGGTGTGCCCGAGGTCTGGCAACAGCCCGCCCGAGAGCTGGTGCCGGAAGCGATCTGGGGACGCTTGAGCGATCTGCGCTACAGCGGCCAGCGGCCGTTGGCCATCACCCGCCTGGCCCAGTGGCGCACCGCCATGGAGCTGATTGGCGAGCGGCCCTGGCTGGGCTGGGGGGCAGCCGCCTTCAGCCTGATTTACCCGCAGCGCACGGGCCACTGGCATGGCCATCCCCACAACCTGCCCATCGATCTGGCCCTCAGCCATGGCCTCCCCGTGGCCCTGCTGGTGGTGGGGCTGGTGCTGGCGCTGTTAGGGCGCAGCGCCCAGCGGGGCATGGTCAATGCTGCGCTGTTCGATCGTGCTTGGTGGTCCGCCACCTTGGTGCTCGTCGCCCTCCACGCCAGCGACATCCCGATGTATGACAGCCGCATCAATGTGGCGGGCTGGGTGCTGCTGGCGGGCCTGCGCGCTTTCCTGGCTTCTGAGGTCTGAGGGCTGCTGCGGGGGCGCCTGGAGGAGGGCCTCTTGGTGGTGGCGCCAGAGGGTGGCCTTGGGCAGACCGCTGCCCAGGTGCTCCCAGGGCAGCACCCGCTCGGCGCTCCAGGTGGCCTCCACCAGCTCGGCCCAGGGTGGCGGGGGGGGCAGGTCCAGGGGAGGGGTCTCCACCTCGCCGGCCAACACGGCCCGGTAGGCCCGCTTCCATCCTCCCAGGCTGTCCTTCTGTCCGCGCACCGCCACCAGCACGGGGGCAAGGCGCCGATCGCCGCGGGAGAGCAGGGTCTGGATCACGCTCCAGCCATGGCTCTCGGGACGCAGCTCAATGCCTTTGGGCTTCAGCCGCCGGGCCAGCCGTTGCAAGCGCTTTTCCGCCTCCGGACGCAGCCCTTCCCACTGGAAGGGCGTGTGGGCCTTGGGCACAAAGGTGCTCACCCCCAAGGTGAGGCGCAGGCCGGGTGTCGCCCGCTTCAGGGCGAGCAGCAGATCGGCGGTGGCCTCCACATCCGACTCCTCCTCCCTGGGCAGACCCACCATGCCGTAGAGCTTCAGGCCGCTCAGGCCGCCGTCTTTGGCGTGGCGGGCGGCGCTGAAGATCTCCTCGCGGGCGAGTTTTTTGTTGACGAGGGTGCGCAGGCGATCACTGCCGCTTTCGATCGCGATCGTCAGGGAACGGCTGCCCCGATCGGCGAGAATGCGGCTGAGTTGGGGCGTCACCGTGGCGGCCCGCACGGAGCTGACGCTCAGGCGCACGTCACTGAATCGGTCGTGATCCAGCCAGGTCAACAGCTCACTGAACTGGGGATGCTGCGTCACTGAGGCGCCCAGCAGGCCAAGACGCCGGGTGACCGCCAGGCCAGTCTCCACCGCAGGGATCAGGCCGTCGTCGAGGCTGGCGGTGCGGAAGGGCAGGGTCAGATAGCTCGCCAGGCAGAAGCGGCAGAGTTCCGGGCAACTGCGCACCACCTCCACCATGTGGATCGACGGCCAGGCCGCTTCCGGGGTGATCACGGTGGAGTGGCTGTGGGTGTTGCCGCGCCAGACCTGCCGGCCAGGTTGGGCCGGCAGGTCTGGCGCGAGGGGCTCCACGGCCAGCAGCGTGCCAGCAGCGCTGTAGCGGGGGGCATGGAGCGCGGGCACATACACGCCCTCCACCTGCGCCAGTCGCCGCAGCCGCTCAACCCGCGGGGCGTCGCGGCAGGTCTGGATGGCATCAAGGAAGGCGGGCAGCAGCAGCTCGCCATCGCCCAGAAGCACCACATCAAAGAAGGGGGCCAGGGGCTCGGGGTTGGCGGTGAGCACGGGGCCGCCGCCAAACACGATCGGGTCATCCTCTCCCCGTTCACAGGCCCAGAGGGGAATTCGCCGTTGCTCGAGCAGATCGAGCAGCACCGGCCCATCCAGCTCCCAGCTGAGGGAGAGCCCGAAGAGATCGAGGGCCGGGCCACGGCCGCGGCTGCCACCGTGGGGGGGATCCGCCTGGTCGGTGAACAGCCGCCGCACATCGACATCCGGCCGCCGAGCCAGGGTGGCCCACACCACCTGGAAGCCCAGGCTGGTGATACCCACCGAGTAGGTGCTGGGGAAGGCCAGCAGCGCCCGCAAGGCACCCTCTTCTGGCACGGCGGGCTCGAACAGCAGGGTTTCCTGGTTCAGGGGTGGGCGGGGGCGTTGGCCTTCATCTTGCAGGGGCGGGGGGTGGAGTGGTGGCTCCAGGGAATCCAGAGAGAAGGCGACCCCGCGGGACGTTTCAGAGCGGCCCGATCCGCTGTGCTCGGCCTCGTGGCGCGCGTGCGCGAGGAGCGGTTCGCGGAGATCGGCCCGGGCACCGTGCTCAGCGACCTGCGGGCCGCGTGCGCGAGGAGCGGTTGGTTGTGCAACAAAGACGCTTGCTGTTTCATCAGCAGGCAGTCGATGAGCTCGGAGGGAGACCAACTTGGCGAGCCGATAGAATGACGATGAATCCGGGCAAGGACAAGCAAAATGATCTACAGATTGATCAAGGAAGCAAAAAATAAAGTGATTTTCGAATGCGAGAACATCAGAAAAAAGATCCTCCTTGCCCTATCACCAGCGGCCAATCCCATGGCAGTAAAAGGCAAAGTATATCTATATCATGGCAACCTGTTTCGACACGAAATACAATATAGCATCCCCAGCTTTTATGGCGTTGCACTGAAAAGAGATAACCCCAGAGATATTGCCATCACCAGTGACGGCAAGCTACCTCTCCCCGATGGCATCGCAGACGCATTTCAAAGCCAGGACGTTCTAGAGCATCTAGATCCTTCACTTGTTGTCCCAACACTCAATGAAATCTACAGAGTTTTAAAACCAGGAGGTTTCTTTCGCTTGTCAGTACCCGACTACCGATCTCCCTTGCTGCGCAGAAGAACAATTTTCAATGACAAGGGCGAAGCACTTGGAGATGTAGGCATGGGTGCAACTGCCTTTACGGCAGATCTCAATAGCGAGATTCAGATCAAGCACTCAGCGCCAATAGGTGATAACCATCTGTGGCTGCCAACCTACGAAAAAGTTAAACAATACTTGCAAGAGTCAAATTTCTCACACTGCAAGATCGAATTCTTGCACTACATCGAAGAGGATGGCAGCTTTTTGACAAAAGAAATACCAAAAATGGAAGTTTTCAGGGTAAAGCGAGCACCACCTCAGGACATGCGATCAGCAGGCATGCCCATCTCCATCATCGTAGATATTATTAAAGCCTAGCAAGCTTTATTCTCTAGGGCACCTCGAAAAATCCCGCTTCCCCCTTGCCTGCTGGAGTGAAATCCCTGTACCCGTTCACAGCCTGGGCTGGCACCCAGGGAACTCTGATCCCGTTCAGCCCTTGACGACGCCACGATTTGTGCTTGTATCTCAGTACGAGACTGAATGGGATGGCCTTTTCACCGGCTGGGATTTCAGAAGCGGATT
>JBKDSV010000224.1:0-1870 GCA_046340795.1 Cyanobacteriota bacterium | reverse complement strand
CCATATTTACGATCCTGACCCATCGCTTGACTATAGGGCACCTCAAAAAATTTCGCCTCCTCCTCGCCTCCCGGAGTGAAATCCCTTGCTGTCAATGACCTCGCTCTCGCTGGCCAGTCGCGGCAGGCCAAAAGTGATTTTTCGAGGTGCCCCTGAGTAATCAAGTTCTTGATTGAAGTGAAATCACCTTGGAAAGGGCAACAACCATTGCTGGAACCCGTGTTTTGGTGGTCATCCCACCCCCCGAACGGATACGAGGGATTTGCGGCTACTTACCAGAGGAAACAAGACGCGCACGAATCAAACGATCGCCTTGTTGCAAACGATCAACAACATCCATGCCCTGAATGACCTTTCCAAAAACAGCATAGCGGCCGTCCAGCTCAGGAAGAGGTTTAAGTGCGATATAAAACTGGGCGCTTGCTGAATTGGGATCGGACGACCTCGCCATCGCCAGGGAACCGCGATCATGGCTGAGCAATGGCTTGTTGAGCAGTGAGGTTGTGGTGATCTCCTGGCCATAAACAAGCTTACCGGAAGATTTGAGTTTAAACTCCAAAGGAATAAATCGAGCTTCGCCCGTTGCGGGATCAATAAAGTTGCCTGTTCCGTGGGCACTGACAGGAATCTTCGGATTGGCGGTGCCCGGATCACCGCCTTGAACAACAAACGGCAATGGAGTGCGAATCACTCGATGGAAGAGAGTTTCATTGTAAACTCCTCGTTTGACCAGATCAGCAAAATTACCAGCAGTAAGGGGGGAATTATTTCCATCCAGCTGAACAAGCACAGATCCCTTTTCCGTTTCTAACATCACCACCGCTGTTCCACTCATGCAAGGAATGCGGGATGATTGACAACCAAGCTCGTTGCCATGGTGCTCCTGCGCGCAACCGGCCAAAGAAATGATCCCCACCAGGAAAAGGGCCAGTGTGCTTGCTGAGCCACGCTGGATCGCTGCTAGAAGGATCACACGCCCTCCAAAGGCACACCCAGAAAGCGAGCCAGGGTCGCGCCAGAGAGTTCGAGCTCGGCCAGAGGCAGGGGTTCGCCGACCCGGCTCAAGGGCAGATCCCGTCTGCCATTGATGCGCAAAGCCAGCCGACGCAACGGACTGATGCCCTCCCGCACCTCCACTCTCACGGCTTGGATGTCACGCAGAGAAATCTCCACTTCGATCAATCGGCGCAGGCCATGGCGGCTGATCACGGCACGTCCGGATGATTTGTCGAAACGATTGCTGCCTGATCCAAGATCCACGCCAATCACGACCCATAGGTAGAGAGCCAGCCCAAGAGCCGCCAGGCCATACAAGCCCATCACGAGTCCTTGGGGGATCCAGTTGAGGTCGGCTGCGTGGAGCATCGGCAATAGATTGCGACCCAGACGGCTGGACAAGCTGGCGAAGAGAAAGCCTGTACCACCAATCGTGACCGCGCTGGCGATGAAGATGTTCGAGAAACGCCGGGCTCCCAAGACCCGCTGCTCAAGAACGTGGTCTGGTGCGGCAGAAACAAGATCTGTCGGGGTGGCCATGCGATCGGATCGGACCTTGCTGTGGGCTCCTGGCGCGCTGTCTCGGGCTTCGTCAAGGAGACAATGACAATAGGGGAGAGGGGGCGAGGGATGTCAGGCCATGTCAGCGCGCCCCGGAACGCGGGGCATCGTTGTTACCATCGCCCGGTAACCACCACGCGAGTGGGTTCCCGCACCCACTCCCTGCCCACTTCTTCCCATGACGATCGCTGTAGGACGCGCGCCAGCGTCTCGGGGATGGTTCGACATCCTCGATGACTGGCTCAAGCGCGACCGCTTCGTTTTTGTCGGCTGGTCTGGTCTGTTGCTCTTCCCCTGCGCCTACCTGGCCCTG
>JBKDSV010000223.1:0-6830 GCA_046340795.1 Cyanobacteriota bacterium | reverse complement strand
AGCGGTGGCCTGATCGCCCCGGAACAAGCTCTGCAGGCCCTCGCCCGTGTCCGTTGCCCTGAGGTTCCGGCCTGGCTGTTTGCTCCCGAGCGGAGCCCCGGCAAAGGGTTGCGCGTGGGCTCTGGTGCCACCGATCCCGCCTCGCTGATTGCAGACCTGAAAAAGACCACCGATCCCCTCCTGGGAACCCTGCAGGAGAGCGGTCCCGAGGAAGCCTGGCTCCAGGCCTGGGGGGAGCAGGGGGCCATCCGCAACCGACAGAGCTTCGCCTATCGCACCACCGCCGCCGGCCTGCTGGAGCGGGAGAGGTGGGAGCGTCAGGCCCTGGGTTCTGATCCCTGTCCCGTCCTGGTGGACTCCATCACGACGGAGCTTCGCGCTATCCGTGACGGCAAACGAGAGGCCAAACGAGAAGCGATCCGCACGGCTGCGGTTCTCACCGATGAGGAAGCCGCTGATTTGGCTCGCCGCCGCCAGACCACGCCATCCGAGGCTGCGGCCCTCGATCGCTACCGGCTCGCCGATCGGTGGGCTCTGGGCTCTGCCATCCCCTCGCTGGAACTGCTGGAAGCCGACCGGGACAAGTTGGCCGATCGGATCCGCCAGGGTTGGCTCCTGACCACCCCTGATGCCATCGCCCTGGTGCCTGCCCATGACTGGCTAGCCATCACCCGGTTGGACTCTGGCGGCCGTCCCTTCGCCCCCGATCGACTCAAAGTGACCCTGGCGCCGAAGGTGGCCGCCCTTCAGGCCCTGGGGATCCCTGCCTTGCTGGAGCGCTTCGCGGGGGGGGATGTGATCGCTGCCACGGATCCCGCCCTGCTGGCCCTCCATGCCACCGCAACCGCCCATCACCGGCAACTGACCGACACCCTGGGCGTGAGCCCCGGCAAACTTCCCACCGGCACCCTGCGCAGCCTGCTGCGGGCAATCGGGTGGAAGCTGGAGCGAGCCGGACGGATCCACACACGAGAGGAGGAAGGGGAAGCCTTCGCGTGCACCTACAGCGCCGCACCGATCCCTTTGCCTGAAGGGGTGAGCTGGGAAGCCCTCACCGCCAAATGGTTGGCGGAGCTTCGGGAGGGGGGTGCAAAAAATGACCCTATAGAAAAACTCCATAGGGTCGAAAAGTGCACCATCGCCCCCCCGCACCCTTCGCCGCCCCTTCTCAAGCGCTGGCCCTTGGCTCCTGCAGTGGCCATTCCCTGGCCCTCAGACCCGCCCCCGAGGCCCCGATCGCGAGGATTTGCCACCACGCTTTGAGACCCTGTCTTCTTCTAATGGTTGATCCGGCTAAAAGATCAGGCTTCTTCTCCCACTTTTTTGCCATAAAGATAGGCGAGTAGTGTCGCGACTTGAGAAAAGAGAAGCTTTATCGCCGCATCTTGATGTTCATTAGAAAAATACTTGCCAGGATTTACTCCGACCATGAGTGCGAAAACAGTTATTATACCAAGAAAAACCAAGGGAAATGCATTAGACCATATATTTTGCTTCTTTAAATGTTTCTTATCGCTAAAGTCTATGGCGGCTCTTTGCATCTTCAGGATCTCATCAAAAAACTCTGATAAGTGTTTAGTGTTTACGGGGTAAACACTCCCGCCCACAACTGTGTCGTAGTCGTCTTCGCCGTCGGCAAAGTTGGATAAATTGTATTTTTTAGTTGTTTCTTGTTGGTCTTTGGAATTGGGGCGGGAGTCTGTTGCCATCATTAGTGGTTAATTTAGAGGGGATGGACCTCCGCAGCAACCTTGCCTGTCTCGTCAATAAAAGCAAGCCTTCTTCCTTTCTTTTCTTCTTGCTTAGCAATAAAGAAAAGAGCGACTCCATTTCTGATGCTTTCGGACATATTGATGCCGAATTCATCTTTGAGCTGACTTAAAAGGGACAGCATCCGCTCGGTTGCCCGAATGTTTACTACTTTCCCTTCTTTGCTCTTTGGTGTGCTGGCTTTGGTTGTCTGGAAAGCCGCAGAGGGCTGTCGTTTTATTGAGGGGGGGGCTAGTGCTTGTGGAGTTGTGGTCACGAGTGGCGTGGTGGTTTTTGGACTAAAAATCAGGAACCGCCTGGCTCCTGTGTTGACAACTGTACACACAAAAGGCCTCGGCGTCGCGTCCCCTTACCTGCCTGGCTTGTTCTCCCTTGGGGATCCTCCTGAGTCCTCGCCGCTGGCCCTTGGCTCCTGCGGTGGTCCTCCCCTGGCCCTCAGACCCGCCGAAGCACCGATCGCGGGGGTTCGCCCCGGTCTGAGCCCCGCCCTCCCAGTCTTCGGCTCCCCTTGGTTGAAGGGGCTTTGCGGGGCCCTGTGGCTGGTTCGCTCGCTTGCGCCAGCTTCCGAAACGAGTGGCGAAAGGTGCGCTGTCCGCTAGCGGGGATCCTCAGTGCTGCCATCCCCCCGCCTTTGCCCATGGCTCCAGCGGTCCTGATTCCCTGGGCTGTGCCGCCTCCTCGATTAGGGAACCGGCCTGAGAGGGCGACGGGAAAGCCAATTGCTAGTTTTGTACTGAGGTGATCAGCCAGTCCTCTGGCTTGCAAGTAAACTGATCAGTGAATACTTGATCCATGCCAAGGACATGAAGGAGAGGTGTGGCATACTTGTTTCGGTAGCGCATGAGCCCTTTCTTCAGATAGCGCAAGATGTTGTCCTTGTGCTCGAAGGGATCGGGGTCTTAGTGATTGTTGTCGGGATCGTATCAGCCACGATCACCTTCGCTACGACCAGAAGGCAGAAGACGTGCACAACTGGACATCACGATCTATCCAGGAGGGGATACAAACAGTTTCGCCAGGATGTGGGGTATGGAATCCTTCTTGGCCTGGAATTCTTTGTGGCAGCAGACATTATTAAAACTGTAACCGACCCCAAGGTTGATGGGCTTATCGAGTTGGGCGGGATCATCCTGATCAGGACTTTTCTCAGCATAAGCCTACAGCTTGAGCTTGAAGGGCGATATCCCTGGCGGTAGACACCAGCACGCCTCTGGCAGGAGGCTGGTGATGAGTAGTACGACAAGGCAGAAGTGAGGGTTTCTTTACTTGCAGAGGTCTCCAGATTGACGAATGCAATGTTTCCGTTTTTTTAGGGTTTCTCCTCCATTCTTTCGGTATCGCGGAGGAGTAAACGTACACGAAGCGGATGAGATCACCAGGCCCTGAGGCTGGTGCAGCCCTGCTAGTGGATGAGCCCGTTCTTCAGGTTGAGTAGTAGTAGTAGTAGTTGAGCGTATCAGATTCACCTAATTGTGCCGTGGTATACATTGCAGCCGACCGGGAACACTACAGTTAAAATGGTAATTGCCAAAAACCATGTCAGAAGTTCACACCTTTACGGCTCACTACCTTAAGCTTCATGATCTTGCGCAAGCATTGACAAACTGGTTTGAAGGCCAAACATTTGAAGTTCAAGACTTAGAAATGCCGGGAGGAGATGATGAGCTGGTCCAAGCGCGGCGTGGCGGTTGGAGAAACTTTGTTGGTTTGGGCACTGCCTTGACATTGCATCTTCACTACACAGAACCTACCCTAACTGTGGAGGTTGGAGAGGGGCGCTGGGCGGATAAGGCAGCCACCACTGCTGTCAGTATGTTTATATTATGGCCACTGGCTATCACTGCAGGCGTGGGCGCTTATCAGCAGATTCAATTACCCAAGAGAGTAATTGAATTTATATCTGAGTTTCTCAAGAGTCATGAGGCAAAAAGCCACTAGTGTGCTAAAGACCCCTTCTCTGGTCACCGAGCCCCCACGGTGGGCCTTTTTATGTGGCAAGATCTTACCGCCACAACTTTTCAAACCGTGCCGGGTTGGTGGCGGTGTAGCGGATGGTGTGCTGAATGTTGCGGTGCCTGAGGTAGTCCTGAATGAGCCAAATGTCTGCGCCCTGGTCGGCGCTGGCAAAGCCGCAGGCATGGCGCAGCATGTGGGGATGGACGGCTGGGCTGTGCCGCCTCCTCAATCAGGGAAGCGGCCCCGAGGATTCGCCCATGCCACCTGAGCCCCATTGCTTATCCGACCGTGGGAACCCTTGTGTGGCCGTTGCATCGCTCCCCCGTGTTCCTGCTCCTCCCGCCCGGCTGTTCTCCTGATGACATGGCCGCTTTCGCCCGTGCCGCTGAATGGCTCGCGGAAGGGCTGGCGATATGCGGGTAGCTGATGGTATTGACTCTCCACCAGCTACCCGACGCAATCAAGCAGGCAATTTCCCATGAGCCTGATCGTCAAAGTAACCGAAGCACCACCACCCGAGAGTTTCTGTGTAACCGGCCGAGATAGCGGCGTTAGCAGCGTTTCCTAGCCACGGGATCAAGCCAAGTACGGCCCTGGCTCCAGCAAGACCTATGCCAGCACCTGCCGCGACACCAAGCAAGGCTATAGCAGCTTGTTTGTTGATATCTTGACCAAAGATCTCGCCTAAAGAGTGAACCATCCCAATATGGATAGCGGTCAGTACGGGTGTATCGGCACCAAAGAGTGCTCCCTGGGCAAGTGCAGCCGAAGCAGTAGCAGCAGCAACGGTGGCGGTATGAATAACAATTTTTGCCTTGTCTTCTTGTGATTTCGTAGCCATCTCATTTCCTCCTTTCTCTAAACACACAGGTACTGCCGGAGAGCCGGTGAGTACAAGTACTTAAAACCGAACTACCAGCCAGACCGGCAGTCCCTTAGGGCGGTCCGGTCAGTGAACACCCATAGCTTTCGTCGCTCACTGGCCACGGCCGCCGTTCGCCGGGGGCCTTCCAGAATCACGGGTCCTTCCCGGACGGCACGGAGGTGCGGCGCTAACCGTGCCCCGATTTTCCTCCTGAAAAGGACGTTCAAAAAATGCGACACCCCGCCCGTTTCACATACAGCCCCCCTCCCCTGTCACGGGGTGGTTGTGTTGTCCTTGGGATGATCAGTCGCCTCGACTTGAGCGGCACCATGAGAACAATGAGAACCGTAGGCCTTCTCTTCCTTCAGAGGAGACGAGAGAGCCAGTAGGAAGCGCTTGTCCGACCGTGGGAATCCTTCTGTGGCCGTCGCATCGCTCCCCCATGTTCCTGCTCCTCCCGCCCGGCTGCTCTCCAGATGACACGGCCGCTTTCGCCCGTGCCGCTGAATAGCTGGCGGAAGGGCTGGAGGCCCTCTCTCTCAGTGATGCGGTCGCCGATGAGTCGTCAGCGGACTCCCCGGACCATGCTGACCGTCCATGATCCATCACACCCCCTTGCGCGTCAGGGGATCGTCTCCAGACTCCGCAGACACCCCTATGGTTCTTTGTGGCCATGTCCGCAGACTCCCCAGATGCTTTGGGCGTTGGCGATGCCATCGAAGCTGAGATCGATGGGGTTCTTCTGTCGGATCTCATCGAACAGCTTCCCCTCTCTCGCGGTTCGGTCTTCGAGCTGATCAAGGCCATGGGAATCATCACCACGTCGGGCAAGGGGGCGACGGGCAAGGGGCGCGTTTCTTGGCTGAGCAGTGCGGATGCGGTGAAGCTTCGGGAGGCTGCGACCGCTGTTCATCGGAAGGAGCGAAAGATCGCTGATTTTGCCCATGGCCTCCGGCGTCAGCAGACTCCCCAGACCGCTCCCGCTGGCCTTCCTGATCCGTCTGGGGAGTCCGCTGATCCTGCAGACGTTCGCCAGTTGCTGAGGCGATTGGATGCGGCAGAGAAGGCCTTGCGCACGGGGTTCCCCTTGACGACCGCTGAGCTGGCCTGGATTCTTGGGGTCAGACCTGGCGCCGCCGTCGTCACCCGCGCCGGGATTCGAGCCTCACGCACGGGGAGGAACGTTTGGCGGTTGGAGCTGTCGGCAGACTCCTCGGACTCCCCGGACGCGGAAGTCTGAGCTGTCTGCGGACTCCCCGGACCGTTCGGCCAATGCTGTCAGCGGACTCTCCAGACGGTGGCTGGCATTCTCAATAAGGCCCCACCCCGCCATGTCCATCCCTCTATCCCTTCCCCCGCCTAGGTAGTTGCTCTTTTGATAGAAGAGCAACTAAGATCAGGGGAGAGACGCGGATCCCATGAAGGTTGATCGCAACGGCACCGCCGCCACCCTCACCGAAGACCAGTTGGATGCCCTGCTGGAGGGGGCCCCCTCCCCCCGCTACCGCGCCCTCTGGGCCATTCAGCGCTGGACTGCCGGCCGCATCAGTGAGGCCTTGGCTCTCAAGTGGGGAGATCTCAACGGGAAGGTGACCTACCGGGCCGCCAACACGAAGACCAAAACCACCCGCCAAGTCCCCACCGCTCCCCGGCTTTCAGAAGAGATTGAGGCCTACCGGAAGGCTTGGGCTGCTGAGCACGGCCACACCCCGAGCAAAGAGGATGCCCTCTTCCCCGCCCCCGGATCCACCCGCACCCCCCAATCGCGGCAAGCGGCCGACAAGGCCCTGCGGCAGACCTGCTCACGCCTGGGGTTGGAGGGGGTGAGCACCCATAGCTTTCGGCGTTCACTGGCCACCGCTGCCGTGCGCCGGGGGGTGGCCCTCTCCACTATTCAGCGGGTGACGGGTCACAAGTCCCTTGGCTCTCTTGGCCACTATCTGGAGGCTTCCGATGAGGAAGTCTTGGCGGCCATCGTGGGGTGATGCATCTCTCTAAGACAATCTTATTAGAGTCTTATTTTTATGGCTCTCGTTAAATGTGAAGAGTGTGGCGCAAACATGTCTGACAGCGCTTCGAGATGCCCAACTTGTGGACGTACGCAGCTTCAGAGGACAGCCCGGCAGACTTTTCAGGGCTGCGGTTGTCTTCTATCTCTTCTGATTGCCTTGATCTTGGCGCTCTCTATGTGCTCCAAGACTACTACTGAAAATGCCCCTGCGAACAAGCCACAGGAATC
>JBKDSV010000222.1:0-20548 GCA_046340795.1 Cyanobacteriota bacterium | reverse complement strand
ACGGAGGCAGAGTCGCAAAACTACGGCTATAAGTTTGGCCAGGAAGAAGAGACCTACAACATCGTGGCTGCCCACGGTTACTTCGGTCGCCTGATCTTCCAATACGCCTCCTTCAACAACAGCCGCAGCCTGCACTTCTTCCTGGCCACCTGGCCGGTTGTGGGCATCTGGTTCACCTCTCTGGGAATCAGCACCATGGCCTTCAACCTGAACGGCTTCAACTTCAACCAGTCGGTTCTGGATGCCCAGGGTCGTGTGATTCCCACCTGGGCGGATGTGATCAACCGTGCCAACCTCGGCATGGAAGTGATGCACGAGCGCAACGCCCACAACTTCCCCCTGGATCTGGCCACGGCGGCCGCCACCCCGGTGGCGCTGACGGCCCCGGCGATTGGCTGAGTGTCTCCCCTGGAGACCAGCTGTCTCCTGCCTGCCCCCTCAGCCGAGGGGGCTTTTTTGTGGGCGCGCCGCTGGAGACGCTACCGTCTGCCGGGCCTGCCCGCCCCCATGCCGCTTCCCGCTCCACCTGACCAGCTTGCCGGGCTGAACCACCAGCGTGAGCAGCACTGGCCCTGGTGGCCTCTGCTACCGCTTTATCCCTATGGCCGACGCCGCACCCTGGTGCGGGAGCTCCTCCCAGGGCGGCTCTGGAGTTTTGAGCAGCTGCATGGCGTCTGGTACGTGGCGGTGCCCATCCGCATGACGGTGCTGAAGGTGGGGGAGGGGTTGATGCTCTACGCACCCCTGCCACCTACCGGGGAGGTGGTGGCGACCCTGCGTCACCTGGAGCAAGAGCATGGCCCGGTCCATACCCTCGTGCTCGCCACCGCCTCCGGCCTGGAGCACAAGCTACCGGTGCCGGCCATGGCCAGGGCCTTTCCGCGGGCCACCCTCTGGGTCACCGACCACCAGTGGAGTTTTCCCCTCCAGCTGCCGCCCGGCTGGCTGGGTTTTCCCAGGGAGCGCACAAAGGTGTTGGGCCGCGATGGCCTGCCGCATCCGCAGCAGCTCTCCTGGATCCCCCTCGGCCCGCTGGATCTGGGGCTCGGCCCCTTTCTGGAGGTGGCCTGTCTGGATCAGGCCACAGGCGCCCTGTTGGTGACGGATGCCCTGGTGACGATCCAGGCCACCCCCCCCCACCTGTTTGCCGATGAACCCACACCCCTCCTGTTTCATGCCCGCGAGAGTGGTGCCGAACCCCTGATCGACACGGAGGCCAACCGTCGCAAAGGCTGGAAGCGGATCGTGTTGTTTGCCAACTACTTCCGTCCGGCCTGCATCTCTGTGCCTGAGCCCTCCACCATCCTGGCCAACATGTTCGCCAAAGGATGCCGCGACAGCCGCTCCCATTTCGGCTTTTATCCCTTCCGTTGGGCGGCGGATTGGGAGACGGAGGCCGATCGCTTCCTCGGCCAGGAGACAGGCCGCCTGCCCTGCCGCCTGGCGCCGGTGTTGGAGCGGTTGGTCTTTCCCAGGGCCCAGAACCGCTTCCTCGCTTGGCTGGACGACCTCAGCCGTCAACAGCCGATCAGCCAGCTGATCAGTGCGCACTATCACGCGCCCCAACCCCTCAAGCGTGAGGATCTGGCCCACTACGGGGAGGTGCTTCGCCAGCGCGACTGGGCGCCATCAGAGGGGTCGTGGCAGACGCTCGCCGCCATCGACCAGACCCTGCTGCGCTTGGGCGTGGTGGGAGAGAAGACCTAGTGGTCTGTCCCGCAAATACGCTGTGGATTCTTTGATGGGTGTCTGGCCTGCAGTCCTTGCCGATGGAGGCATCTAGGCGCACGGACCAAGCTGAGGATGACGCATGAACTTGCGGGACTGCGCACTAGGCGGAGGGGATGAGGCGACGCGCCTGGCACTTGGCGTGGAACAGGGCTTGATCCACGCGTTGCCGCCATTTCGCAGGGGGCGCGTCCTCCAGGGGATCGGAGGCCCAGGGAGTGAGTGAGCGGGCCTGAAGATAATGGTGGCGCAGGGGATGGCGGCAGCGCGCATTCCAGGGTTTGACCATCCAGCCCCCACCAGCGAAATGGACGATGGCTGGATCCGTGATGGCTTCCTGTTCCGCGGCGGTGAGATCATGCGGATCGAGGCTGAAGGCGGGGAACAGGCCAAAGAGATGCGGACAGGCATTCCAGCGATCCTTGAAGGGCAACCAGTCGCGATGAAACAGATGGTTGAGCACATCCTGATCCCAGTAGCGCAAAGATTGAGGATTGGCACGAGCAAAGTCTCCGCCGCGCTGCAGCACATCCGCCTGCCGCCAACGATCCAGATCAATCAACATCACGCCAGCATTGAAGTAGTCACCAAGCTGATAGATATCGTCGACATTCTTGAAGGGAATCTTCAGCGCTGCGAGCGCTTTGCCTTCAAGGGGCAACTGCCACAGTTCATCCAGGCTGGCGGTCACAACCGTATCCGCATCGATGAAGATGACGCGTTGAAGCTCCGCCGGCAGAAGGCCAGGCAACAGCAGGCGAAAATAGGTGGCAATCGAGGCATGCCCGGTGACGGGGAAGTGAGCCAGGGGAGCGGAATCTGCCCTTAAGATCGACAAGGATGGCAGAATTTGATAGAGATGAGAAATGCTCTTGGCAAAGATATCAGGGGAAACATTGTCAATAATCAGAAAGACCCGCAGACTCTTCGGATCTTTGACGTGCAGACAGAGAGATTGGAGCATGACCGTGCAGTGAGACAGATAATTTCCATCGGTCGCACAGACAATGTTCACACAATCAGCTCCTTAGTGAAGTGAAATCTAGCAGACCTTCTCCGCTGGCAGGCAAGCTCTGCCCCGCAGCATCTGCTGCATGGCAGAGCTTGTCAACCCTTCCCTCAGTATTTGCACGGCTTGCCAGGCCATCTCTCAGCACTGGACGTTGGTGCTCAACGCTTCCTTGCCAGGCAGCGCACGACCGGGGTCATGCCGTCGAGGTGTAAAAACTTCACCTCATCTAGAGCAATCAATAGGGGTTCAACGGGCGCATCTGTCAGCAGTGCCCGCACAGATTTTAGACAAAACTTGTTGATATGTTCGTGACATACGGGCAGCTGTCCTGCTTCAACTCTCTCCAGGCCGGGATATTCAACGGGCACCTCAATATAAAGAAGACCGCCTGTTCTGCAATGGCGAGAAAGATGTTGAACCATCCTCTGAGGATGACCGACGTGTTCCAAGACATGCAAACACTGAACAACATCATAGCCATGGCCATCCTTGGCCACAGGCTGTTCAGCAGACTCAACCTCCAATACATCCCCCTTGATCCAGGGAAAGGAAGGAATGATCAAGCCTTCTCCCCCACCAAAATCGAGAAGTCGCAGATCGGCATGGGCAGATGCCTGATGCAATGCCCGCAGGTGGGGCGCCATGAACTGCTCGTGTTGCCGCCGACGCAGCTCGGCTTCTTCTGGCGAGCCCATCAGTTGGCCCAACATTTCAAAGTTCGGCTGAAAGGCGGTGCGAGCCTGCTTGTATTCATCTTGCAAATAAAAAGCGTAGTAGTCACTGAGTTGGTCGTAACCGATTTCATGCCACGGGGCGAGAAATTCACATTGCTGACAAAGGCCATAGGGGATTTTGATTGTGCGTCGCTGGAGCACATGCGCCCGCCTGAAGCGATCCAGTTTTGAATGGATGTTGTCTGCCAGAAAGCGGGGAAGGAGATTGACCTTTCTCCTCAGCCCCCAGTCGAAAACCGGAATCTCAGTGGACTCTTCTACGGAAATCTGCAGCCCATAGCGCGCAAAAAACGGGTCAACTTCCGCCTGCTGAGACAATCGCCTAAATTGACTCCCACCACAACACCTGCACGTCTTGAGACTCAACTCCATCTTTGCTGTGCAGGTACCGATCAATTACGACTTAATCAACCCAGCTCAATCAAAATCAATCAAAGCCGCAACCGGTCTTGATCCTGCAGATCTGGATGATCGCCATTGCTGGTTTCCAAAAAATTGGATTCAATTTCCATCCGTTGCTCCATCTGCCGCAGGAAGTAACCTGTCATCATGGCTGAAGCAAGTAGACCGGCCAAATTCTCACGGCTAGTTTGGATTCTCACTTCAAATTGCTCTCCGGGCAACATGCCGAGCAATCCATGCACGTTGTGACGAATGATATCCTGAATTTCATTGCTGGCTGAACGAGCAACCCGTTGCAGCACATCCGGCGGTTGCTCCTGCAGGTATTGGATCAGGGCATTGCTGCCGATGGCCTCACTGTCGCTGGTGAGAAACTCAGGATTGAACATTAACCTCCCTGCGAAGCGGGCTTCACGGTGTCCGCCGCTACCCTAGCCCACGTTTGCGGTTTGCCAACCTTGCTGCGCGGGGACGGAGAACCGAAGCGGGCCAAAGCGATCCAGGGGCCAGTAGCGCCAGACGGCTGTGCCAATCACCTTGTTGGCCGGCAGGGGGCCCCAGAGGTGGGAGTCGAGACTGGCATTGCGGTTGTCGCCCAACACCAGCAAATGACCAGGTGGCACCCGCAGCGGCGGCAGGCTGTAGCCCATCGGCCCACTGCTCCAGTCGGGATCGGCGATCACCCCATTCCGCCACAACCGCCCCTCTCTCACCTCCACCTGATCGCCGGCCAGCGCCACCACGCGCTTGATCAGTGCCGCCCGGGCGTCGTATCCGGCCTCCAGCAGGGCCTCGGGCGGATGGAACACCACAATCGCACCCACCCCGGGGCTCACGCCCAGACGGGGCAGGAACTTCTGCACAAGCACCCGATCCTCCACTTGCAGGGTGGGCAACATCGATCCGGAGGGGATCCAGCGGGGCTCCATCACCAGCCAACGCAACACCACCGCCACCAGCAGCCAGGGAAGGATCGCCCGCGCGATGGAGAGGGCTTCCCGGATGGGCTGGGGTTGGGATTGGGGATTGGATTCAGCCACCGCGGCAAACCCGTCTCTGCTGACGCCGACCCTGGCACAGCCCCCATCCACCGATCCAGAGTGCGGCGGCAGGCAGCTCCCCCTTGACCCCCGAATCCCCCACTGAGACGAGCGCTGGCCCCAGCGAAGCGCCAGCCACCGCCGCCGCTTCGCTGGCGTGCCTCCGACTCCTGCAGGCCCTGCGGGCCCGGGGCCTGCGGCGGTTGGTGCTCTGCCCCGGCAGCCGCTCGGCGCCACTGGCGGTGGCCGCCTCCCTGCTCGAACCCCCGGGCCAGGGAGCCGAGGGGCTGGAGCTCCACACGGCGATCGATGAGCGCTCCGCCGCCTTCTTTGCCCTTGGTTTGGCCCGCGGCGGCGATCAACCGGTGGCCGTCGTCACCACCTCCGGATCGGCGGTGGCCAACCTGCTGCCAGCCCTGGTGGAGGCCGACCAGGGCACCATCCCCCTGGTGCTGTTGACCGCCGACCGGCCGGGGCGCTTGAAGGGCTGTGGGGCCAATCAGACGGTGAACCAGGAAGCCTTCCTTCGCCCCTGCTGCCGCTGGTTCGGGCAGGGGGCCAGCGATGGCCTGGCCTCCATGGCTCCAGAGGCCCTGGAGCGATTGGCGGATCAGGCGATGGCGGCGGCGGTCGGCCAAGCCCGCTCAGCCGCCGGCCCTGTCCACCTCAATCTGCCCTTGGAGGAGCCCCTGCATCCCGATGGCACCGCCCTGGCCTGGCTCCGGCGCACCAGGGCGGCAGATCCCGGGGCTGGGCTGCCGCTGCCGCAGCCCCGGCCGACCCCGGCCCAGGGCAACGTGCTGCTGGATCCTGACCAACCGGGGGTGGTGGTGGCCGGCCCTTGGAGAGGCCGCTGCCGCGACTGGGCCGGCCATCTCCAGGCCCTGGAGGCCTGGCAGGAGCGCAGCGGTTGGCCCGTGCTGGCGGATGCGCTCTCTGGCCTGCGCGGAACGCTGCGGGGGCCGCTGGTGGGCGGTTACGACCTGCTGTTGGAGAGGCCCCTGGAGACGGGAGCAAGGGCCTTGGTGGCGCCTCAGGTGCTGCGGCTCGGCCCCTTGCCCGCCAGTCGGCGGTTGCAGAGCTGGCTGGCACGGCAACGGGGGCCCCAGGTGCTCGTGAGCGAGGGTGATCCCCGCCCCCTGGATCCTCTGCGGCGCATCTGCGGACAGTGGAGCGGTGGCCTGGCCCGCTGGCCTGGCCTGGCCCTGACGGGCCAGGGGGCGCCAACCACCACGGCCCGGCTCCTTAGCGACCGCTGGCTACGGGAGGAGCGGCGGCTTCAGGAGCAGCTCGGGGCGGCCGGGGAGGCTGGCGGCGACGGCCCCATCGAGGAGCCGTGGCTGGCGCGGCGGCTGAGCCAGACGTTGCCGCCGGGGCTGGCGGTGATGCTCGCCAACAGCAGTCCGGTGCGCGATTGGGAGACCTTCGCCGACCCCGCCGCGCCGGGCCGGACAATCGTGGCCTTCCGCGGCGCTTCGGGCATCGACGGCACCCTGTCGATCGCCTGCGGTCTGGCGGAGGCGATGGGCCAGCTGGTGTTGGTCAGCGGGGATCTGGCCCTGCAACACGACAGCAATGGCTGGTTGTGGAGCCCCCGGCTGCGAGGGCGGCTGCTGGTCGTGCTGATCGACAACAGTGGTGGCGGCATCTTCGAGCAACTGCCGATCCGGCCGGCCGACGCCGACGCCTTGGACTTCGAACGCCTGTTCGCCATGCCCCAACAGGTGGATCCCCGCGCCCTGGCGGCCGCCCACGGGGTGCCGAGCCGGGAGGTGCGCCGGAAAGGGGAGCTGGCGGAGGCCCTGCGCTGGGGGTTGGCCCAACCCCTGGCCCTGCTGCGGGTGGTGAGCGACCGCGGCGCTGACGCGGCCCTGCGCCGCCGGCTGCGCACAATGGCGGCAGAACTGATCGCCCGCCCATGACGCAGCCCCGGCAGCCGGATGCGGCCCCCGTGGCCTGGGAGCCCTTCGGGACCTACGCCGACATCGTCTGCGAACGCAGCGCGGAGGGCATCGGCCGGGTGACGATCGCCCGCCCGGACAAGCGCAACGCCTTCCGACCGCGCACGGTCCGCGAGCTCTGCGACGCCTTCGCCCTGCTGCGGGAAGATCCCCGGATCGGCGTCGTGCTGCTCACCGGCGCGGGTCCGGCGGCGGATGGGGGCTGGGCCTTCTGCGCAGGGGGCGACCAAAGCGTGCGGGGCGATGGCGGCTACCTCGATGAGGACGGCCTGCCGCGGCTCAACGTGCTCGATCTGCAACGGCTGATCCGCAGCCTGCCGAAGGTGGTGATCGCCCTGGTGGCGGGCTACGCCATCGGCGGAGGGCAGGTCTTGCAGCTGGTCTGCGACCTGAGTCGGGCGGCGGAGAACGCGGTGTTTGGCCAGACGGGTCCCCGGGTGGGGAGCTTTGACGGGGGGTTCGGGGCGGGCTACCTGGCGCGGGTGGTGGGGCAGCGCAAAGCACGAGAAATCTGGTTTCTCTGCCGCCGCTACGGTGCCGAGGAGGCCCTGCGCATGGGGCTGGTGAACGCGGTGGTGCCCCTGGAGGAGCTGCAGGCGGAGGGCGTGCGCTGGGCCCGGGAGGTGTTGGCCCACAGTCCCACCGCCATCCGGTGCCTGAAAGCGGCCTTCAACGCGGAGATGGATGGCCTGGCGGGGATCCAGGAACTGGCGGGCCAGGCCACCCATCTCTTCTATCGCACGGCCGAGGGGCAGGAGGGACGCAATGCGTTCCTGGAGAAGCGCGATCCCGACTTTTCCGCCTCCCCTTGGCTGCCGTGAGGAAAGGGTCGACCAACGGGCGCCTCCCTCGCCCTGGCCTGTCGGCACGTCGAGAAAAAGACGGCTTAACGTGAGCAAGATCTCATTGCTGGTCTTTCTGAGGGCCGTGTTTCGGGTGAAGCGACATCTGCCGCTCCATCGCGCGTTGTCGCGTTTGTCGGGCTTGATGCTCCTTCTCAACGCCTGGTCTGTGGGCGGCTCGGGCCCATGGAATGCGGTGGATGCCCGTCCGCTGCGGGGTCAGCGCTCCGCCGCCGCCCGGTCTGCCCAGGGCCTGGTGGAGGCGCGGAAGGAGCCCGGGGCGGCGGCCCTGCTGGAGGCCGGGCCCCTGCAAGCGGGTTGGCCGGATCAAGAGTTCCCGACACACCCCTTGCCAGAGCCGGGACCCCAGCCAACCCCCGCCGCTCAGCCAACCCCGGCCGCCCAGCCCGACGCGGCCGGCGCAGGCGCACTCCAGCCGGCGGTGAAGGGTGCGACCACACCCCGGCCAGCGGCGAAGCGTTCGCGCACGCCTCTGTCGCCGCGAAAGACAACCAACACCTCCCCACGGCCAGCGGTTGGCGTCAGGGTGCCCCGGGCCTCCACAGAACCCATGCCCCCCGTGCCACCCACGGGCCCCTCAGGCGCCGTGGGGCAGCCAGGTGTGCCGCTGGCGGAGCGTCCAGCGGCCGGGGCGCGATCCGCCACCGCCTCGAGCCGGCGGCTGGTCCTGGATCGTCGCCGCAAGATGTTGCGCGTGTTTGTCGGGGGTCGTGAGGTGCGCCGCTATCCGGTGGCGGTAGGGATGCCCGGATGGGACACGCCGGTGGGGCAATTCACCGTGATCGAGAAACGGGCCAATCCCACCTGGGAGCATCCAGCCAGCGGCCACCTGCTGCCCCCCGGACCCCAAAATCCCCTGGGCAGCCGCTGGATCGGCTTCTATCGCGATTGCCGGGGGCGCAGCGGCTTCAACGGGCGGGAGAATCTGGTGGTGAAAGGGTGTGTCGCGGCAGGTTTCCATGGCACGCCGAACCGGGCCAGCGTCGGCAGGGCCGTCTCCCATGGCTGCGTGCGCCTCTTCGACGAACATGCCAGGGAGCTCTTCGACCTGGTGAGCCTCGGCACGCCGGTCACGGTGCTGCCCTGACGGGTCGCGCCAGACTGGCCACCGACCTGGGGGGCGGCGCGGAGGTGACCCGTAGAGTTGCGCCCGTCTTGCCCGTCTGCAATGCGCATCCTCTTCGCGGCCGCTGAGTGCGCGCCGATGATCAAGGTCGGGGGGATGGGTGATGTGGTGGGATCGCTGCCAGCCTCGCTGGTGACCCTGGGCCATGACGTGCGGGTGATTCTGCCGGGCTACGGCAAGTTGTGGAGCCGGCTGCAGATTCCCGAACAGCCGATCTGGCGCGGCCACACGATGGGGAATGACTTCGCCATTTTTGAAACACGCCATCCCACCCATGGGCTGCCGATCTACCTGGTGGGCCATCCGGTCTTCGATTCCGAGCGGATCTACGGGGGAGATGACGAGGATTGGCGTTTCACGTTCTTTGCCAGTGCTGCGGCGGAATTTGCCTGGAACGGTGGCTGGAAGCCCCAGGTGATGCACTGCCACGACTGGCATACGGGGATGATTCCGGTATGGATGCATCAAGACCCGGAAATCAGCACGGTCTTCACCATTCACAACCTGAAGTATCAAGGTCCCTGGCGCTGGAAGCTGGAGCGCATGACCTGGTGTCCCTGGTACATGCAGGGAGACCACACCATGGCGGCGGCGCTCCTCTATGCCGACAGGGTGAGCGCGGTTTCGCCCACCTATGCGATGGAAATTCGCACCCCGGAATATGGCGAACGGCTGGATGGCCTGTTGAATTTCATCAGCGGCAAGCTGCGGGGCATCGTCAACGGCATCGACATCGAAGCTTGGAATCCGGAAACGGATCAAACCCTGCCGGAGCGTTTCAGTGCACGCGACCTGGCGGGCCGTGCGGCGTGCAAACGGGCTCTGCAGGAACGCTTCGGGTTGACGCCCAATCCCCGCACCTACCTGATGGGGGTGGTCAGCCGCCTGGTGGATCAAAAGGGCATTGATCTGCTGCTGCAGGTGGCGGATCGGGTGATGGCCTACACCGACAGCCAGTTCGTGGTGCTCGGCACGGGGGATCGGGGGCTGGAATCCGGTCTCTGGCAGATGGCCTCCCGCCCTCCGGGCCGCTTTGCGGTGTTTCTCACCTATGACGACGCGCTCTCCCGGCTGATCTACGCCGGCACAGATGCCTTCCTGATGCCCAGCCGCTTTGAACCCTGTGGCATCAGCCAGATGCTGGCCATGCGCTACGGCTCCGTGCCGGTGGTGCGGCGGGTGGGAGGCCTGGTGGACACGGTGCCCCCCCACGATCCCATCGTCCACAGCGGCACCGGCTACGGGTTTGACCGGTTCGAACCGGTCGACTTTTACACGGCGATCGTGCGCTCCTGGGAGGCCTATCGCCATCAGAGCAGCTGGGAAGAGCTGCAGCGCCGCGGCATGGAGCAAGACTTCAGCTGGGACCGCTCCGCGCGCGAATACGACCTGATGTACCGCGATGTCTGCGGCGTCAAGGAACCCACCCCCGACGCCGATGAAGTGGAGCGGTTCTCCCAGGGGCAGGGAGCGGATCCGAGCCTGCGGGATGGGGCCCAGCGACAGGCGGCGCGGGAGAGCCGGGAGGCGCCGGCGCGCGACGCGGAGCCCGCCGCGCCGAAGGTGCCCGCAGCGCCGGCCCGGCCCCGCAATCCCCTCAGCCAGCTGCTGCGTCGCCACGACAACTGATCTCCATGCCCCTGCCTGCCCCCTACGCACCTCCCTGGAAGCGGCTGGGGGAGGACGGGGTGGCGCTGTTGGCCTGGCTGGGACTGAAGGGCCGCGAGCTGTGGCGCCGCAACGGCGAGGGCACCTTGAGCGTGCCAGCCTTCTGGCCACGCCGTTGGTCGCGCTTGTTCTGGCCCCTGGCGCTAGCGGCGATGCTGCTGGGGGCGATCACGGCGGGTCGCGCCTGGCTGGCCCGGCCCGCCCCCGGGCCAGCGGAGCGGATCGTTCTGCCCGCCACGGCCAGGCCAGGCTCGGAGCCCACCGGCGTCCCGACAGACCGGCAGGCCGCCCCGCCGCTTGGCCCGCCGCCAGCGGCGGCGCCGGACGGGCCGCCCGGCGCCGCCGCCGCTCGCGACAACAAGAGCAGCGCGCCGGGCGAGAAGGCGACAGGCGTGCCGCCTGGCGGGACAACAGCCGGGCGCACCGCCTCGTCAGGGGAGCCAGAGAGCGACACCCGCACAGAGGAGGGGGGAAACGCCACCGCCCAGGAGGCGACGGGATCATCAGCGGCGGACGCCTTCTCGCGGGGCACAGCCTCCCTGCGGGCCGAGATCGAGGGAGCACCAGCGGCGCAGACCTTTCAACCGTGGACAGACCTGCCAGGCAGGGAGCGTGAGGGATCGCCTGACGCGGAGGCTTCTCCATCGCCAGCGGAGCGGGAGGCCAACCGCCTGCAGACCGCCTGGAGCAGCGACGATCGCGATCGCCTCATCACCAACCTCAGCCCCGAACCGGCCGCCGCCACACTCACCCTTGATCTCGATGACGCCTTCATCGCCCTGAAGGCCACCCAGCGGCAGCGCCAGGCGGAACGCTGGCAACAGCGGGCCGCCGAGGAGGGCTACAGCCATCTGCGCCTGCGGGATGGGCGCGGGCGCCTGTTGGCACGGGACGCCCTGGTGGGCGCGGGGATGATCCTGCTGGAGCCGCCCCGAGCAGGCGGTGAGGTGCCTTGATGCGGCAGGATCCCCACGTCGCGCGGCCAGGGTCGATGGGGGAGAAGGCGATTCATCTGAACGATCTGACGGAGCTGTGGGGCCCGCCTCTGATCTCCCCGGGATCCCCTGCCACGGGCCCGCTGACGGGGGTATGCACCGATAGCCGCCGGCTGCGGGCGGGGGAGTTGTTCATTCCTCTGCTGGGCGAGCGGTTTGATGGACACAGCTTTTTGGAAACAGTGCTGGCCCCCCCGCCTGGCGCCACGGGAGCGGCCGCCGCCCTGGCCCAACGCGACCGACTGGACGCCGCCGCCGCCCTCGCCCTGGCCCAACGCGCGGCTCGGCCCCTCTGGCTGGTGGACGACACCCTGCTGGCCTATCAAGAGCTGGCGCGACTGTGGCGCCGCCGCCTGGGCTGTCCCGTGGTGGCAGTGACGGGATCAGCGGGGAAGACGACCACGCGGGAGCTGATCCGCGCTTCCCTGGCCCCGCTGGGCCCGGTGGTGGCGAGCAGCGGCAATGAAAACAACGACATCGGCGCCCCCCTCACCCTGCTCAAAGCTCAAAGCGACACGGTCGCCGTGGTGGTGGAGATGGGCATGCGGGGTCCGGGGGAAATCGCTCGCCTGAGCCGCTGCGCCGAACCCACGCTGGCGGTGATCACCAACATCGGCACGGCCCACATCGGCCGGCTGGGCAGCCGGGAGGCGATCGCCGCCGCCAAATGCGAGATCTGTGGAGCGCTCAGCGAAGCGGGCCTGCTGGTGATTCCCGCCGCCGATCCCCTGCTGGAGGCGGCCCTGACCAACGGCTGGAGCGGACGGGTGGAGCGAGTGGCGCTGGCCGATGAGGCGCAGGGACTGCCGGGGGGGCCGCCAGCAAGCTGGGTGGGGCGGCTGGTGGAGGGTGGCAGGGCCCTGAGCGTGGAGCGTGCGCCGCTGACATCCCCTCCAGTCGGACTGGGCGGGATGCCACTGACGTTGCCCCTGGCCGGACGCCACAACGCCCGCAATTTTCTCTTGGCCCTGGCGGTGGCCACGGAGCTGGGGGTGCCCCTGGATGCCTTGAGGGACCTGGCGGTCGCGGTGCCCGGTGGCCGCAACCGACGCCTGCGGCTGGGCGAGGTGACCGTGCTCGATGAGACCTACAACGCCTCCCCGGAGGCGGTTCTGGCCGCTCTCCAGCTCCTGGCGGAAGGCGAGGGCGGCCGGCGCTGGGCTGTGTTGGGCACGATGTTGGAGCTGGGGGAGCAGAGCCTGGAGCTGCACCGGCAGGTGGCCGGCCGAGCGCGACAGCTGGGGCTGGAGGGGCTGGTGGTGGTGGCCTCGGGGGCCGAGGGAGACGCCATGGTGGAGGCCGCCGAAGGCATGGCCCATCTGCTGCGGGTGGACAGGCCCGAGGCGGCCGCCGGGCCCCTGTTGGAGTGGCTGGAGGCAGGGGATGTGTTGCTGCTCAAGGGCAGCCGAGGGGTGGCGCTGGAAACCTTGTTGCCGCTGTTGCGGGAGGGGTTCGCAGGGGAAACGAGCCGGTGAGGCTGAGGGAACAGGTGGTCCCCGTTCACAGGCCGGGATGGCACCCGGTGAGCTCCGACTCCGCGCAAGCCTTGACAGCGACGCGACGCCTGTTTTCGTCTCAGCACAAGACCAGCTGGCATGACCGCGCCAGTGGCTGGGATGTCAGAAGCGGACTGGCTGGCTGACAACCCCCTTCGCCATCAGAGCGCGGGGGGGCAGCCAGGCCATGGGCCTGAGCTGCTGTCGATCGAGCGCGTGGAGGCGATGCTGGACAAGACGCATCCATCCAGGGTCGTTGCGTCTTGCCGTGACACGTCGAATCAACCCTGGGCGGTTCAGCTCGATCAAGGGAGGGCGGCTCGAAACAACTCCTCTTCCTCCTCGTGTGCAGTTCCGCAAATGCGCGATGCATCCTTTGATGGGTGTCTCACCTGGAGCCCTTGCTGCGGACAGCATCTAGTGTGCAGTCCCGCAAATGTGCTGTGAATCCTTTGATGGATACCTCGCCCGGAGCCCTTGCCGAGGAAGGTATCTGGACGTGCGGACCAGGTCGAAGACGACGCATGAACTTGCGGGACTGCACACTAGATGCGGCAGCGAGAGGCTTGACTGCGCCGGCCTGGCAGGGCTGCTTTAAAGTAGTTGGATAGAGGCGCCAGGCCACGATTGTGATTCAGGTCCCACGCTGAGACGCCTATGAGCTCGGGACTCAGTTCCTCAGAGCTGCTGGGCACATGAACGCAGAGTGGCAAGTTTGAATCAGCCCTGGCCGGCCTGGTGAGTGGGGGGCGGTACGTCACGGAGCGAGCTGGGTAATCAAGAGCAGATTTGACCTGGATCCAGTCGAGTTTGAGCTCGATTTATCGCGGAATAATTCGATCTTGGGCTCGAATTGTCTCGATATTCTCGCCTGGACATCTATGCGCAACAGACTCCTGGGCGTACGGACCAGGCCGAGGGTAACGCATGAACTTGCGGGATTGCACACGCGCCTCCCGGAATGAAATCCCTTCCTGTCACTGATCTTGCTGGCTGGCTGGCTGCGGCACGCCAAAAGTGATTTTTCGAGCTGCCCTGGAGTGGCGGCGCAAGCGGCGCGCTCCAGCCACTTGACGACCCATGGGAAGACAGATAAATTTAGTCGCGATCAAATACACACGCAAGACACTGTGAGCCAAAACCAACTGCCTCTCAACGTTCAACCTGTCATCCCTGCAAGGCCAGTGATTCAGCGTATCGCCATCGCTGCTGCAACGCTCTCATGCCTGTTTGCATCCGCTGCCCATGCCTCCTTGACAGTGACGGTCGTGCCGGTCGCAGCCCCAGCGGCTCATACGCTTTGGACGTTTAGTGGTTCTTCCGTCTATACCCAATTGAACCCTGGAGGAAAATTCGCTGGTGAGCCTTTTGGCAATATTGTCGAATGGAAGGGCGATGGTGGTTCTGACTATGTGAAGACAGGAACTTATAACAACTATATTGCCAGTCTCCTGAGCGGATCCATCCAAATCAATGTCACCCCGGCAGCAGGTCTTCCGACCCCCGGGAGCATTGCCGGTTTACACATTGATCACGACAGCTCGGGCGATGACTTCGGCACGGGTCTGCAAGGCATTGTAGACATCCCACTCGCAAACAACGACGTTGTCAGTTGGTCTGGCTCCGGGATCTTCCCAGTTGATATTGCAAACCTCAACATTGGCACATTTGCCTTCAGTAATTATGGAGAAACTGCATCGATTCCCTCCCAGCCCTTTGGCACCCTACCGCTCACGATGAATGTGCAAGTTCCGGGTCCTCTTCCCTGGCTGGGGTGTGGGCTTGCTTTCTCCTTCTCGCGCACGCTGAGAAGGAGAATACAGGCCTTGCAATAAGGACACCTCAAACAATCATCCCGAGGCGCCTGACAATCCCAGGCGGCGGCCACAGGCCTGTGTGACCTCTCCCGGCGGAAACGCTTGCCCACTTCTGCTCCGGAGCCTCCGCTTGCGCCCAGCTGCGGCAGGCCAGCGGCGCAGGCTCGCCAGGAACCTCCAGGGCTTCCCCCCCGGTCCCGAGAATTCCGTCCCTGCGCGACACGGCGTGAAGTCTCAGAACACCTCCATCTCCTGGAGGGAGACGCCCAGCCCGGCCGGCTCCGGCCCTTGTCGCCACCGCTGGGATTCGCCACAGCGGGCGGGTGTGGGGAAGATCTTGCCGGGATTGGCAAGACCGTGGGGGTCGAAGGCCTGGCGCACCAGCTGCATGGTGGCCAGATCCTCCGGGGCGAACATCCAATCGAGGTAGCAGCGCTTGTCGTTGCCCACCCCGTGCTCCCCGGTGATGCTGCCGCCCGCGTCGAGGCAGAGCTTGAGGATGTCGGCACCCAGGGCCTGCACCCGCTCGATCACCCCCTCCTCCTGCGCGGCATAGAGGATCAAGGGGTGCAGGTTGCCATCACCGGCATGAAAGACATTGGCCACGGGCAGGTTGTAGCGGCGGCTGAGGGCTTCGATCGCTCCGAGCACACGCGGCAAGGCACTGCGGGGCACCACGCCATCCTGCACGTAATAGGTGGGGGTGATGCGCCCCACGGCGGCGAAGGCCGACTTGCGGCCCTTCCAGAGAAGAGCGCGATCGGCTGGATCGGTGGCGCGGCGGACCGTGCGCGCCCCCGCTTGGCGGCAGAGGGCATCCGCGATGTCGACAGCGGCGGCCACCTCCTGCTCCTGGCCATCGAGTTCGATCAGCAAGACCGCCTGGGCATCATCCGGATATTCCTTGCGGCCAAAAAGATCATTCACCGCATTGAGCGTGAAGTTGTCCATGATTTCCATCCCCGCCGGCTGCACCCCCGCCGCTGTCACCAGGCGCACGACCTCCCCCGCCCGCTCCATGCTGGTGAAATCTGCCAACAAGACGGCCACGCTTTGGGGAGAGCGCAACAGCCGCAGGGTGATCGCGGTGGCGATGCCAAGGGTGCCCTCGCTGCCGATGAACACGCCGCGCAGGTCGAGCTCGGGCGTTTCAGCCAGACCGCTGCCCAGGCGGGTGAGGGTGCCATCGGGGAGCACCACCTCCATCTCGAGCACATGGTTGCTGGTGACGCCGTATTTGAGGCAATGCACTCCACCGGAGTTTTCCGCCACATTGCCGCCGATGCTGCACACCACCTGGCTGGAGGGATCAGGGGCGTAGTAAAGGCCTTCCCCCGACACGGCACGGGTGACCCAGCTGTTGATCACGCCGGGCTGCACAGTGACCCGTTGGTTGGCCAGGTCCAGGTCGAGGATGGAGCGCATGCGGCTGGTGGCGATCACCAGGGCGGGCTGTTCGCTCACGGCGCCACCCGACAGGCCCGTGCCGCTGCCGCGGGCAACGAAGGGCACGCCTTCGCGGTGGCAGAGACGCACCAGGGCCACCACCTCGGCGGTGGTTTCCGGGAGCACCACCAGGGGGGGCTGCCAGCGGTGGAGGGTGAGCCCATCGCTGTCGTAGGTGAGCAGCTCCTGGCGGGCGGCCACCACGGCGCGGGCCGGCAGGAGCTGGCGGCAGGCGGCGGCAAGGCGCGGCCAGTCGATCGGTGAGTCTGGGGCCGGGGTGAGCGAAGTGACGCCTGCGGGGGCCTGGATCGCGCCCCCAGGAATGGCCTGGCTGTGGATCTCCCCGTGGCGCGGCGCGCTGGAAGCCCTGTCGCCATTGCCGTTGATTTGGCCCTCGCGCCGTGTCAAAACGCGCAGCTCACAGGTGCAGGCCGTCCGACCTTACCTCCGGGAGCCTCCCCCGGTGCGCCGCCGTCCTGGCAAGCAAATGCTGACGCACACCCGACTGCGGTCCTTAACAACCCTGACGCCCACCGTCCGAGGGACCGGAGGTGCGTAAGGATGGGCAGCGCTTGGTTCAGTCTCCGTTTCGGCCTCTTCGACCCCTCGATGCACAACACCACCCGCTCCCAGGAGATCTTCGCGGCGGCCCAGCGCCTGATGCCCGGTGGGGTGAGCTCCCCGGTACGAGCGTTCAAGTCGGTCGGGGGGCAACCGATCGTGTTTGACCGGGTGAAGGGAGCCTATGCCTGGGATGTGGATGGCAATCGCTACATCGATTATGTGGGCAGCTGGGGGCCCGCCATCTGTGGGCACGCCCATCCGGAGGTGATCGGGGCCCTGCGCGAGGCCCTGGAGAAAGGCACGAGCTTTGGCGCGCCCTGCGTCTTGGAAAACGAGCTTGCCGAGCTGGTGATCGACGCCGTGCCTTCTGTGGAGATGGTGCGTTTCGTCAACAGCGGCACCGAGGCCTGTATGGCGGTGTTGCGGCTGATGCGGGCCTTCACTGGCCGGGAGAAGGTGATCAAGTTTGAGGGCTGCTATCACGGCCACGCCGACATGTTTCTGGTGAAGGCCGGCTCGGGTGTGGCCACCCTTGGCCTGCCCGATTCACCCGGCGTGCCCCGCGCCGTCACCGCCAGCACTCTCACCGCTCCCTACAACTGCCTGGAATCGGTGAAGGCCCTCTTCACCGAACATCCGGGGGAGATCGCCGGGGTGATCCTGGAGCCGGTGGTGGGCAATGCGGGCTTCATCACGCCGGAGCCCGGCTTTCTCGAGGGCCTGCGGGAACTCACCCGCGAGCACGGCGCCCTGTTGGTGTTCGATGAGGTGATGACGGGCTTTCGCATCAGCTACGGCGGCGCCCAGGCGAAGTTCGGCATCACCCCCGATCTCACCACCCTCGGCAAGGTGATTGGCGGCGGCCTGCCCGTGGGGGCCTACGGCGGCCGGGCCGACATCATGGCGATGGTGGCGCCAGCGGGCCCGATGTATCAAGCCGGCACCCTCAGCGGCAACCCGCTGGCGATGACAGCGGGCATCAAAACCCTGGAACTGCTCAAGCAACCGGGCACCTACGAACGGCTGGCGACGATCACCCAGCGGCTGAGCGCCGGCTTGCTGGGGGCGGCGCGCCAGGCGGGCGTGCCCATCTGTGGCGGCTCGGTGAGCGCGATGTTTGGCTTCTTCCTTTGTCCGGGCCCGGTGCGCAACTTCGAGGAGGCCAAAACCACCGACACCAGCCGTTTTGCCAAGCTCCATCGCGCGATGTTGGAGCGGGGTGTGTACCTGGCGCCGAGCTCCTTTGAAGCGGGCTTCACCTCTCTGGCGCACTCGGACGCGGATGTGGAGGCCACGATCGGCGCCTTCCAGGAAGCCTTCGCCTTGATCGCCTGAACGGAGAAGGCGTTCCGAGCCGACTCAAGGTCTCGTGGATGCCGATGAGCGAGGCGCCTGTCGATCAGCAGACCAGTCGTCATTTGTGCTTGGCCAGGGCTGTCTGGTGGCGCCTTCTTCCTGAGCGCTCCTGAACGGTCGCTCCACGCTCCTGGGCGGTAGCCAAGTTGGCCTCGCGGAGTTTCATGCCGATCAGGACCCAGCGCTCAACCCGGTGCCCTGACCGCGCCCGGCAATCGTCAGAACCGCTACCGGCGCCCGCCCGCCTTTGCCCATAGGGTCAAAACGCACGTTGGCCAGTGGGCCCTGTGGAGCGCTTTTACCTGGAGCTCGATCCCCCGCAGGAAGCCATGCGGAAGTGGCCCCACGTGGTGATCGTGGGCGGCGGCTTTGCGGGTTTGAAGGCCTGTCACGCCCTGGCCCGCCAACCCGTGCGGGTGACGCTGATCGACAAACGCAATTTCAACCTGTTTCAGCCGCTGTTGTATCAGGTGGCCTCCGGCCTGGTGTCGGAGGCCGATGTGGCCTCCCCCCTGCGGCAGATGGTGGGCCAGGCCCCCAACATCCAGATCCTGCTCGGGGAGGTGGTGGACATTGACCCGGAGGCCAGGCAGGTGGAGTTCAACGGCCAGCGCTACGGCTACGACACGTTGCTCTTGGCCACGGGCTCGGGCAGCACCTATTTCGGGCGGGAGGAGTGGCGCCCCCTGGCGCCGCCGATGAAGATCCTGGAGCACGCCGATGAGATCCGCCGCCGGCTGCTGATGGCACTGGAGGAAGCGGAGCAAACGCCTGATCCCGCGCGCAGGCGCTTTCTCCAGACCGTTGTGGTGGTGGGCGCCGGGCCGGCGGGATGTGAATTGGCCGGATCTTTGATTGAGCTGATGCATCGCGCCGTGCGCTGCGACTTCAAGCAACTGCGGCAAGATCTCTGCAAGGTGGTGTTGGTGGATGTGGTGGATCGGGTGTTGCCCACCATGGCGCCGCAGCTTTCGGCCGATGCGGGTCGCTATCTGGAACGGGCTGGTGTGGAGCTGATGCTGGGCGCCAAGGTCGAGGAGCTGGCGCCGGGCCGGGTGAGCCTGCGCAGCCTCACGGGCCTGCGGGAGCTGGAGGCCGCCACGATCTGCTGGACCGCGGGGGTGCGGGCCTCTCGGCTGGGCAAGTTGCTGGCCGAGCGCACAGGGTGTCCCCTGGACCGCGGCGGAAGGCTGATCGTGGAGCCGGATTTCTCCCTGCCAGGCCACCCGGAGATTCGCGCTGTGGGGGATCTCTGCGCCTATGGCCACACCCCCGATGGCAAGACGCTGCCGGGAATGGCGGGTCCGGCGGTGCAGATGGGCGGCTGGGTGGCCAACGACATTCTGGCGGGGCTGCGGGGCCAGGCCTGCGCGCCCTTTCGTTGGGTCGACCTGGGCAGCATGGCTGTGATCGGGCCCTGGTACGCCGTGGCCGATCTGCGGGGCTGGCATGTGAAGGGCCTGTTGGGCTGGGTGCTCTGGGCTCTGGCTCACCTGGCCTTCATCCCCGACACGGAGAACCGGATCGCGCTGTTCAGCAAGTGGATGTGGCAGATCGCCACCCGCCAGCGCACCGCCCTGCTCATCACCGGCCGGCCCGATCAACACCTCGGGGTGGATGTGGGTCTGTTCCGGGCCGATCTGGAGGGAGGGGCTGGGGCGGAGTCACCTGCCGCCCTGGAATCGACCCCGGAGGGCGCGAGCGAGCCGGCCGCAGGGCCGCAGGCTGCGGCCGCCTGAGCGCAGCGGGGCTAAAGCGACCTCGGGATGGCATCCTCCAGCCGCTGAACCGGTGGGTTGCGATCGGCGGGAGAGGGCGGCGGGGGGTGGAGCAGGACTGCTTGCAAGGTTTCAGATGGAGGCGAAAGGTTTTGCTTGTGCTTCAGACCCCGCACTCAGAAGCCAGGGAACTCAGGGCTCAAGCCCGCCGCGTTGCAGACAGCTGGGCCAAAGGCCGCGCATTTGAATCAATCCAGAGGTGATTCAGCGAGTTGGTGGGGTGGTAATGCGGTGGTTGAGACAAGGGCACCTCGAAAAATCCCGCCTCCCCCCGCTTCCCGGAGGGAAATCCCTTGCCGTCACTGACGGCCGCGTCCCTTTGCGTGGTGTAAAACCCGAGGTCCGAATGCCCTGATTCAGAGAGTGAACAGGGTGGAATGATGGATTTGTCATTCCGGAGATGCTGATGCATCTCTTGTAATCATGGTGAATCCGGACGATTGACTTGTCAAGTCTTTCGTTCGATTGCAGATGTGTTGTGGGCTGGAGTGGTCTGTGCAGCCTGGGGGTGATGGCACCGGCCCCCGGGCGGTGATCGAGGCCGCTGCGCCCTGTGGGGGCG
>JBKDSV010000221.1:0-79342 GCA_046340795.1 Cyanobacteriota bacterium | reverse complement strand
GATTCAAACTTGCCACTCTGCGTTCATGTGCCCAGCAGCTCTGAGGAACTGAGTCCCGAGCTCATAGGGGTCTCAGCGTGGGACCTGAATCACAATCGTGGCCTGGCGCCTCTATCCAACCACTTTAAAGCAGCCCTGGGGTGCCGGGGGATTTACACCACTCGCCGGGACGCCAGCCTGCTTTGACGGGGGCGTGGCGCTTGAGGAAATGGATCAGATCCGTTGCGGCGGTGGGGCTTTCGAGTGAGGGTTCCAAGGGGTGACAAGCGGCATGACCATAGAAAACCGCATGTGTCAAAGCGTGTTTAGGCCTGCAGGGACACTTCTAATGAATCCTGAGTTACGGGCACCTCGAAAAATTCCGCTTCCTCCTGGCGTCCCGGAGTAAAGTCCCTTGCTGTCACTGACCTCGCTGGCCAGTCGCGGCAGGCCAAAGCCGATTTTTCGAGGTGCCCTTAAGGAGGCTCTGGACAACCCCTGAGCGGCACCTGTGAGAGTGCAGAGCTCTCAGTTGGTGCAAGGGACAGCTTTTACTGGCGACCAGTTGTCCAGAGCTTCCTTAGGAGACTCTGGACAACCCCTCAGCGGCACCTGTGAGAGCGCGGAGCTCCCAGTTGGTGCAAGGGACAGCTTCTACTGGCGACCGGTTGTCCGGAGCTTCCCTTGCTCTGTTGATCTTTACGCGTCTGAGGAGTCCAGAAAGTAGCCAGGCTACTCGATAGAATCTATTGGATAAACAGATAGACAATGCCTCCCGGTAGATCATCACGCGCTCTTCTCTCCCTCCTGGCTCTCGCTTCCCTTCTCACGCTGACAGGACTCCCCCCGGCGATGGGGGGTCCAGCGCAAGCCATCCCGGCTTCGCAGGCGTCGCCAGGCACCTTCATCAATGTTCTGCCTGATATCAGCGGCATGGCGTGGATGCGGGACGACTTGTTTGTGGTGGTCCATGACAGCAAAAACCGCAGCGGCAAGGACAGACCGCGGCTGAGCCTGTTGCGACTGCCGAGTTCGCCCAAGGGCTTCCTGGTGCGCCATGTCGATCTGCCGTGGCCTGGCCCACAGGGTCTGGCCAACGATCTGGAGAGCGTCGCTCGCATTCCCGACACCCAGGATGTGTTATTGGTGGAGAGTGGGGACGACGGCAGTGGCTTTCGGCGCCTCTTTCACGCCCGCCTGAGCGATCAAGGATTGAAGCTCATCAATGTTGGCGAGTGGCCAAGGCCCATCACCAATGTGGAGGGCACGGCCGTGGCACGGGTAGGGAATCGCTTGGTATTTCTCTATGCCGAACGGGCCTGGGGCCAAGCGAGCACGAGCATCCACTGGGCGGATCTTCAGCTGCAGACGCTCAAGCTGGGGGACGTTCAGCAGGTGACCTTCACCAGCCCTGGTCCCGGAGGGAGCAAAAGCCGTCCGGTCACCTCCCTTGAGGTGGATCGGCATGGCGTGATCGTTGTGTCGAGCGCCGTGGACCCCGACAACGACCTCGGCCCCTTTCGCAGCATGGTGTGGCGGATCGGGCGGGTCACGCTGGAGGAGAAGGGCCAGCCAGTGGTGGTGCTGGACAGCCGACCGGAGCTGCGCGCCATCCTGGATGGATGGAAGGTGGAAGCCCTCTCGCTGCGTGAAAGGCCAGGAGCCAGTCCCGTGCTTTACATCGGCACGGATGATGAGTTCTACGGCGGTACGATTCGCCCGTTGCCTGAGGCCCGTTGAGCCCAGCCGCCCGGATCCGCCACCAACAGCTGCGACCTCGGCCGGCCGTCCTCGTTGGAGAGCCGGTATCACCCTCGCTATGTTGCAACCAGTCATCACAACGGACGGAACACGGCTTGGTAAAGGGGGACACAAGGGCCTCGCGCCCGCAGCGCCGTCGAGGCCGCCGCATGGCACGCTGCCTGCGGTCCCTGGCCTGGCCCCTGGCCTTGGTGTTGCTGTTGCCCCCCCTGGTGGCCTGCGGTCGCCAGCAGGCGAAGGTTTCTGTCGTGGTGGCGCCGCGTCAGGTGTCGGCCCTGGGCCGGGTGGAGCCGGAAAGCAAGATCCGCCGTGTGTCCGTGCCCAGCTCCCTGAGTGGGGATCGCATCGACAAGTTGCTCGTTCAGGAAGATGACGAGGTGAAGCAAGGCCAACCCCTGGCGATTCTCAACAGCTATGGCACCCTCAAGGCCGCCTTTGATGAGGCCAATGAGCTGGTAGCGGTCAGCCGCAGCAAGCTGGCTCAGGTGCAGGCCGGCGCCAAGCAGGGCGAAATCCGCGCCCAGCAGTACCAGGTGGAGAGCCTGGAGCGCCAGCTGACCGCCGAGAAGCTCACCCTGGACCAGGCAATCGCCTCCGCCCGGGCCAAAGCCCGGGAGGCCGCGCTTGAAACCCAGCGCTTCGACAAGCTTTATGCCGCCGGTGGCGTCTCCGAGCTGGAACGTGATCGCTACCGCACCCGGGCCAGCACCACCCGAGCGGAGCTGGCCAAAGCCCTTGAAGATCGGGTCGGCACGGAGGCCCGCTTGCGGGCCGACATCGAGGGGGCCAAGCAGACCCTCGACAAAATCAAGGAGGTGCGGCCGGAAGATGTGGTCACCGCCCGCAGTGAACTGCGCAAGGCGGAGGCCTCCCGTGAGCGGGCCCAACAGGAATGGGCCTACGCCACCGTGCGGGCCCCTCAGGAGGGACGCATCTTGAAAATCTTCGCCTGGCCCGGCGACAAGGTGGGCGACAACGGTCTGCTCGAAATGGCCGACACCAGCAACATGGTGGTCACGGCGGAGGTGTACCAATCCGACATGGACAAGCTGGAGATCGGCCAGGGCGCCACGATCACAGCGGATGGTTTTCAGGGAAGCGCCCGCGCCACCCTCTATAAGGTGCTGCCTCAGGTGCAAAAGCAGAGCACTTTTGCGGGCACCCCTGGAGAAAACATGGATCAGCGCGTCTATGAGGTGAAACTGCGTCTGCACCCCACCGCCAAGGAGAAACCGCGCCTGCGTTTTGCCTCCAACCTCCAGGTGAATGTCGTTTTTGATGCGGATCCAGCGGCCAGCCCAGCCGCGACCCGCCGATGATCGCCGCCCTGCGCAAGGCGCTCAAACGCACCCCCGTGGCCTGGCTGCAGGTCAGCCACAACCCGTTGAAGCTGGCCATCGGCGTGGCGGGGGTGAGCTTTTCCAACCTGCTGATGTTTTTCCAGCTGGGTTTGCTCGACAGCATCTACAACAGCCAGCGGGAGCCCATCGAACGCCTGCAGGCGGATCTGGTGATGGTGAGCGCCGGCTACAGCAACATGGGGTCGCTGCAGCTGTTTGATCGCAGCCGGCTTTATCAAGCCCTGGGTGTGGCGGGGGTGGCAGGGGTGGCGCCTTTGCACATCGGCAGAGCCAACTGGATCACGCCGGAAACGCACAAGTCATTTGATGTTTTTGTCTATGGCATCAATCTCAGCCGTCCCTCGCTGGATTTTCCCGAGCTGGATGCGAACCTCTCCCGTCTCAAGCCCCTGCGCAATGCCTTCTTCGACCGTAATTCCAAAGAGCAGTACGGCCCTGTTGCCGAGCAGCTGGGGCGTCAGGGCCTGGTGACTGTGGAGGTGAACAAGAAGCAGTTACGCATTGTCGAAACCTTTTCCCTGGGCGCCACCTTTGCCGCAGATGCCAACTTGATTGTAAGTGACAACACCTTCTTCTTTCTATTCCCGGAGAAGAATCCGCTCCAGATTGAGATGGGCTTGATTCAGCTCAAGCCCGGCACCGATCCACTGGCTGTGCAACGAGCCCTGCAGCCCCTGATGCGCAAAGACGTGAAAGTGCTCACTCGCCTTGAACTCTCTGATCTGGAGCTAAATTACTGGAAACATAATTCTTCTGTTGGTTTCATCTTTTCCCTTGGCGTGCTGGTGGGCTTCGTGGTGGGCAGTATCATTGTTTACCAGATTCTCTTCAGCGATGTGATGAATTCCCTGCCGCAATATGCCACGCTTAAGGCCATGGGCTATACCGATATTTATGTAATTTTCATCGTAATCCAGCAAAGTGCGATCCTCGCCGTAGTGGGGTTCATCCCTGGGGTGCTCACCTCCATGGGGCTCTATTGGCTGCTGGCAAGCATCACCAAGCTCTCGGTGTTCATGACCACCTCCCGGGCGCTGCAGGTGTTGTTGCTCACCTTTGTGATGTGTGTTGGCTCCGGCGCCCTGGCCACCCGCAAGTTGGTGCAGCTGGATCCAGCTGACGTCTTCTGAGCGGAAGCCATGACATCGTCCTCAGCACCAGACGGCCTGCCACGACCCGAGCATCCTTCCCAACTCCATCTGTCGGGCGCAGCGAGCGAAGCCACACCTCCTCCGCCTGCCAGCAAGCGGGAGCCCCTGATCTCCCTGCGCAACGTCAACCACTGGTTTGGCAGTGGCGACGCCCGCAAGCACGCGCTCAAAGACATCACGCTCGACATCTATCCCGGCGAGATCGTGATCTGCACCGGCCCTTCCGGCTCCGGCAAGACGACCCTGCTCACCATGCTCGGCGGTCTGCGCTCTTGCATGGATGGCAGCCTGCGCATCCTCGGTGAGGAGCTCCATGGCGCCAGCAAAACACAACTCGCCCGGCTAAGGCTCAATGTGGGCTTTATTTTTCAGGCACACAACCTGATGATGTTTCTCACCGCCCGCCGTAATGTGCGCCTCTCCTTGGAACTGCATGATGCCTACATAGAACAAAATCTTGATCAACTTGCGGCGGAGATGCTGGAGAAGCTTGGGCTTGGCAATCGGCTCGATTACTACCCCGCCAATCTCTCGGGCGGCCAGCGCCAACGGGTCGCCATCGCCCGTGCTCTGGTCAGCCGGCCCCGCATTGTGCTGGGGGATGAACCCACCGCCGCCCTCGACAAGGAATCAGGCCGCAATGTGGTCAGCCTGATGCGACAGTTGGCGACGGAACAACAAACCACCATCATCATGGTGACCCACGACAATAAAATTCTCGACGTGGCTGATCGCATCATCATTATTGATGAAGGCGCCTTGGCCAGCCAGGAGAAGCAGCAGGCGTTCGTCGCCCGCATGCGGGAGGGTGGGGGTTAGCTTTTGCTCGCCTCTTCCCCTGCCGATGGCCTTGCACACCCTTGCCCTGTTGCGCCTGGAGGGTGGCTTCGATCAGGCCGTGCTGCAAGACCTGTTGCAGCAGTGGGGATATGGGGTGATTTTCCTGGCCATGCTCCTGGAAAACGCCGGGTTGCCCCTGCCGGGGGAAACCGTCACCCTGCTCGGTGGCTACGCCGCCGGGAGTGGCCATCTCAACGTGTTGGGCGTCATGGCCGCGGCAGCCAGCGGCGCCATGTTGGGCGACAACGTCGGCTATTGGGTGGGGCGCCGCGCGGGCTGGGGGTTGATCCTGCGGGTGGGCCGGCTGCTGCGCCAATCGCCCGAGCAGCTGGAGCGCTTGCGCACGCAATTTCTGCGCCATGCCAACGCCTCTGTGCTGATGGGACGCTTCGTGGCGGTGCTGCGGGTTGTGGCGGGGCCGATGGCGGGGGCTGTGGGCATGCCCTATCGCCGCTTTTTCCTCTGCAACGGCGTCGGCGCCATCCTGTGGGCATCCACCATGGTGACCCTGGCCTGGTTGGGCGGTCGCTGGATCCCCTTCTCCCAGATGGTGGGCGGGGTGATCAACTTTGGCCTGGGGGCCTTGCTTCTGGTCAGCGTGCTCGTGCTGTTGCCGAAACTCTTTTCCACCCTGGAGCGCCGCCAGCTGGAGCGGCAGGAGGTGGCGGCCAGTCCTGCCAGCGTCAGCGGACCGGAGCCTGAGAGTCCGCTGCCTCCGGGGAACTGATCCTGTGCGGGCCTGACGCTCCGGCACCAGCGAACATGGGGGATCCCTTCCCCCTCTCGCTATGCCTTGGCGGTATCTCCGCTATCTGCTGTTCCCCCTGGCCTGTTGCGCCACCGGTCTGGCGCTCGTGCTTGGTCTTCAAGGACTGAGTGCCGCCTGGATCACCCTGGTGCTCCTGGTGTTGGAAGTGTCGCTCTCCTTCGATAACGCTGTGGTGAACGCCCGTGTGCTCGACAAGCTCACCCCCGGGCAGCAACGCTTCTTTCTGACCTGGGGTCTGGTGATCCCGGTGTTTGGCGTGCGCTTCGCTGGCCCACTGCTGATGGTGGCCCTGGCCGGGGGTGTCAGCCTGTCGCGGGCGCTGGAGGCGGCCTTGCACCAGCCGGTGGTCTACCGTCAGCTCCTCGATCTGGCCGAGCCCCGCATCCTCGCCTTTGGCGGCATGTTTCTGCTGATGGTGTTTTTGCGCTACTTCTTGGATGAGGCCAAGACGCTGCATTGGTTCCGTCCGCTGGAGCGGCGCCTGAGTGCCGCTGGCCGGGTGGAGGCCCTGGAGATCGCCCTGGCCCTGCTCCTGCGGGGGGTGTTGGTGGCGATCCGGCCGGGGGAGCGCCACGGGGAGGTGATGATCGCCGGGGTGTTGGGGCTGGTGTTGCAGCTGCTAAGCACCTCACTAGCGGCGGCCTTTGGCGATGAGGAGCACGCCGGGGCGCACCTGGCCGCAGGTGGCGGCTTGGCCAGCCTGCTCTACCTGGAGTTGCTGGATGCCTCCTTCAGCCTGGATGGCACGATCGGCGCCTTCGCCATCACCTCCAACCTGGCCCTGATCATGGTGGGTCTCGGGCTCGGCGCCCTCTTCATCCGCTCCCTCACCCTGATGATCAGCCGGGAGAAAGCGCTCGACCAGCTGATCTTTCTGGAGCATGGCGCCCACTACGCCATCGGTGCCCTCGGCGGTCTGATGCTGGCGGGCATCTGGCTCAAGGAGCACCACAGCCACCTGCCGGAATGGGTGACAGGCCTGATCGGCTTGGTGTTTCTGGCCCTGTCGCTGGCTGATTCCCTGCGGCACCGTAAGCGCTTCTCGGAGGCTGCGGCGGGGCCGAGCCTGGAGGGTTGAGGCCAAGGCAAGCGCGGCGGCTCCGCAAGAGAAGCACGGCCCCAACGACGGCAGCGACTGGCTGATGTGCCGTCCCGCAAATCTGCTTTGGATCCTTTGATGGGTATCTGGCCTGCAGTCCTTTCTGATGACGGCATCTCGTGTGCCATCCCGCAAATGCGCTGTGAATCCTTTAATCGGTGTCTCGCCCGCAGCCCTTGCTGAGGACGTCATCTAGACGCGCGGACCAAGCCAAAGACGACGCATGAACTTCCGGGACTGCACACCAGGAGCCTGTTGCGCATAGATGTCCATGCGAGGATATCAATATAATTCGAGGCCAAGACGGAATTATTCCGCGATAAATCGAGCTCCGACTCGACTGGATCCAGGCCAAATCTGCCTCTAAAAAAGGATTTCTGAAGAACCTGTTTGCTTGAGCCAGCTCAATGAGCTCCTCAAGATCTCTCGGTTGGTGCGTCTTGCAGCTTTTGTCTGTGACCGTTGACCAAGTTGTTCTATGCGCAACAGGCTCCTAGTGTGCAGTCCCGCAAATGTGCTGTGAATCCTTTGATGGATACCTCGCCCGGAGCCCTTGCCGAGGAAGGCATCTGGACGTGCGGACCAGGTCGAAGACGACGCATGAACTTGCGGGACTGCACACTAGAGGGCGAGTAAAACTCTTCAATCGATAGCTGACCAGTGTGCTGAAAAACGTACATTTGCGCCCCAGCGGTTTCTTCTAAGCCAGGAATGGCTGATTGCGCCCTATCCTAACGCGAGATTGACCCTGGAATCAAGTGTGGCGCAACGGATTTGGGTTGCTCAGCAAGCCCTAAGTAACCTGACCAAATAAAATGATGCGAGGCGCAAGACATGCCAGTAACAGCCTCAGTTATTGTCGCGGCTGTGTTCAAGTCTTTTCAGGCAGGGCTGCCTCAACGTCAAGGTGAGGTCCCGCAAATGGAGCTAAAGAACGCGGACCGTCCTGGCTGGGCACAAATGACGAGACGGGTCTGCCGATGGACAGGCGCCCCAGGGCTGCTTTAAAGTGGTTGGATAGAGGCGCCAGGCCACGATTGTGATTCATGTCCCACGCTGAGACCCCTATGAGCTCGGGCCTCAGTTCCTCAGAGCCGCTGGGCACATGAACGCAGAGTGGCAAGTTTGAATCAGCCCTGACAGGCGCCCTGATCCCCGGCTTCCACAGGACTTTTGGTCAGCCTTGTCTTTTCAGGGCACTTAAAGCTCAGACCGTTAGGAACTCTGCCACGATCTGATCTGATAGTGTAGAGATTGGTCCACTGGCGACGATGCCGCCGCGTTGCATGGCATAGTAAAAATTTGCCTGGCGAACAAAGTGTAAATGCTGTTCTACAAGCAAAACACTGATGCCGGTTTCTTTCATAATGCGCTTGACTGCGCGTTCAATATCCAAAATAATCGACGGTTGAATCCCCTCTGTTGGTTCGTCAAGCAAAAGCAGTTTTGGTTTGCCAAGCATGGCACGAGCGATGGCTAGTTGTTGCTGTTGTCCACCGGAAAGATCTCCGCCTTTGCGACTCAAAAACTTCTCAAGAATGGGAAACAAGTCAAAAACAATCGGATCAATGTGTCGATTCTTGCTGATGCCACCAGGCAGAGCTTCCATGCCAAGCAGAAGATTCTCTTTGACGCTCAGCTGAGGGATGATGTCACGGCCCTGAGAGACGTAGCCGATGCCTGCCCTTGCCCGCTGATACGGTGGTTGGGTCTGCAGCGCAGTGCCTTCAAATTCCACGCAGCCGCTCTTCTGTTGCAGAAGACCGATGATGGTTTTAAGAAATGTGGTTTTACCAACCCCATTGCGCCCGATTAAACAAACCATCTCACCTTCTGAGATATGCAAATCCACATTGCGTAAAATATGACTTTCACCGTAATACACGTTCAGGCCGGAGACTGTGAGTACGTTCTTGCGCTCAGTTGGGATGAGGGGTTGTGCAGCCAGTGTCATGTCAGTTGCCTGTTGAGGGGTCAGTGAGATTCGTCTTGAGATTGGCCAAGGTAAACTTCAATCACCTTGGGATCATTTTTGACCGTATCCAAAAAACCTTCGGTCAAAACAGTACCTTGATGCAAAACCGTGACTGGGGCATTCAATTCACGAATAAATTCCATGTCATGCTCGATGACAACCACAGTATGCTCTCCGGCCAGGGATTTAATTAGTTCGGCTGTTCGACTGGTTTCTTCGTCTGTCAGGCCAGCGACGGGCTCATCCAAGAGAATCAGCTGGGGGGATTGTGCCACAACCATCGCAATCGCCAACCACTGTTTTTGACCATGGGAGAGAGAACCTGCCTGCCTGCGTGCAAAGGGAGCCAGACCGACATAGGACAATAAACGCTGTACTTCATCTTTGATTGCTGTTGGCAGCTTGTCCTTCACTAGTCCAAGTGGATTCTTGATTGGTGCTGCAGCAAGCTCCAGATTGCGAACAACGGTCAGATTATCAAATACCCTTGGCGTCTGAAATTTGCGGCCAATGCCAAGACGAGAAATTTTTTGCTCCGAAAGCCCTTTGAGATTTTTACCCTGGAAGGCGACCGAACCTTTGCTTGGCTTGACCTTGCCCGTGATGACATCTAGGAAGGTTGTCTTTCCTGCTCCGTTGGGGCCAATGATCGATCTCAGTTCACCCCGCATCAGGCGAATCGATAAATCGGTGAGGGCATAGAAGCCATCAAAGCTGACGCTGACGTCAGTTATTTCAAGAAGGGGTGAAGCGGCCATGGCAAGAGTGGATAAGGATGGGTGGAACGGAATTAACGTTTCGTGTCTGTTGATGCCGGCAGTGCTTCAAGAACAGCGATATCTTCATCCAACTGTGGGTATGTTGCTGTTTTCTGTGCAATGCCAAAAGCGGCAAGCAATTGAGAAAAACCACCATTCTTAAACCAGCCGTAAATTCCATCAGGCATTAACACCACGACAAAGATAAAGAGTGCACCCTGAACAAACAACCACATCTCTGGCAGAGCTTCACTAACCAAACTGCGCAAATAATTGACAATGACAGCGCCAATAATAGGCCCGACTAATGTGCCTCTCCCACCAACAGCAACCCAGATGACCATTTCAATTGACATGGAAATAGTCATGAACTGAGGGGAAACAATTCCAGATTGAACAGTATACAGAGCACCGGATAGGCCGCAGAGGGCGCCAGCCACGATAAACACAATTGTTTTAAATGGAACTGGATTATAACCTGTGAAACGAAGACGAAGTTCGTCGTCACGAATTGCGATTAACGCATCGCCAAAGCGACCACTTGTGAAATAGCGGCAAATAAGAAAAGCAATGGGCAAAAGAACAACAGTTAGTCGATAAAGCCACTCCTGAATGTTGGCTGAGCCAACAAGCTGCCCAAACAGTTCTGTGGTGCTGGTTTTTAAGCCATTGGTGCCATTGATCAGCTTCTGCTGGCCATTGAAAAAATGATAAAAAACCATCAATGCCGCTTGGGTAATGATTGAGAAGTAAACTCCCTTGATGCGGTTTCTAAAAATCAAATAACCAACTAAGCCTGCAATGATTGCCGGCACGAGCCAAAGGGCAATCAGTGTGAATGTTGGTGACCAAAATGGTTGCCAAAAGAAGGGTAGATCTGCGACCCCGTAATTCTCGAAAAACTTGGGAATACCGTTGCCACCTGCCTCGCTTTTGGTGTTGAGCATGAGATACATGGCAACCGCGTAGCCTCCGAGAGCAAAGAAAATCCCTTGCCCCAGACTTAAAAGCCCCGTATAACCCCAGATTAAATCAATAGCTAAAGCAGTAATGGCAAGAGAAAAATAACGACCGAACAGATTGAGACGAAAATCGTCAAGTATAAGCGGCAGAATAAATAGGGCTACAGCCAGGAGGATCCAGGGGAGGAGTGAACGGAAAAGTTTCAAGGCTGAGACTCGGGAATGAATGGATGGGTGAAGGGAAGCGTTGGAGGGACTTGGCCATAGAATTTATTAATTCTCGACGGACCTTCCCTTCTGGGGGAACATGCCATTCGGCCTGAACTGAAGGAAAGCAATAATGAAGATAAAGACCAGAACAAGAGACATGCTTGTTGTGGCAAAAAATTCGACAAATCCTTTGATTGATCCCGAAAGATTCGGGAAAACGATCAACAATGAACCAGAGCCAATGACGGACTGAATGATGCCCAAAATCAAGGATGCCAATACTGTGCCGAGCAAATTTCCTACCCCCCCAAGAACAATCACCATGAAACAAGAAACGATATACGCCGCTCCCAAGTTTGGTCCCACTGAACCAAGCAACGTGATGGCTGCACCGGCGACGCCTGCCAAACCTGATCCCAGTGCAAAGGTGATGCTGTCGACCTTGTCGGTTGGGATGCCTAGGCAATTGCTCATCTGCCGATTCTGTGTCACCGCCCTCATGCGCAGACCCCAGACACTTTTGTTCAAAAACCAAAATGTCGCCAGAAGGAGAATGGCTGAAAGCAGAATAATGAAAATACGAATCCCAGGCAATTCAATACCTGCAATTTTTCCCCAACTGCCTTGCAACCATTTCGGGGCAGTCACATCGATATTGCGGGGCCCAAACCAGGCATTGGAGAGTGGGCGGATGTTGGATAGCCAGCTGGCTATCGCAATGCCAATCAATGAGGAGCCAACCCAGCTGAGACCACTGATGTAAGGAAGGAAAGGTTTCTCATCGAAGCGTGTCTGTAAAAGCTTTCCTGCAAACCAGCCAATCGCGATAGCCGCTAGAATTCCCAGCAGCATGGCAGTGGACACACTGCGGATCAATTGAATCAACAGCAGACTGACTCCCCAGGTGGCCAGCAGTGTTTCCAAGGGGCGTCCATAAAGCTTGCGGATCAGAGTGCGCTCCAGCAAGGCGCCAACCAGTGCTGTAACAAAGAAGGAAGCCACTAGCGCAATGGGAAAGTAAAGCTCAAACAGAATTCCTCCCATTGGCTTGAAGATGCTTTGGACAACAAAGGTCACATAGGCACCCAGCATCAAAAATTCGCCATGGGCGAGATTAATCACGCCCATCAGCCCAAACACGATGGCCAATCCGGTTGCCGCCAAAAGCAAAACGGATCCAATACTGAGACCATCGAGGAGCTGTGAAAAAAAGAGCTCCATGCCAAAAAATCATCAAGTGACTAAAAATAATTTAGTCATATCTATTTACGGCTACTTTTTATTGATTAACCGACTCTTGTCAACCAGATAAAGGGTGACCCCAAGTTTTGGAGCCACCCACAAGATCACATCCGGAACTTGCCGGCGTCCGGCCGATCCAAGGTCCAATCGCACGTGTATCCCTTGGTCTCCGGGACAAACTGGTTCCAGGGAATCGGTGGAACAGCTGTTTTGGAGTCAGACAGGATCTTGAACTGGCCGGTGGACTCGGCCTCACCAATCAAGACACGCTCAGAGGTGTGATGATTGGGGAACATCTTGATCTCGCCCTGTGGGGCTGCAAACGTGATGCCAATCATGCTCTGTCGAACTTTATCCAGATCCTCAAAGGTACCGGCTTTCTCAACTGCATTCTTCCAGAGATATACCATATTATAGGCAGATTCAGCCGGGTCACCTGTTACCCGATCTTTGCCGTACATCGCTTGGAAATCTTCTGTAAACTTCTTCGACGCAGGAGTGTCTAGGCTCATGAAGAAGTTCCAAGCGGCGTAGGTGCCGTTGGTGTACTCAGGACCGATCTGGCGAATCTCCTCCTCCGCGATCGAGAAGGACATAATTGGATATTTCTTAGGATCAATGCCTGCCGCCTTGAATTGCTTGAAGAGAGCGACGTTGGAATCGCCATTCAAGGTGTTAATGATGATGCCACCATCGGGATAAACTTTCTTGATCTTGGCGATGATCGGAGCAACTTCCGTGTTGCCGAGAGGGATGTAGTCCTCGCCAACGGTCTCACCACCGCGAGCCTTCATCTGCTCTTTGATGATGGTGTTCGCTGTGCGTGGATAAACATAATCGGAGCCGACAAGATAGACTTTCTTGCCAAATTTGGGACCAAACTCCTTTAACAGCCAATCAACGGCAGGCTCAGCTTGCTGGTTGGGGACAGCACCCGTGTAGAAAATGTTCTTGGAGCATTCCTGTCCTTCGTATTGAATGGGGTAGAAAAGAATATGATTTTTTGCTTCAAAAACGGGCAGCATTGCCTTGCGGCTAGCCGAGGTCCAGCCACCAAAGACAACCGCCACCTTGTCAGACTCGATCAGCTTTTGGGCCTTTTCGGCAAACGTGGGCCAATCGGAAGCGCCATCTTCAGAGATGGCGGTAATTTTGTAACTCTTGCCACCTACCTTGACGCCTCCGGCATCATTGATTTCTTTGATAGCCATCTCTTCCACCTCTTTGAGTGTGGTCTCAGAGATGGCCATTGTTCCACTCAAAGAATGGAGAATGCCGACTTTAACCTCGCCATCAAAGTTGCCGCCACCGCCACCGCCACCACAGGCGGCGAGAGTGAGGGTCAAGCTGACTGCGGATACACCACTGATCCACCGACGCGTGGAGAAGTGCTGTGCCAGAGGCTTCATGAAAAGGCTCCAAAGGAAAGGGATTGATGTCCCTGGCGGGGACATCACACAAAATCCCAAAAATCGGGGATCAGCGAGGAAATTATCGAGCTGCCCGCAGCTCACCTGGTAACAATGGCGACGTTTCCGAAATCTGAGCATCTTTTCTGTGGGTTTGCGGACGTTGCCCCGCTCGCCTGTCAAGGAAAAATGACACTTATTCCACTTCGCTGGCCGGCTGAGATGGCAGCTGGCGCAGCAGAAACGCCTCCACTTGGTCGAGTCCCTCACCCCGCCGCAGATCGGTGAAGCACCAGGGCCTGCCCGGACGCATGCGCTCCGTATCCCGCTCCATCACCTCCAGAGAAGCCCCCACCAAGGGGGCCAGATCGGTCTTGTTGATCACCAGCAGATCACTGCGGGTGATGCCCGGCCCCCCTTTGCGGGGAATCTTGTCGCCCGCCGCCACGTCGATCACGTAGATGCACAGGTCCACCAGCTCCGGGCTGAAGCTGGCGGCCAGGTTGTCGCCACCGCTCTCCACGAGCACCAGGTCAAGGTCGGGAAAGGCCGCCTCCAGCTCCGCCACCGCCGCTCGGTTGATCGAGCAGTCCTCCCGGATGGCGGTATGGGGACAGCCGCCGGTCTCCACGCCACGGATGCGTTCTGGTTCGAGAGCCCCGGCCCGGGTCAGGAACTGGGCATCCTCCTGGGTGTAGATGTCGTTGGTGACCACCGCCAGCTGCAGGCGATCCCGCAACCGGCGGCAGAGGGCGTCCACCAGGGCGGTTTTGCCGGAGCCGACAGGCCCCGCCACCCCGACCCGCAGGCGGCTTGCGGCCATGCCTTGTCCATGAATGCTTGGCCCATTCTGACGGCGCCTCGGGAGACTGGGTCCCTGCAGGCGCTCAACTGCGAAAGAGCCGCGAGTACAACTCCCCGTGGCCCAGCTGGGCCAGTCCAGCCCCCACGCCGCCGCTCCAGAGGTCCTCCGGGCCGGAGCCGAACAGCGCTTCCGCCCGCTCGGCGATCCGCGGCGCCAAGCGCAGCTGGATCCGCTGGGCCTCGGTAGGCCCGAGGGGCACAAGCCGCACGGCGGCGCTCAGCTGGGTGGCCACCCAGCCGTAGAGGTAGGCCTCCAGCCCTGTCTGCTCCGGTATGGCCAGTGCCAGCAGGGCCCAGGCCCAAGCCGCCGGCCAGGCCAGGAGCGGTCTGACCCTGGTTGGCGGGCCGGCCGGCAGGGGCCAGCCCAGGTCGGCGAGCAGCGTCAGTAGGGACCCTCCCATCTGGCGTTGCTGGGCGCGCATCTCCGGGGCTTCCCTTTGGGCCAGGAGCCAGCCGTCGCGGGCGATCACGCTCTGGCGGGCCGACCAGCGTGTCGCGGTGGCCTCCTCCTGCCGCCGCCAGGTGGCCAGCGCCGTCATCAGGCCAGGCAGGGAAGCCGCCTCCAGCGTCAGAGCGCCTCGCTCCAGCTCCGCCAGAAGCCAGGCCTCCACGGCGGCAGCGTTGGCCAGCCGGCCCCGCTGCACAAGCACCTCCAGTCCTTCCGAATAGCTGAACGCCCCCACGGGCAGGGCTGGGGAGACCAGCTGCAGAAGATGCAGCCGCTGGAGAGCCTCAGCTGTCATCGCCGTCGCCGTCGCCGTGGGCGGCTGGTTGGGCGCTGGCAGACGGGGGAGAAGGATGGTGGTCCGGTCCGCCGCCGTAGGCGCCGGCTTCTGGCTGGAACGGTTCGCGGCCGTGTCGCAGCTCCAGCCCCCGCTGGCGCAACAGCCCCTCCACCACCGGATCAGCCAGCAGGCGCAATTCCCCCGGGCGCACCTCCAGGGCCACATGTCGGTTGCCCAGGTGATACGCCGCCCGCAGCAGGGGCAGGGGCTCCTGCGAGCGCACCAGCAGCAGGTCCTCGGCAGCGGGCTCCACCCGCACCCGGGCCAGCCCGTCGTTGGTCGCCAGCCATTCCCCGGGCCGCAGGGCCTCGCCCCGCGGCAGCTGGAGGAGAAGCTCCTGGCCACACTGGCTGTGGCGCAGCCCCCGCAGCCGGGTGCGTTCCTCGGCGGTCAGCTGGAGCACCAGGGGCTCACCAGGGGGCTCTCCGGGCGGGTTCAGTCCGAGACGGAGACGCAGCAGCAGGGGAGGTGGAGACACGTCAGTCACTACGGCACACTGCTCCCATCAGACCTCTCAGTGTGCCTGGAGCCTGGACCCCCGCCCACGACCCGCCGTCGGCTTCCCCGGCGCCCGCTCCCTGGCACGGACGGGCGACCCTGTCCTTTCAAAAGCGCGACGGGCGCACCTCCTTCCAGGGTGGAGCCTGCGCCCCGCTGAAGCTGCTTCGCGCCAGCCACCACGATGACGGGCGCTGTGCGTTGCCCCTGCTGCACACCGCTGGTGGGCTGGTGGGTGGGGATCAGCTCACGCTGGAGATCCATCAGGGGGAAGACAGCCAGGCGCTGATCACGAGTGTGGCAGCGCAGAAGGTGTATGGCTCCATCGGCCGCTCCCGGCGGGCCCCCGACGGCGACTGGGCCCGCCAGAGCCTCAACGTCAGCCTCGAGCGGGGCGCGGATCTGGAATGGCTTCCCCAGGAGCTGGTGCTCTATGCCAACGGGCTGGTGGAACAGCACACCCGGGTGGTGCTCGCTCCGGGGGCCAGTTGGCTGGGAGCCGATGTGGTGCGTCTGGGGCGCACCGCCGCCGGGGAGGGCCTGGAGGCCGGTCGCTGGCGGTCACGGCTGGAAATCAGCCGCGCTCGGCAGGGCGGGGAGGCCGAGCAATGGGAGCTGGTCGACCGCCTGGAGCTGGCCGGAGCCGCCCTGGGGGATCCCCACGGCATGGCCGGGGAGCCGGTGTTCGGTTCCCTTGTCTGGGTGGGGCCCGAGAGCCTGGAGGCCCCCACGCTGGCTGCGCTGGTGCACCGCTGCCGCCAGGCGCGGGAGGGTCTGGCGGGGGAGATGGCCTGCGGAGCCCTGGAGCGGGGGCTGGTGGCCCGGTATCGGGGGGCCTCGACCACGGCGGCACGCTGGTGGTTCACCCGGATCTGGCAGGCGGTGCGGGCCGCCCGCCACCTGCCGCCGCCCACCCTCCCCCGGGTTTGGCCGTTCCAGGAAGATCCCCTGGGAACGGAGGCCGAGCCGCGGCCGCTCCGCCAGGATCCGTCCGCCCTGAACCCGCATGCTCCCCCCTCACTGCGACAGTGAGTTGACTGCGATGCCGCGCCCCTGACCCGCCTGAACCGATGCATCTGACCCCCCAGGAAAAAGACAAGCTCCTGATCGTCACCGCCGCCCTTCTGGCGGAGCGGCGCCTGGGACGGGGCTTGAGGCTCAACCAGCCGGAGGCGGTGGCTTGGCTTAGCTTCCAGGTGTTGGAGGGCGCCCGGGATGGCAAAACAGTGGCCGCCCTGATGGCCGAGGGCAGCACCTGGCTGAACCGCGACCAGGTGATGGAAGGGGTGCCGGAGCTGGTGCGGGAGGTGCAGATTGAAGCGGTCTTTCCGGATGGCACCAAGCTCGTCACGATCCACGACCCGATCCGCTGAGCCATGGCCCCCTTGATTCCCGGCGAACTGCTTCCTGAACCCGGCAGCCTCGAACTGAACGCCGGCCGACCTGTCACCACGATCACGGTGGCCAACAGCGGCGACCGTCCGGTGCAGGTCGGCTCCCACTTTCATTTTTTTGAAACCAACGCCGCCCTCGTGTTCGACCGCCAAGCCAGCCTTGGTCAGCGGCTCGACATCCCCGCCGGCACCGCCATCCGTTTTGAACCGGGCGACACCCGTGAGGTGCGTCTGGTGCCTTACGGCGGCCAGCGGCGGGTGGTGGGCTTCCGCGGTCAGATCAACGGCCCCCTCGACTGAATTCCCCATGGCTTACCGCATCGACCGTCGCATTTACGCCGAAACCTATGGCCCCACCACGGGCGATCGGCTGCGGCTGGCGGACACCGACTTGATCTTGGAGGTGGAGAGCGACTGCACGCTGTATGGCGACGAGGTGAAATTTGGCGGGGGCAAGGTGATTCGCGACGGCATGGGCCAGGCCCAAGCCAGTCGCGCCGCCGGCGCGGTGGATACCGTCATCACCAACGCCGTCATCCTCGACTGGTGGGGGATTGTCAAGGCTGACATCGGTCTGCGGGACGGGCGGATCGTGGCCATTGGCAAGGCGGGCAACCCCGACACCCAGGAGGGGGTGACGATCGTGGTGGGTCCGGGCACAGAAGCGATCGCGGCGGAGGGACACATCGTGACGGCCGGCTCCATCGACACCCACATCCATTTCATCTGCCCCCAGCAGGTGGAAACCGCCCTGGCCAGCGGTGTCACCACGCTTCTGGGGGGGGGAACAGGACCCGCCACCGGCACCAACGCCACCACCTGCACCCCCGGCTCCTTCCATCTGGCGCGGATGCTGCAGGCTGCGGAGGGGCTGCCGGTCAACCTGGGGTTTTTCGGCAAGGGCAACGCCAGCACAGCCGAGGCCATTGAGGAGCAGATCCGCGCGGGTGCCTGCGGCCTGAAATTGCACGAAGACTGGGGCACCACCCCTGCCGCCATCGATTGCTGCCTGTCGGTGGCGGATCGCTTTGACGTGCAGGTGTGCATTCACAGCGACACTCTCAATGAGGCGGGATTCGTGGAAGACACGATTCGCGCCATTGCTGGCCGCACGATCCACACGTTCCACACCGAGGGAGCCGGTGGTGGCCACGCCCCCGACATCATCCGCATCTGTGCGGAGGCCAACGTGTTGCCAAGCAGCACGAACCCCACACGGCCCTACACCCGCAACACCCTGGAGGAACACCTCGACATGTTGATGGTGTGCCACCACCTGGATCCCAAGATTCCCGAGGATGTGGCCTTCGCCGAATCGCGCATCCGCCGCGAAACCATTGCCGCTGAAGACATCCTCCACGATCTGGGCGCCTTCTCGATCATTGCCAGCGACTCTCAGGCAATGGGCCGGGTGGGGGAAGTGATCCTGCGCACCTTCCAGACGGCTCACAAGATGAAAGTGCAACGGGGTCCCCTGGCTGGCGACGGCAGCCGCAACGACAACACGCGCCTGAAGCGCTATATCGCGAAAACCACCATCAACCCGGCCATTGCCCATGGCATCGATAGTCAGGTGGGTTCGGTGGAGCTGGGCAAGCTGGCGGACCTGGTGCTGTGGAAGCCCGGTTTTTTTGGCGTGAAGCCTGAGCTGGTGCTGAAGGGGGGCTCGATTGTGTGGGCCCAGATGGGGGATGCCAACGCCTCCATTCCCACCCCTGGACCTGTGCATGGTCGGCCGATGTTTGCCGCCTTTGGCGGTGCGCTGGCCTCGAGTTGCCTCACGTTTGTGAGCCAGGCGGCCCTGGAAGAGGATCTGCCGCGCCGTTTGAACCTGCGCCGATCTTGTGTGCCCGTGGTGCACACCCGCGATATCGGCAAGCTACAGATGCGCAATAACACCCTGCTGCCCAGGATGGAGGTCGACCCGCAGACCTATGAGGTGTTTGCCGATGGGGAGTTGCTCAGTTGCGAACCCGCTGCCGAACTGCCCTTGGCGCAGCTGTATTTTCTACTCTGAGACATCCCGCTCCATAGGATGTCTTGGCGGCATGGTTGGAGGCTTGGCTCATGGATTGTTCCGATTCCGTTCCCGTTCCCGCTCAAGTTCCTGCTTTCGCTCCAGTTTGCGCTCAAGTTCCAGCACGCGTTCTCGCTCCAGACGCATTCTCTCGGCATGTTTCTGATCGGCGATCTGTCGGCGTTTCATCTCGCGAATTTGTCTTGTTTCCGCTTTGCGAATCTGTCGTTGATGTTGAAGAGCAGATTTGCGATTTTGCTTAATCTTCCCCTCCTGTTTCCACCTGTTTTGATAGTTGATGAGCAAGCCGGTGAAGCCTTTGTACAGAGATACAGGTGTGATGCCAAACAAGCCAACTGATTTTAGATAGACAATTAAGATGTTCGATTCACTCACCGGATTCCAGGCCATCAGAGCAAAGCCAAAAGAAGCCATCAAACTGATCACTGATGTGCGAGCAATCCGCCTGTAAACCTGCAAGTACTCCGGGGATGTCGGCTTTTTCAGGTTGGTAGGAATGGCAGATTGGGCCGATTTAATGGCCTCTAGCAATTGTTTGCGTAGAGCTGGAAAAGGGATCGAACTTGCCTGGTCCGGGATCTGAGGTCCCTGCAACTTGGCCATACTGACTTGAAGCTCACGAAAGGAGGCTGCAGTCTCTATGGCCTTGATCAGCTCATTGCCCTTGGCTTGCCCCTGGATGATCTGTTCCTTGTTGTATGCGGCGAGATCGGCGGCGTTGCGCCAAATCGCATAGACAAGCATCGGCTGGAACAGGAGGAAAAGCAGCGCGAGAAGGGCAGATAAACGCGCGATACGAAGCTGTAACTTTGGCAGCGTGCCAGGAGACATGTAGCCGGCCAAATGCACGAAGGCCACCGCCAAGAGTGGAACAGTGACGAAGCTTGTCGCGGCAAATGTTGCATTTAAGATCCAATCTGGCTGAAGAAGCTTGGGAGGCAAGACATCAAACAACACCGCCGCCGTGTAGATGGCAAGCAGCACTAGAGCTAAATTGGCCAGTAGGCGAGAGAGATGATTCTGATTCAAAGGAGCGCTAGCATCATAATGAGAGCTTAGTTGAAATCCCAATCAAAAAAAAAGCCCCCCCAAGGGGGACCCGGCCGCGAGAGAGGCGTGATCAATCAAGAATGATGAAGCGATACCGCTTGCTTGACTCTCTTGCGCAGACGGCGGGACCAAGAGAAAGCAGCTCCAGCACCCAGGATAGGCAATGGACCAGGAACATACTCATAAATGTAACGAACACCGATCGAGCCAGAGACAGTTGCAACAGTCCAGACCCCAAAAACGTTCGAGGGGACAGGCAAATTCGCTGCTGTCTGCAAGGACCAAGCTGTCTGATACCCCGTCAGGCTGGCCAGGGGGGTAGAGGGTGGCTGGGTAAAATTGGGAACTTGACCGCTCGTGAAGAGGATATCAGAACTCAGGAGACCATTGGCAGTAGTGCTTAGTGCGAAGTTATTTGTTGCATTTGCCGGCGCTGGCCCAGCGACGGATTCCGTGATGGGGGAAAAACCTGGGGCCGTGCCACCACTCATGGAGTTGAAGGTCAGTGTGGCTTTGACATTGAAGGGCCCATTGACAGGGCAGGTACCGGGAGAAATGAATGTTACACAGGCAACTCCCGCTTCTCCTCCCAGGGTCGCCGGGCTGAGGACATAGTTATATCCCTTGAGAACAATGCTTGTGCGGTCAGGAGGAATAATCGAAGCATCAAAACGCGGAAACGACAATGTTACGGCCGTGAGATTTTCTCCAGTGGTGGAGAAGGTTGTAGTGGTCGTATATTGATAGCCTACGGAAACTGCGTAGGACTTAAGCGGCAGGGCTAGACTTGCAACAGCGAGAATGGGTATAGAGAAATGGGCGAGTTTCATTTGAACGGTTAGTTTAAGGGAATCATACACTACAACCCTATCAGGGTCGCTGACCTCTGCGAGCATCTGTGACGCAGTTTGTCAGGAAAGCCAAGCTTGGCGGGCTGCTCTCCCCGGTGTTCCCAGGCCATTTCTCCCCTTGACGGTCTGAGAAGGACGGGATCCGTAGCAATGGCAACCAGTTCTGGCCCCGTGGCCCTGCAGGATCATTCCTTGAAGCTGGCGGCCCTATGTTCACGGAGTATGCGCCCAACCACGGCTATGACGAATATTTCGGCGCTCCTGACCAGCCCCGCCCCGCCTTGCGACCCCTGCTCTCTTCCCTGCGGCAGATGGGTTTGGAGCAGCTCAACCACAACCACGCCGCCGCCGGCATGCTACTCCGACGCCTGGGCGCCACTTTCCGCTTGAATGACTCCGGCACCCTGGGCGTGGAGCGCATCCTCCCCTTCGATCCGCTGCCGAGGCTGATCCGCGCCAGCGAGTGGGAGCGCTTGGAAAAGGGGCTGTTCCAGCGCCTGGAAGCCATTGATCTGTTCCTGGCCGATGTCTATGGTCCCGGGCACATCCATGCCGACGGCGTCGTTCCCCGCGAGGACGTGGTCAGCTCCCACGGGTGGCGTCCCCAAATGCAGGGCATCCAGCCCCCCCTTGGTCGTTGGTGTCACATTTCCGGGCTTGACCTGGTGCGAGACGGCGAAGGCACCTGGCGGGTGCTGGAAGACAATCTGCGCTGCCCCTCCGGAGTGGCGTACTTCCTCGAAAACAGGCGGGTGATGAAACGGATCTTCCCCAGCCTCTTCGCGGGGCCCACCGTGCAGCCGATTGACAATTACGCTTCCCACCTGCTGGAGACCCTGCGAGACCTGGCCACCTGGACCGACAATCCGAAGGTGGTCCTGCTGACCCCAGGTGTTTACAACAGTGCCTATTTCGAGCACAGCTATCTTGCCCAGCAGATGGGCATTCAGCTTGTGGAAGGAAGGGATCTGGTGGTGGAAGACCGACGGGTGTGGATGCGCAGCACCGCTGGTCTGGAGCCTGTTGATGTAATTTACCGACGCATTGATGATGATTTCCTCGATCCAGAGGTTTTTCGCAAGGATTCGATTCTCGGCGTCCATGGCCTGATGGCCGCCTACGCTGCTGGCAGGGTGGCCATCGCCAATGCTCCTGGCACGGGCGTGGCGGATGACAAACTAATTTATGCTTACCTGCCAGATATGATTCGCTATTATTTAAACGAAGAGCCCATCATTGAAAATGTACCCACGTATCTTTGTTCCCGCCCCGATGATCGCGCCTATGTGCTTGCCCATCTCGCCGAGCTGGTTGTGAAGTCCGTGGCTGAAGCGGGTGGCTATGGCATGCTGATTGGCCCCCACGCGAGCAAGGAAGACATTGCTAGCTTCGCCGCCAAAATCGAGGCTGATCCACGCAATTTCATTGCCCAGCCAACACTTGAGCTCTCCACTGTCCCCTCCCTAAGTGAAGGAGAGATTTATCCCTGCCATGTTGATCTGAGGCCCTATGTGCTGCGGGGTAAGAGCAACTGGGTCACGCCGGGAGGGCTGACCCGAGTTGCTTTGCGGCGCGGCTCCCTCGTTGTTAATTCTTCTCAAGGCGGTGGCTGTAAAGATACCTGGATCGTGGATGATTCTCTGATTGAAGCCGAGGCCTCGGCTTTGGCCGAGGAGGTCCAATCATGTTGAGTCGTGTTGCTGATTCCCTTTATTGGATCAACCGTTATGTGGAGCGTGCGGAAAACATCTCTCGCTTTGTTGAGGTCAGCGAAGCCATGGCGCTGGACTGTCCACCAGGCAGCGCTGAGCCCTGGTTGCCCCTGATCGATGCCAGCGGCGATCGAGAGCTCTTCGACAAGCTCTATCCCGATGGCAGCCCTGATGATGTGGTGAAATTTCTGGTGCGCGAACCTGACAATCCCAGCAGCGTGGTGAATTGCATCACCTTTGCCAGGGAAAATGCCCGGCAGATTCGCGATGTGATCACCACCGAAATGTGGGAACAGATCAATGGTTGCTATTGGGGGCTTCAGGAGCCCGATTACTGGCAGCAGCCTCCCCAAGAGCAGCTCCGCATCATTCGTCGAGACTGCCAGCTCTTTTACGGGGTCACCGATGCCACCTTGAGCCGGGATCTCTCCTGGCAATTCAGTCGACTGGGGCGGCTGCTGGAGCGGGCTGACAAGACCACACGCATCCTCGACGTCAAGTATTTCCTGCTGCTCCCTTCCAATGAGGATGTGGGGGGAGTGCTGGACGAACTGCAGTGGATTGCTCTGCTGCGCACAGCTGGTGCCTACCAGATGTTTCGTCAATCGCAGCAGCGGGCCATCGCTCCCCGGGCAGTGGCGGGTTTCCTGTTGCTGGATCCGATCTTTCCCCGCTCCGTGCGCTACTGCCTGGAGCGCATCAATGAAACTCTGCGCATCATCCGTGGCGGCTTTGTGCCAGGAGCCCCGGATGAGTTGGAGTGTCTGGCGGGCCTCACCCTAGCCCGCTGGAGTTATACCCGGATTGATGATTTAATCGCCAGTGGTCTGCATGAAGCCATTGACCATCTGCAGCAGGATTTCAACCAACTGCACACCCTGATCGAAAAGCGGTATTTCATCGCCCCCACCAGCTCCTCGACCCACCCCGAGCCGGCATGCGCGCCCTCGTAACCCATAGCCTCCACTATCGCTATTCCGCCCCGATCCTGCTTGGCCCCCACCGCTTCTGCCTCAAACCCCGGGGGCATGGTTTTCAACGGCTTCTGAACTTCCAGCTGGCCATCACTCCAGAACCTGACACCCTCTACCCCCTGTTGGCCGCCAGCGGTGATGAGATCCTGCGCGCCCGCTTTCTTGGCAGCACGGATCGCTTTCTGGTGCGCGCCAGCAGTGAGGTGATCACCCAAACAGCACCCCGGCTGGAGATGGCCCTGGAGGTCACCCCCCCCCTGCTGCCCTATCCGGTGGGCCATCTCAATGGTGATCTGATGGGCGCCCTGGAGGGTTGGTTGCCCAACGGCCAACATGATCCGGCTGCGGTCGATCTGGCCCAGGAAGCTCTGACGGGATGCGACCAGCTGGCGATGCCCTTTCTGAACCAACTTGTGGCCATCATCCAAGATCGGGTCAAATACACCCAGCGCCACATGGGCCCGGCTTGGCCTGCGGGTCGGACCTTGAAGGAGCGGGTGGGGTCCTGCCGCGATCTGGCGATGCTGATGATCGAATCCTGTCGCTGCGTGGGCCTGCCCTCCCGCTTCGTCAGTGGCTACCACCTGGTGGAGCCCAGGCCGAAGGAGTATGACCTCCATGCCTGGGCCGAGATCTATCTGCCCGGGGCAGGTTGGCGTGGTTACGATCCAAGTGGCATGGGACTCATTGACGATCGCTACATCGTGTTGGCCACGTCCTCCAAAGCCAATCTGACGGCGGCGGTTTCCGGGAGTTTTTCCGGGAACGGACCGGTGGAGAGCGAGCTCAAATGGAGCATCCAGGCGGAGGTGCTTGATCCGGAGCGTTCCGGCGTCCGGGATGAAGAAATGGAGCAGCCCGGCGCAGCTGGTAGCCAATGCTTCAGCGATCCTCCCCATGCCGCGCCATGACGGATGCAAATTTGAACTCTGCGTGAATGGTCGCCACTTCCCTTTCCTCCAGCGCCGCCTCCTTCGCCAACCCCCTGGCGGCGGACATGCGTCGACATCTCTTCTCCAGCCAGGCCAAGGCGCCTGCCCTCGCCACGATCCACGACCACTACCTGTGTCTGGCCCTGGCGGTGCGGGACAGGCTCTTGGCCAGCTGGGTGGATACGGCGGAGACCTACACCCAGCAACACGTGCGCACCGCTGTCTATCTGTCTGCGGAATATTTGCTGGGTCCCCACCTGGAAAACAATCTGGTGAACCTCGGCATCCACAAGGATGCCGAGGCGGCCTGCGAGGAACTGGGCCTCTCTTTGGACCAGCTGATCGCCGAGGAACCGGAGCCGGGCCTGGGGAATGGTGGCCTGGGACGGTTGGCGGCCTGTTTCCAGGAGTCGATGGCGACCCTGGAGCTTCCGGCGATTGGTTATGGCATCCGCTATGAATTTGGCATCTTCCGCCAGCAGATCGGCCCCAGCGGCCAGGTGGAAAGCACCGACCCCTGGCTGGCCAGGGGCAACCCCTGGGAGGTGATCCGACCTGAGTGGAGGTATGAGGTGAACATCGGCGGCCAGACGGTGATCGGTGTGGCCTACGACACGCCGATCCTGGGCTATGGCGTACACACCGCCAACACCTTGCGCCTCTGGTCGGCCCACGCCCCAGAAGACTTTGACTTTGCCTCCTTTAATGCTGGCGATTACACCCGGGCTGTGCTCCACAAGGTGCAATCGGAAACCCTGTCCAAGGTGCTCTATCCCAACGATGAGATGGAGCAAGGCAAACGGCTGCGTTTGAGTCAACAGATCTTCTTCGTCTCCTGCTCCTTGCAGGACATGTTCCGCATCCTCAAGGGCCAGGGTTTGCAGGTGACGGAGTTTGCCAAGAAATTTGCCATCCAGCTCAACGACACCCATCCCGCCATCGCCGTGGCGGAGCTGATGCGCCTGCTGATCGATGAGCATGGTGTGGAATGGGATGCGGCCTGGGGGATCACCACTTGCTGCATCAGCTACACCAATCACACCCTGCTGCCCGAAGCCCTGGAATGTTGGGGACTGGAGTTGTTTCAACAATTGCTGCCCCGGCAATTGGAGATCATCTTTGAAATCAATGCCCGCTTTCTCCGCATGGTGCGCTTGCGCTATCCCGGCAAGCCGGAGATGCTCGAAAAACTTTCCCTCATCCAGGAGGGCACCCAGCGCAAGGTGCGCATGGCTCACCTTGCGGTGGTGGGCAGCCACCAGGTGAATGGCGTCGCTGAGCTGCACAGCCAGTTGCTCAAGCAACACCTCTTCTACGACTTCGCTCAGATCTGGCCCGAGCGCTTTGGCAACATCACCAACGGCGTCACCCCCCGTCGCTGGCTCGCCGTCTCCAACCCCCACCTGGCAACTCTCTTGGACGAGGCCATTGGTGACACCTGGAGAAGCGATCTCGATCAGCTCTCCCGCCTGGAGCCTTTGGCCCAAGACCCGGCCTTCCTCGATCGCTGGCGCAGGGTTCGTGCCCATGCCAAGGAACGGTTGGCCCAAACCATCCGGCAACAAACGGGTGTGCTGGTGGATCCCGCCAGCCTGTTTGATGTGCAGGTGAAGCGCATTCACGAATACAAACGCCAGCACCTGGCGGCCCTTCAGCTGGTGGAGCGTTACCTGCGACTGCGGCAGGGGGAAGATCTGCCGCCGCGCACGGTGGTCTTTGGTGGCAAGGCGGCGCCGGGCTACGCGATGGCCAAGCTGATCATCCGCCTGATCGTTGGCATCGCCGATATTGTCAACATTGATCCAGCCATGGATGGCCGTCTGCGGGTGGTGTTTTTGCCCAACTTCAGCGTCAGCCTCGGGCATCGCATCTATCCAGCGGTGGATCTTTCTGAGCAGATCTCAACAGCAGGCATGGAGGCTTCCGGCACCGGCAACATGAAGATGGCCCTCAATGGTGCCCTCACGATTGGCACCTTGGATGGAGCGAATGTTGAGATTCGGGAACGGGTTGGCAACGATAACTTCTTTCTCTTTGGCCACACCGCCGAGCAGCTGGCCGCCATCAACCGCAGTGGCTATCACCCGATGCCTTGGTTGGAAAATGAGCCCCTCACCAGGGCCGCGATTGATTTGATCGGATCGGGTCATTTCAGCGAGGGCGATCGGCAATTGTTCCACCCCCTGCTCTCCAACCTCTGCAGCAGCGATCCCTTCCGGGTGATGGCCGACATCGGCGATTACCGACGTGCTCAGAACGAGGTCGATGGAGCTTGGCTCGACACGCAGCGTTGGACTCAGATGTCCATTCTGAACACAGCCCGCTGTGGCTTCTTCTCCTCTGATCGATCCATTCGCGAGTATGCCGAGCGCATCTGGAACGTGAAGCCCGTGCCGGTCGGAGGGAGCACCCCCGCGCCGAATCGTGCCGGTTAGGGAAGCTCTGGACAACCAGTCGCCAGTGGAAGCTGTCCCTTGCACCAACTGGCAGCTCCGCGCTCTCACGGGTGCCGCTGAGGGGTTGTCCAGAGTCTCCTTAGCCGCCCTCGCCCCCCGCTGTTAGAGGATCCCTTGAGCCTCAAGACGCCGCCGATGACCCCTTGGATGGAGACCCTGGCCAAAACGGTGCATGAGCGTCTGTCCGCTGAAGGGATTCACCTCACCCTCGGCGGGGAGCCCACCCTGGTTCCAGTAAATCCAGAGGGGTCGGAGTGGTCGATCACGGCGGATGGCCCCAGCAAGCTGCCCATCGCCCGTCGCCTGGCGGAGGTGTTCCAACGCAAGGTATGGCCTGGCAGCACACTCCTGTATTGCCCGGGGAAGCTCTATGCCGGGGAAGTCAATCCCCGCTGGGCCCTGCGGCTGCTTGTGCGTGCCGATGGCTCGCCCCTCGTGCGCGGTGGCGACACCCGTCCGCAAGAGGCCTGGCCCGTGCCGCTGCGGGCGGAGCACGCCCCCGCCTGGCTGGAGCGGCTGGGCCGGCGCCTCGGTGTGCGGCTGCGGCCGCTGGCGCTGCGGGATCCTGTCGACGAGGGGCGGTTCGTTTGGGCCGCGCCCCTCACCGCCGCAGACATCACCCCGCTGGAGGGCCGGGTTGAGGATTGGTGCTGGCAGGCGGGAGCCTGGGAACTGGCCGAGGAGCTGTGCCTGCTGAGCGGTGCCCCGGGACCGGCCGGGCTGCGGCTTCCCCTGGCCCACTTCCCCGATGATCTTCCCCGCCAGGTGCTCACCCTGGAGGTGGATGCGGAGGGTTGGGAGTTGTTCCTTCCCCCCTTGCTGCGGGCTCCGCTGGAGGCCTTGCTCCAGGCCGTGGCGGACAGCCTGGTGGAGCAAGGCCTGAGCCAGCCCCGCTTGAGCGGGATGTTGCCCAGCGACGTCGATGACCACTGGCAGGTGCTCGGCATGACGGCCGATCCGGGCGTGCTGGAGATCAACCTGCCCGTTTGCCATGGCTGGACGGAGTACGCCCTGTGGCTCCAGCGCATCGAAACGGCGGCCGAGGAGGTGGATCTACGCACCTGGAAGCAGGCGGACCATGGCGGCCAGGAGGGAACCGGGGGGGGCAACCATCTGCTCTGGGGCGGGGCTTCCCTGGCGGCCAATCCCTTCTTCCCACGGCCTGCTTGGCTGGCGGGCCTGCTCCGCTACTGGCAACACCATCCCAGCCTGAGCTACCTCTTTAGCGGGTCCAGCGTGGGACCAGCCTCCCAGGCACCCCGGCCGGATGAAGCCTGCGGAGCGATCTTTGACCTGGAACTGGCCTACCGCCAGCTGGAACAGGCCGAAGAGCATCCCTCCCTTGAACCCTGGGGCGACCATCGTGCCTTGATTGGTGAAACCCTGCGTCACCTCCATGCCGACCGCAGTGGCAACAATCACCGCAGCGAGATCAGCTTCGACAAGTTCTGGAATCCCGGCACCCCGGCGGGCTGTCTGGGGCTGATCGAATTCCGCGCTCTGGAAAGCCTGCCGCGTCTGGAATGGACCCAGGCGATTGCGCTGCTGTGGAGTTGTCTGGCGATCCATCTGCTCAGCCCGGCCCACCGGCCGCGCCGCCTGCGTCCTTGGGGAGACAGCCTGCATGATCGCTGCCTGCTCCCCAGTCAGCTCTGGGCTGATCTGCGGACCGTGTTGGCGGATCTTGCGGCGGCGGGTCTGGCCCTGGAGGAGCGGCCCTTCCAGGAGCTGTGGGATTGGCGCTTTCCTCCCCTGTTGGTTTGGCAGGGAGAGTCGTCAGGGAGTGGGGAGCCCCCTCGCTTGGAGCTGCGGCCGGCCCTGGAACCCTGGCCGCTGATTTGCGATTTTCCCCGGGAAGGGGGATTCACCAGCCGGTTCGTGGACGGCTCCTTACGGCGTTTTGAAGTGACCGCCAACCGTGCCTTCCGCGAACACTGCTGGCTGACCCTGCAGGGCAGAAGGCTGGCCCTGGACCCCGATCCCGCCTCCCTGCTGGCCGTGCGCCACCGCTTTCAGAGGCTCTACCCCTGTCTCCACCCGGGCATTGCCCCTGACTGGCCCCTGCGCCTGCTGGTGGGCAGCCCGGTGGGCGTGGAGGCCTACGTCTTGTCGGCGAGCGGAGAGCGCTTCCTGCCCGTGGAGCTGGAGCCCTCGGACCCCGGCTCAGCGGATGAGACAACGGCCTGGCGGGGCCGTGAACGGCCCGACGCCATCACCCTGGATCTGCGATTGGAAGCCCTGGGCCTCACCAGTTGAGGCCGTGCAATTTGGGCAGTGGAGCCGTTTTTGAAGTCACCGCAAAGAGACGGGGAATGCGTGAGCTGTTATACACACGAAACTCCCGCACCACGCTGGCGCCCTCTTCGCGCACGGCCTGATTGAGCACCAAGGAACCATGCGGGTCGGACACCGAGCGGTGGAAGGTGCCCGGCGGGATGCGAAGAATGTCGCCGCCGCAGTCCAGCCGCACAATGTGGTAGGGGTAATTCCAGCCCAGATTCACGAGATAAAAGGTGCGGCCGCCGTGCATGGCCAGCAGGTTGTCTTCCTGGTGGGGGTGCAGATAAAACTGCCAGGCGCCCGTTTCGGGGTCATTGGGGGGACTGATGGCCGGGCCGGAGTGCACCACCAGGTCTCGGGCGTTGGAGGTGGGAACGGTGATGTCGAAGAAGCGGACAGCGGGGGTGTCGCGGAACTTTTCGTAAGGGATCAGCTCGAACATCGGCGCCGGACGGGGCACGCTTTGGGCCTGGTCGCTGCTGCGTTCTGGCATCGGACTGTGGTGGGGACTGGGTTGTCGGTTGGACAGGGTGGCGGTCATGGCGGGGTGAGCCAGGGGCAAGGGCGAGGGAACCGGAGCGGGGAGGGCGCCGGTAGGGAGCGAAGAATTGTCCAGTGAAACGAAGCTCAATCCCTCACCACGTGATCTTCGTTACAAAACAATCGATTCCACAGGCGGTTCTGGCCGTGGCCGGCCGTGGCCTGTCCGATTCAAAGAGGGATGGGCATCGTCACCGTGGCAGGCGGGGGGGCGCAGGCCGCCACCCGCTGCGCCACCACAGCGCCGACCACGATGATTGCGGGGGAGGCCAGGGCGGCCTGCTCCACCGCGCCCGCGAACGTGGCCAACGGCGCCAACACCAGGCGCTGGCCCTGCACGGTGCCCTGTTGAACCGCCGCCGCGGGGGTGGAGGGCGGCAGGCCGCCAGCCATGAGCTCCTCGCAGATGTGGCGGAGATTGTGCAGACCCATGTAGATCACCAGGCCATCACTGCTGCGGGCCAGCCCTCGCCAATCCACCCCGGGCCGTCCCTTGTCGATCTCCTCATGGCCTGTGACAAAGGTGACGCTCGAGCCGGCCCGGCGGTGGGTCACCGGGATGCCGGCGTAGGCCGGTGCGGCGATCCCCGCCGTCACCCCGGGCACCACCTCCACAGGCACGCCCCGGGCCACCAGATGGGCGGCCTCCTCCCCGCCCCGCCCGAAGAGGAAGGGATCGCCACCCTTGAGGCGCACGATGCGCCGATGACGCCGGGCCAGTTCCACCAGAACGCTGTTGATCGTGGGTTGGGGGACGGAATGGTGCCCCCGCCGCTTGCCCACAAACCGGCGTTCGCACTCCGGAGGCGCCAGATCCAAAAGCTCCTGGGGCACCAGAGCGTCGTAAACGAGGGCATCGCAACCGCTCAGGAGGCGGTGGGCCCGCACGGTCAGGAGCTCCGGATCGCCGGGGCCGGCGCCCACAAGGAACACCGTGCCCAAGTGGGGTGTTGGCCGGGTTCCCTCCCCGTCGCTCATGGCAGTTCCTCCAGCAGTTGAAGCAGTCCGTGGCGCACGATGGGCCTTGCCAGCAGAGGCACGGCCAGCTCCGCCCCGAGCCCTTCGCTGAGGCGACTGGCGGCCAAAACCAGGGGGAGAGCCGGCTGACGATGTAACGACGGCGGTGCTTCCGCCCCCGGGAGGGGGGGCGCCAGAGGTTGGCAGCGGGCGCCGCAGACGGAGGCGAGGTGGGTCAGGTAGCGCTGAGACAGAGGACCTTCCACAGGATGGTGCAGCAGCAGCGGCTGGGCGGCCCCCCCTCGGGCGGCCAGCCGCCTGACCTCCTCCGCCAGGATCGTCTGCCAGGCTGGCCAGGCGCCCAGAAACGGCAGCACCCGCACCGGCCCGGCCTCCCGCCAGCGGCCCAGCCGTGCGGGCGCATCGCGGCGGACATGGCCCCCCGGCAGCAGGAACAGGGGCACCAGGGTGGTCATCGCAGCGGGTGGCTCCGGAGTCGGGGGCGGTTCCGCGCCCGTGAGGGTCTCCAGGATCACCGGCGCACCGCGCCGCTCCTGAAGCGCTGCCGCCAGGGTGATCAGCTCCGGCGGCACCAGGCCCTGCGCCCGGCCATGAATGATCAACACCAGGGGAGCCGCGGGCAGGCGCCGCAAGCGCCGCTGCAGACGGGCGGCCACGCTGGGGTCGAGCTCCTGGCGGGCCAGGCGGACCAGGAGGGGACGCGCCTCGGGCAGCCGGGCCCGGGCGTCGACGGCCGCGGCCGCCAGGGGGGGGTGCAGGTCACGGGCCAGGACCGCCAGAGCACGCCGCAACGCCGGCAGGGGCCAGGCGCCCAATCCCCGGCAGATTCCCTCAAGCGCAGCCAGGCGCAGCCGCGTGGGACCCGGCTCCAGGGCCGCTCGGCGCAGCAGGGAGAAATCCGCGGGATCCCGCTGGTGACCCACCAACGGCAGCAAGGCCACCTGTCGGTCGGGATCGGGCCCCGCAGTGGAGCAGGCCTGGAGCAAGGCCTCGCGGCCGCAGGGGTCGGGCCGAGCAACGATCAGGGCCGGCAGGGCGGGATCCCAAGGGTCGCTGCGGCTCCACCAGCGCAACAGGCGCGCCATGGCGGGTCCGTCGAGGTGGTCGGCCAGCACCGCCATCAGATCCTGTTGGGGCGCCAGTTCTCCACCTTCCAGGGCGCGCAGCCAGGGCTCCAAGGGCAGGCTTGGTTGTCGCCGCAGGCGCTGCAACCAGGGCCAGCGATCGGGACTGCCGGGCGGGGGCAGGTCGGCCACCAGGTTGGAGGATGGGCCCGGAGGGGGAGCCACAGGGGCGAAGACGGGCGGGGAGGTCACCATGGCAAATTCCCCTGGAGCATGGGGGGACAGGCCGATCCGCGTGCGCTGTGGGGTGCGCACGCGGCGCCAGCGGGGAGGATGCCGATGTAGCAAGCGATACGTTTCATGGCAAACGGTGGTGGAGGCCGCGAACCCGCCCGACAGTGAAGGCTGTCAAGGCCGCCCCGGGAGCACGATCGGTGGAACAGGCGACAAGCATTGGGGCGGCGCCGTCGCCCTCAACCCGAACGACCCTGTCCTGTCTGCGGCCGGCAGGGCGAGGCCGCCCGCAGAACGGGGAGGCGGCAGGCCTGAGCTTCGCCGCCTTGAAGCAGCGCCAGCTCGTTTTTCTGCTCACCCGTCAGCTGGTGGAGGCCCAGTTCGTGCGAGCCGACCAGGAGCGCACCCGGTGGCTCTGGCATGAGGCGGCGGCACTGGATCTTGATCCGGACAGGATCATCCACCTGCTCTACGGCGTGGCGGACCATGCCGACAGCCAGGAAATGGAGGCGGTCGATCGGCGCTGGCGGTCCAGCGCGACCCCCCGTCGGCGCACCTGGTGGGCGCCCACCTGGGGACGCTTCATGGGCAAGGGGTCCGGCGCGTGGCACCAAAGTGCTCCACCAGCAGGGACTCCAGCGCATCTGTGAGCTGGTCGAGGGGCACGCCCTTGTGGTGCAGTTCGGCCAGGCGGGGATGGGCGCCCATGGAGCCGCCGAGAAAGATCTTGGCCGCCTCCACCATCTGTCCCCCCTGACGGGCTTTGGCACCCAGCAGGCCGATCTGGCCCATGTAGGGCTGACCGCAGGCATTGGGGCACCCCGTCCAATGGGTGCGGACCGGGTGGGGCAGCTCCAGGCGCCGCTCCAACTCCTCCACCACCTCTTGGGCGGTGGTCTTGGTGGGAATCAGGGCGAAGCTGCAGTAGCGGTTGCCCGTGCAACTCACGGCTTCCGCCAGCAGCGGGCCGGGAGTGAGCCGGAAGGCACGCTGGCGTTCAGCCGTGGACAGCTGCGCTTGCAGCGCGGCGATGCGTGCCTCGGGCACCCCGCTGATCACCACGTTCTGACTTTCCGTGAAGCGCAGCTCTCCGTCTCCCCAGGTGCGGGCCAGGTGGGCGAGATCAGCCAGCGCCGCGGCATCGAGACGGCCCATCGGCACATTCAGGCCCACCCAGGACAGGCCCGCTTGCTTCTGGGGATGGATGCCGCAGACATCGCGCGGCGGGCGGTTGACCAGGTGGCTGCCGTCGTGGGAGCGCAGCAGGGCCACCGCTTCAGGGCCCCGCAGGCTGCGGTGGCTGGCGATCACCTCCTGGCGGTAAGCCTCCAGACCGAGGGCATCAATCAGGTACATCAGGCGGGTGCGGCTGCGCACGGCCCGATCCCCGCGCTGCTCGTAATGCTTCACCACAGCCAGGGTGAAGTCCGGCAGGGCCGAGGCCGGCAGCCAGAGCCCCAGGGGAATGGCCAGTTCATTGCGCTGGCCGGAAAAGAAGCCCCCCACCATCACCGTGAACCCCAGATCGCCGCTGTGGACAGAGGGGAGAAAGGCCAGGTCGTTGTGCAGCAGAAAACTGTCCGGGGCGCCACCCACGGCGACATTGAATTTGCGGGGCATGTTGCGGGGGCCCTCCGGGCCGAGCAACACCGCCTGGATCGCTCGCACCAGCGGCCGGGTGTCCACAATTTCCTCGGGATCCAGGCCCGCCAGGGGGTGGCCGGTGACGTTGCGGGGGTTGTCGTGGCCGGATTGCTGGCTGGTGAGCCCCAGCCGCTGAAGCTCCTGGAGCAGAGGCGGCATGTCTTCCAGAAGCAGGCCGCGCAACTGCAGGTTTTGACGGGTGGTGATGTCGGCGCTGCCCTCCTCCCCGCAGCGGTCGACCACATCGGCGAGAGCGTCCAGCTGATCGGCATGAATCAGGCCGTTGGGCAGGCGCAGGCGCACCATGAAGCGCCCCGGCGTGACCGGACGGAAGAAGATGCCCAGCCACTTGAGGTGGATGGTCAAGGTGGCCTCGTCCAGGCTCTGCCAACCCGCTGCGGCCAGATCCTGGAGACGGGGTTCAAGGTCGAGACCGCAGAAGGCGGCTTTGGCCTGCTCGATCTTGTTGAGCGCCGTGGCTCGTGGCCCTTCCTCGGGGGAGCGGGAAGCCTCGACGGCGGGGGCATCAGGGGAAGCCATGGTGCGGAGAGGTGAGAGGACTCCATTGCGGAGTGAACAGTCTCGGAGAAGTGCTTGCTCCGCAGACAAGTCCCGCGTCAGGATTCCGCGGGAGAACTCACAATGGTTGACCGCTCTCCGGCCACAATGTGGGCCAGAACAGGCCAAGCCCTTGTTGCAACCGCTACAAAACACAACAGTGGGGGAGGGTGGCCTGGTCGTGGCGCACGATCGTCGAGCCCGCCAGCGGGCGGCCATGGGGGCGGAGCGGGCCCGCTTTCGCGACCTGATCGCCATGGTGGGCAGTGGAGAGCACACCAGCACGGGCCTCAGTCGGGAGGAGGCCGCTGAGGCGATGGCGCTGATGCTCTCCGGGGTCCTGGATCCCGCCCAGGTGGGGGCGTTTCTGATCGCCCATCGCATCCGCAGGCCCTCCCCGCAGGAGCTCAGCGGCATGCTCGACACGTACCGAACCCGGGGTCCGATCCTGAGCACGCCGGGCCGGCGCGCCCTTTGTTTCGGCGTGCCCTACGACGGTCGCAGCCGCACGGCGCCCCTGTTGCCTCTGGTGGCACTCACCCTGGCGGCGGCGGGCGAGGCCGTTGTGCTGCACGGTGGCGGTCCCATGCCGGTGAAGTACGGCGTGACCCTGGCCGAACTGTTCGGGGCCCTGGGCCTCTCCTGGGGAGAGCTGAGCCTGGAGGCGGTGCAGGAGCGGCTGGATCGCCACAACCTGGCCCTCACGCACCAACCCCGGCATTTTCCCGCCGCCGAGGCCCTGGTGGGCACCCGTGACCTGATCGGCAAGCGTCCGCCAGTGGCCAGCCTGGAGCTCCTCTGGACGCCCCACCGCGGCGAGCGTCTGCTGGTGAGCGGCTTCGTCCATCCCCCCACGGAGCAGCGGGCCTGGGAGGCGTTGCGGGCCTGCGGTGAACAGGAGGTGCTGACGATCAAGGGCTTGGAGGGTTCCACCGATCTGCCCACCACCCGCGCGGGCATTGCCGCCCGGCTGCGGGGAGAGCACTGCGAGCGGCTGCTCCTGCACCCCCGCGACCACGGCATCACCGCTCCGGAGGTGGCCTGGCAGTCCCTCGACCTCTGGCGGGAGCAGGCGCTGGCCGCTTTGCGGGGGGAGGGCCCTCTGGCGGACGGCCTGTTGTGGAATCTGGGTTGCCTGCTGTGGCAGAGCGATCGGTTCAGCAGCCTGCCCGGGGCCCTCGATCAAGCCCGTGCCCTGCTGTTGGCCCAGGCCGGCGAGCGTCTGCGGCGGGAGTTGGCGCCATGAGCCAAGGGCCCGACGCCTGCCCGCACGACCTGGCCAGCCGGGTGTTCCGTTTTGAGGACGACTTTGCCGGCGATCTGCGCTGCCTGCCGATGGCCGTGCGACGCAAGCTCGATCTGGCGGGAGTGAAGCTCAAACTCGTCCACTGGCATGGCCTGACGGATCAGGAGCGTCAGCGGCTGCTGGCCTGGCCCGACGATGGATCCTCCCTCGCGCTTCTGCGCCAATGGCTGCTGGAGCGCAGCCAGAGCCTGCCCCAGGGGCCCGCTGGCTCCCTGCCCCCGGCACTGGGCACGGATTGGCAGCGGGCGGAGGCGTTGCCTGAGGTGGTGGCGACCTCGTGCCGAGAGCTGGGCCTTGCCTTGCGGCCTGGTGGCTGGAGGAGCCTCGATGAGCTGCAGCGGTTCGCCCTGGTGAAGCTGAGCCACCCGGGCCACGAACACCGCAATCTGCGAAGGGCGCTGGAGGAATTCGCCCTGATCGCCCCCAACCGATGACGCTCGGAATTCGGTAGCGCTTGCGACATCAGTCAAGCGTGGTGCGTGATTCCATAGACGCATCGGTCAGCCTGAGCGCCGTTCATATTTTCTGTCACCGTGCGCGTCGTTTCGAGGCACAGCCAGAACATCAACAGTGCACCACCAATCCGCTCTCCCATGGGGTGGTTCACATGTTTGTTGACACCCTTTATCATTTTTGGCCTGTCTTGTCGCGGGTGAAGTCTTGCGCTTCACACGATTTGTGGCGGGCCTTAGTGATCCAGCCGCAAGCCGCAAAGCGTTCGAGGCCCGCCAACCGAAACGCTCCAATCCCATGGAGTTTCGGATCGGTTGTGCCTCAGCCTTCTATCGTCTCGCTCCGGGGTTCGTCAGGCCTCTGAATTGAACCCACCCTGAACCCTTCATCATCTCTTCATTCCTCATCCATGGCTTCGTTTTCACGCCGCCGTTTTCTGCTCACCGCCGCAAGCACGGCAGTTGGCAGCCTGGTGGTGGCGGCCTGCGGCGGCAAGCCCCCAGCCACCGCCACCAAGCCTGAAACCGCGGCCACGGGGGCGAGCGGGGGCGACACCGAGATCAAAGGCGTCACCTTGGGGTTCATCGCCCTCACCGATTCCGCGCCGCTGATCATCGCCAAGGAAAAGGGGTTGTTCGCCAAGCACGGCATGCCCGATGTGAAGGTGATGAAGCAAACCTCCTGGGCGGTCACTCGCGACAACCTCGAGCTCGGCGGCGAGAAGGGCGGCATTGACGGCGCCCACATCCTCTCGCCGATGCCCCTGCTGCTGACCGCCGGAAAGATCACCAAAACCAAGCAGCCGCTACCGATGTACATCCTGGCGCGGCTCAACACCCAGGGACAGGCGATTTCCGTGTCCAAGGATTTTCTGGCCGACAAGCTGACAATCAACAATGCCGCCGGCTTGCGGACAGTGGTGGACAGGGCCAAGGCGAAGGGCAAACTATTCAAGGGGGCGGTCACCTTCCCTGGCGGCAATCATGATCTGTTCATGCGCTACTGGATGGCCGCCAATGGCGTAGATCCCAATCAGGAGGCTGATCTCGTGGTGGTGCCCCCGCCGCAGATGGTGGCCAACATGCAGACCGGCACCATGGACACCTTCTGCGTGGGCGAGCCGTGGGGCCAGCGCCTGGTGAATAAAAAGCTGGGCTACACCGCTGCCCAAACCGGTGAATTATGGAAGTTTCATCCTGAGAAAGCCTTCGCCATGCGGGCCGACTGGGTGGACAAGCATCCAAAAGCGGCAAAGGCTCTGCTGATGGCTGTGCAGGAGGCCCAGATGTGGTGCGAAGATCCCGCCAACCTGGATGAAATGTGTGAAATCGTTGCTCAAGACAAATACATCAAAGCCAATGTCGCTGATATCAAACCCCGTCTTTCTGGCAAGGTTGACTACGGCGATGGTCGGGTGGTGGAGAACAGCCCATACACAATGAAATTCTGGAGTGAAAACTCTTCCTTCCCCTACAAGAGTCATGACGTCTGGTTTGTGACAGAAGACATCCGCTGGGGCTATCTGCCGGCCAGCACAGATATCAATGCCTTGGTCAACAAGGTGAACCGGGCTGACCTTTGGAAGGAGGCCGCCGAGGCGATCGGTCAGAAGGCGGCGATTCCGGCCAGCGACTCTCGCGGCAAGGAAACCTTCTTCGATGGGGTGGTGTTTGATCCGGAGAATCCCAAGGCCTATCTCGATGGCTTGAAAATCAAAGCCTTGAGCTGACGATGGCGACCACCTCTCCCCCCTCCCGGACGCGGCCCAGTCGACTACGGCCGGTCCTGCGACCCGTCTTGCCCTACATCATCTGCATCGGTGGCTTCCTGCTGGCCTGGCAGATGCTCTCCGCCTTCCTTGGCGCGTCCCGTCTGCCCGGGCCAATCACCGTCGTCGCCGAGACCTGGAACCCCTACATCAGCCAGCCCTTCTTTGATGAGGGCGGCACCAGCAAGGGCTTGGGCTGGCAGATCCTGATCTCCCTGCAACGGGTGGCTCTGGGCTACGGACTGGCGGCGCTGATCGGCGTCACCATTGGCGGCGTGCTTGGTCTGAGTCGCTTCATGGGCAAAGGCCTGGATCCGGTGATCCAGGTGTTGCGCACCGTGCCGCCTTTGGCCTGGTTCCCGATCTCGCTGATGGTGTTTCAAGACGCCAATACTTCAGCGATTTTTGTCATCTTCATCACCGCCGTCTGGCCGATCATCATCAATACGGCCGTTGGCATCCGCGAAATCCCGCAGGACTACACCAACGTGGCCCGCGTGCTGCGGCTGCGCAAAGGGGAATACATCCGCAACATCGTCATCCCCGCCACGGTGCCCTATGTGTTCACCGGGCTGCGCATCGCCGTGGGTCTGGCCTGGCTGGCGATTGTGGCCGCGGAGATGCTCAAGGCCGATGGCGGCATCGGCTACTTCATCTGGGATGCCTACAACGCTGGCGGTGATGCCAGCTCCAGCCAGATCATCCTGGCCATCCTCTACGTCGGCCTGGTGGGTCTGTCGCTCGACCGGCTGGTGGCTTGGCTGGGTCGACGTGTCGCGCGGGGGGCCAACTGACGTGGCGGCCTTCCTGACCGTTGATGACGTCACCCAGGTGTTTCCCCTCAGCGATGGGGGCCGCTACGTGGCCCTCAAGGACATCGACCTGGAGATTGCTGAGGGGGAGTTTGTCTCTCTGATCGGCCACTCCGGTTGCGGAAAGAGCACCCTGCTCAACCTGCTCGCCGGTCTCAGCCAGGCCAGCCGTGGCGGCATCTTGATGGAGGGGCGGCAGGTGACGGAGCCGGGCCCCGATCGGATGGTGGTGTTTCAGAACTATTCCCTGCTGCCCTGGCAGAACGTGCGGCAAAACATCGCCTTGGCCGTGAACCGGGTGCTGGGTCAAGCCAGCGCCGCCGAGCGGCGGGCCAGGGTGGAGGAGGCGATCGCCATGGTGGGTCTCACCCCCGCCGCCGAGAAGCTGCCCAGTGAGCTCTCCGGGGGGATGAAGCAGCGGGTGGCCATCGCCCGAGCCTTGGCCATCCGCCCCCGCCTGTTGTTGCTGGATGAGCCCTTCGGCGCCCTGGACGCCCTCACCCGCGGCAACTTGCAGGAGCAGCTGATGGGTCTGTGCCAGAGGGCGGGGGTGACCACGGTGATGGTGACCCATGACGTGGATGAGGCCCTGTTGCTCTCCGACCGGGTGGTGATGCTCACCAATGGTCCGGAGGCCGAGATCGGCCAGATCCTGGAGGTGCCCATCCCCCGGCCCCGCCGCCGGCTGGAGGTGATGGACCATCCGCGCTATTACCAGTTGCGGGCTGAGCTGATCGGCTTCCTGCAACAGCAGCGGCGCCTGCGACAGCGGCGCGCTGAGCGGGAGGTGGAGTTGGCCCTCTCCTCCACGCCTGCCGTCGCCCCCACCTCTCCCCCCGCCGTGGCTTCTGTCTCGGCGCGGCCGGGTCTTGCCACCACGGTGCGGCTGGGGGTGATCCCGGGCCTGGACATCGCCCCCCTGGCCCTGGCCCTGGCCGACAACCTCTTCGATAGCAGCCGGGTGCGGGTGGTGGCGGTGCCGTTCGCCAACTGGGATCGGCTGGAGGAAAGGCTGCTGGCGGGAGAGCTGGACGTGGCGATCACCGCCGCCACCACGCCCCTGGCCCTGGCCCTGGGGCTTAACGGTCCGCCGCCCTGGCCGGCCCTGACCCCGATGACGGTCAGCCGCAACGGCAATGCCCTCTGCCTGTCCCGCGCGTTCCTGCGGGAGGGGGTGCGGGATCGGGAGAGCCTGGCTGCGCTGTTGCAGCGACGGGCCGAGCCGCTGCGCCTGGCGGTGCCCCAGCGTCACGGCACCGCGGAACTGCTGCTGCGCCATTGGCTGGCCGCCGGGGGCCTGGCGCTGGAGCGGCAGGTGACCTTTTCGGTGCTCTCCCCCATGGCGATGCACGGCGCGCTGCGCGGCGAGCGCATCGATGGCTTCATCGCCGGCCGCTACCGGGTGGCCGAAGCGGTGGAGGACCGACAGGGTTACGTGCTGGCCACGGACCTGGACATCTGGAAGGGGCATCCGGAGAAGGTGCTCACCTGCTCGGAAGACTGGGCAGAGCGCCATGACGGGGCGCTGCTGGCCCTTTGTGCCGGCCTGATGCGCGCCGCGGAGCGCTGCGATGACGGTGGCCGGCGGGCGGACCTCACCCGCGTGCTCAGCCAGCCCCAATGGCTTGGCACCCGGGCGGCCATCGCCCTCGGCCGTCAATTCGACCTGGGCACGGGTGCGCCCCCTGGAGAACTGCTGGCCTTCAACCGCTACCACGCGGATCGGGCCCATCTCCCCAACCGGGCCGAGGGGGCCTGGATCTTGAGCCAATTCAGCCGCTGGGGCTGGTGCCCCTTCCCCAGCAACCGCCTGGAACTGCTCAGCCAGGTCTATCGCCCCGATCTCTGCGACCGGGCCCTGGAGATCGCCGGCTACCCCGTGCTGCGACCCGACCGCCATCCCTTCACCCTGGCCGATGGCATCCCCTTCCACCAGGACGATCCCCTGGCTTACCTGCGGGCTCTGCCCGGCTCGCCGGAGCCCCCTGTGGCTGCCGTGACGCTGCCCCAGGGTCAATCCCTCTCCTGTCGATCCACCTTCCCTTCGTGAGATGACCACTGCCAGTGCCTATCTGGAATTCGCGGCCGTCGGGCAGGTGTTCCACACCCGGCGGGGCTCCTATGAAGCCCTGCGGAATGTCGACCTGCGGGTGAGCAAGGGCGAATTCGTGTGCGTCATCGGCCACTCCGGCTGCGGCAAGAGCACCCTGCTGAACATGGTGAGCGGCTTTTTGACACCCACCAGCGGCCGCGTCACCTTGGAGGGTCGCCCCATCGAGCGGCCGGGGCCGGATCGGATGGTGGTGTTTCAAAACTATTCGCTGCTGCCCTGGCAGACGGTGCGGCAAAACGTGGAGTTGGCCGTCAGGGCCGCCCGGCCTGAACTGAATGTCTCCCGCCGACGGCAGGTGGTGGACCATCACTTGGAGATGGTGCATCTGGCGGATGCCGCCGACAAGCGGCCGGGGCAGATTTCCGGTGGCATGAAGCAACGGGTGGCCATCGCCCGGGCGCTGGCGGTGCAACCGGCCGTGCTTGTGCTGGATGAGCCCTTCGGCGCCCTGGACGCCATCACCAAGGAGGAGCTGCAGGAGGAGCTGTTGGCGATCTGGCGAGAGCAGCGCCCCACGGTGTTGATGATCACCCATGACATCGATGAGGCCCTCTTTCTGGCCGATCGAATCGTGATGATGACCAACGGGCCCGAGGCCACCATCGGCAAGATCCTGCCGGTGCCTTTCGAGCGTCCCCGCTCCTACATGGCGATCCAGGAGGATCCCCGCTACGGGCAGTTGCGCAACCAGGCCATGGATTTCCTCTTCCGTCTCCACGCCCACGCGCTGGATTGACGGGCAGATGGGCGGTTCGGTCCAGGTTCAATGCGGGTTCTGATTGCTCCGGATGCCTTCAAGGGGTCCCTCAGCGCCGGCAGGGCCTGCGCGGCCATGGCCGAGGGAATCCGACGCGTGCGGCCGACGGCCAGCCTCCGGGCCATTCCCCTGGCCGATGGCGGTGAGGGCACCACGGAGGCCCTGGTGGCGGCCACCGGCGGCTGGCTGCAACCCGTGATGGTGACCGGTCCACTGCCGGCGGAGCGGCCCTTGGTGGAGGCGCAGCTGGGCTGGTTGGGGGCCGATCAGGCGGTGGCGGAGATGGCGAGCGCCTCTGGCTTGCCGCTGGTGAGCCCGGAGCGGCGCAACCCCCTGCACACCACGAGCTTCGGCACGGGCGAGCTGATCGCCACCGCCCTGAACGCCGGGGCCCGACACCTGATCCTGGGCCTCGGCGGCTCCGCCACCAATGACCTCGGCGCCGGCATGGCCCAGGCTCTGGGCGTTCGCTTTCTGGGCGCCGCTGGCCGTCCGATCCCGCCGCCCCTCAGCGGCGGCCAGCTGCTGGAGGTGACCGCCCTCGATCTCAGCGGGCTCCATCCAGGCCTGGCCGCCTGCCGGCTGGAGGTGGCCTGCGATGTCGACAACCCCCTGCTGGGGGCAACAGGCGCCACGGCGGTGTATGGCCCGCAAAAAGGGGCCACGCCGCTGATCGCGGCCGAGCTGGAGGCGGGCCTGGCCCATCTGATCGATCTGCTGGAGGCCGCCAGCGGTCGGCGGGTGCGGCACCATCCAGGCGCAGGCGCGGCGGGGGGGATGGGCGCCATGCTGCGTGCGCTCAGCGAGGGGGTGTTCCGTCCTGGCATTGAACTGGTGTTGGCCGCCAGCGGCTTCACGGCGGCGTTGGCGGAGGCCGACCTGGTGCTCACCGGCGAGGGGTGCGTCGATGCCCAAACCGTCTGCGGCAAAACAATCAGCGGTGTCGCCCGAGCCGCCGCCGCCGCCGGGGTGCCCGTGGTGGTGATCGCCGGCGCGATCGGGCCCGGCGCCAGCGCCCTGCACGCCATTGGCGTCAGCAGCCTCTTCTCCCTGGTGCCGGGCCCGATGGACCTTCCCACCGCCATGGCTCGCACCCCGGAGCTACTGGCCGATGCGGCGGAGCGGGTGGTGCGGCTGGTGGTGGCCTTGGAGGACAGCTGAGGGAGCGGGGTCTGCGCGACAGGCCAACAGGCGCTTCCGCCGTGTCAAGCAAAGGAGCGACGCCATGGCCTTGGGGAAGCTCTGGACAACCGGTCACCAGTGGAAGCCGTCGCTTGCGCCAACTGGGAGCTCCGCGTTCTCACGGGTGCCGCTGAGGGGTTGTCCAGAGTCTCCTTCGGGAAGCTCTGGACAACTGGTCACCAGTGGAAGCCGTCGCTCGCGCCAACTGGGAGCTCCGCGCTCGCACTGGTGCCGCTGAGTGGTTGTCCAGGGCCTCCTTGGCCCGCTCGAACCGGCAGGCCAGGGCCCAGCCAGCCGCCCCCTGCCAGCCCAGACTGCCCCTGTTCCCACCCCCGGAACACCCTGACCCCCTCCACCCCCACCCCCCGCTGGCGCCAACGCTTTCAAGAAGCCCTGGCCACCCTGCCGGCCGACCGCCTGCGCCACCTGCGCCCCTTCGCCACCACTCCTGACACCCCCGCCCGTCTCCAGCCCCTCCCTGGTCCCGGCGCCATCCAGTCCCTGCCGCTCTCTGAGCCCAACAGCGCCTGCCCCCACCAGCTCCCCGCTCCTGCCGTCTCCCAGAGGCCCCGCCTCGACGCCCCTCTTCTCGACCTCGCCAGCAACGACTACCTCGGCCTCAGCCGCCACCCCGCCGTTCTGGCCGCGGCTGCGGCCGAGCTGGCCGCCAGCGGGTTGGGCGCTGGCGCCTCCCGGCTGGTCACCGGCAGCCGGGCCGTGCACGGGCAGCTGGAAGCGGAGTTGGCGGCCTGGCTTGGACGGCAGCGGGTGTTGCTCTTTCCGAGTGGTTTCCAAGCCAACATCGCCGCCGTCAGCGCCCTGGCGGATCGCCACAGCCTGGTGATCGCCGACCGCTTCATCCATCACTCCCTGCTGGTGGGCGTGCGGGCCAGCGGCGCCCGTCTGCGGCGCTTTGCCCCCAATGATCCCGCCGACCTCGAACGCCACCTGCTCAGCGCTCGCCGCGACGCCCCCGACAGGCCCCTGCTGGTGCTCTGCGAAAGTCTGTACAGCATGGAGGGCACCAGCCCGCCGTTGGCGGCGCTGGCCGCCCTCTGCGCCCGCCATGATGCCCCCCTGCTGGTGGATGAAGCCCATGCCCTGGGGGTGCTCGGCCCTGGCGGCCGGGGGCTGGCCTACGGCCTGGCGGAGGTGGCGATCGTGAGTGGCACCTTCGGCAAAGCCTTTGGCAGCGGCGGCGCCTTTCTTGCTGCGGACGCCACGCTGGGCGACTGGCTGCTGCAGCGCAGCGGCGCCTTTCGCTACACCACTGCCCTCGCCCCCCCCCTGGCCGCTGGCGCCCTCGCCGCCCTCGCCTGGATGCGCGAGACGTCCGAGGCCGCCGCGGCTCGCGACGCCCTGCGGGTCCGAGCCCGGCGCTGGCGGGAGGGGTTGGCCACCGCGGGCTGGCCTCGACCGCCGGGGGAGGGGCCCATCCTTTCCCTGCGGGTGGGCGAGGACCGCCGCGCCCTGGACCTTCAGGCCCGCCTGGAGGCTGCGGGCCTGCTCAGCGTGGCGATTCGGCCCCCCACCGTGCCGCAGGGCACGGCTCGGCTGCGGCTGGTGCTGCGCCAGGATCTCCCCGGCGGCACCTTGGCCCGCCTTCTCGCCGCCCTCGGCCATGGCCCCCGCTGACATCCCCCAGCCCCGCCCCGCCGCCCCGACGTTCCCGCAGGTGATCGCCATGCACGGCTGGGCCAGTGATGCCCGCCAGTGGCAGCCCCTGGAGGCCATCGCCCAAGCCCGGGGATGGGCCTGGCAGAGCGGCGAGCGGGGCTATGGCGCCCGTCGTCCGCACCAGCCCCGCTGGCGGGAAGAGGGGCGGCGGGTGGTGATCGCCCATTCCCTCGGGCCCCACCTCCTGCCGGCCGAGGTGCTCGCCAGCGCCGACGCGGTGGTGCTTCTGGCCAGCTTTGCTCGCTTCCTTCCGGCTGGCAAGGCCGGACGACGACTGCGCACCGCCCTGCAGGGGATGGCCGCGGCCCTGACAGACCCCAGCGAGGCTCGCGCCATGCTCCGCCGCTTTCTGATCGAGGCCGCCGCGCCCGATCCGCTGGAGGCGATGGCGCCCGGCCCCGCGGATGATCCCCTGGCGCCAGAGGCCCTGGAACGGCTGCGGGATGACCTGCGGCTTCTGGAGCGCACCGCGGGGCTACCGGAGGCCTTTCCCACCGGCGTGCCGGTTTTGATCGTGGAGGCGGGCGCCGATCGGATCGTGGCGCCAGAAGCCCGCGCCCTGCTCCGCGATGCCCTCCCCCACGCGGCGTGCCTCCCCCTCGCCGGCGCCGGCCATGCCCTCCTGCGCGCGCCGTTGCTGGAGCCGCTCCTGGCCTGGCTGCAAGACGGGCGCCTGAGCCCGCCATGAGCCTCAGCCCCTTCAGCCAGCGGGTGCGGGCCGCCTTCAGCCGTCGCGTCGCCTCCTACGAGCCCATGGCCCCCCTGCAGCGGGGGATGGCGTGGCGCCTTGCCGGCGTGGCCGCCCACCGGTTCGGCCACGGGCACGCCCCGACCCTGCCGGACGGCCCCTGCGCGGATCTCGGCGCCGGCACGGGCCTGGTGGGACGCGCTCTGGCCGCCTGGCAGGTGGGGCTGCCGACGCCGCTGCAGCAACTTGATCTCTGTCCAGAGGCGCTCGCCCGCAACGGCGCCGGCCCCACCCTCCCTTGGGACCTCAACCAGGAGCTTCCCCCCCAGCTGGCGGGGGCTGCCCTGCTCACCTCCAGCTTCGCCCTGCAGTGGTTGGAGGCCCCCGCCGAGTCGCTCAACCACTGGGGCGAGCAGCTGGCGCCGGGGGGCTGGCTGCTGCTGAGCGTTCCCACCGCCGGTAGCTTTCCTGAGTGGCGCCAGGCCGCACGGCACACCGGCCTGCCCTGCAGCGCCCTGCCGCTCCCCGCCGCTGACACCCTGCGCGCCGCCGCCGCCCGCGCGGGGCTGCAGACGATCCAGGCCCAGGTGCTCACCTTTTCCGGGCAGCAGAGGGGAGCTGGCTCGCGCAGGGCACCAGGGCCAACCGTCCTGCCAGGCGCTTCGGGCCGGGCAGGCCTGGCGGGGGGGCTGAGGGCAGCCGATCCCGCGGCCGCGCCAGCCCGGACCCGCCCCGCCTCAGCCCCGTCAACCGAGATCACCCCATCTCCTGGGGCGCTCCGCGCCAGTGCTCCAGGTCCCCATCCGGCCCTGGAGGCCCTGCGGGCCCTGCGGGCCATCGGCGCGGACGCCACCCCCCGGGCCAGCTCCCTCTCGCCCGGCGACTGGCGGCGTCTCCTGGCGGCCTGGCCCGCGGGAGGGTGCCTCAGCTGGGAGGTGCTCCTGCTGGTCGCCCGCAAACCGCTCTGCCGCTCAGCCTCCATCTACAGCCAGCAAGCAGGCCAACGCAATCAACTGACATGAGGCCAGCTCGAACCATCACGTTTGGCGTGCCGCGGCTGGTCAGCGAGATCAGTAACAGGAAGGGATTCCCTGCGGGAGGCGAGGAGGAAGAGAAATGTTTCGGTAAGCGTTCAGGGGGCGGATCAGGGCTGCCTCAAGGTCAAGTTGAGGTCCCGCAAATGGACCTGAAGAACGCGGACCGTCCTGGCTGGGCACAAATGACGACGGGTCTGTCGATGAACAGGCGCCCTGATCCCCAGCTTCCACAGGACTTTTGGTCAGCCCTGGGGGGCGGATGGAGCGTCTGACCGGCATGGGGACGCTATCGGTAGTGCCCATACGACTTCTGGCAGTCCGAAGTCACCCAATCCAAGCAGCCAGAGCTCCTTCTTGATTGAAGTGAAATCATCTGAAAAAGAGCGAGAACCATTGCTGGAGTCGGTATTTTTGTGGTCATCCCACCCTTGAACGGATACATTTTCGAGCTGACCTGAACATGACATGACGTGTGGGACAGGCCAGAATCTGCTTGAGTTGTGGTCGCGGGTCTGTTGAAGTTGTTTCTTGATTCGGCAGAAAGCTCCACTGGTGCTCTGGGCCAATTCAAAGTGAAGACTGGGCTTCTCTTCTGTTCCCGCCCGAGTGGCTCGGTTTGGGATTGGCGGAGCTTGCTGCCGAATCAAGAGTTGTTTTGCCCGGGTTACCTATTTTCACTTCCAACCTCCTCGTCCAGTTCCTCGTTCAAGCTCAAGCTCAGCTTCAAGCCCAAGTTCACTGCCAGGTCCAAATGGTGACTCCCTCCTCGCTCGACCCGCCATGCAACTGGTGATCGCTGGCACCGACACCGACGTCGGCAAGACCATCGTCAGCGCTCTGGTGGTCCAGGGTCTGGGGGCCCGTTATTGGAAGCCCGTGCAGAGCGGCCTGGCCGAGGGCAGCGACAGCGCACGGGTGCGGGAGCTGCTCAACCTCCCGCCGGAGCGGATCCTGCCGGAGGCCTACCGCCTGCGGGCTCCCGTCTCCCCCCATTGGGCGGCGGAACAAGACGGGGTGCGGATCGATCCCGCCGCCCTGGCCCTGCCCGCCGTCGAGGGGCCCCTGGTGGTGGAGTGCGCCGGCGGACTGCTGGTTCCCCTGCGCCGTCAGGCCGGGCAGGGCGCCTTGCAGATCGATCAGCTCGTGCGTTGGGCGCTGCCGGTGGTGCTCGTGGCCCGCAGCGGCCTCGGCACCCTCAACCACACCCTGCTGTCCCTGGAGGCCCTGCGCCACCGCTCCATCCCCGTGCTCGGGCTGGTGCTCAACGGTCCCCCCCACCCGGACAACCCCCGCACCCTGGAGGCCTTCGGCGGGGTGCCCGTGCTTGCCCAGCTCCCCCCCCTGACCCCCCTCACCGCCAGCGCCCTGCGGGACCAATGGCGGGCCAGTGCCCTGCCGCTTAAGCTCGCGCCATGAAGATGCGCAGGCGTGACTGGCTGGTGAGCGCGGCCGTGGCAGGCATCTGCATGGCCATCCTCACGCTCTTCACCGACTTCGAGGAGTCGTTGCGCAGCTGGGCGCATTGCCCGGAAGCCCTGCTTCCCGGCCAACGTCCGCCCCAGTGTCCCTGAAGCCCGGGGCTGGATCACCCCTCGCTGTAGCGCGAGCGCAGGGGGCACTGGCGGCTGAGGGCAGCCACGTTCTGCTTGGCCATCGACAGGGGCCATCCCTGCCGCAGGTGATCATGCAATCGCTCGATCTGACTTGCGCTCCACCCCTGGCGCTCCAGCCCGACCCGGATCGTTTGCCACTGGCCCTCGGCAAACATTTCCCCGGGTCCCCAGGGTTGCCGCGCCCGCGATGGGTTGTCGTCGCTCGGGGGGAGGAAGCGATTGGAGGGGAAGCGAGGAGGGCTCACGGCTGTCGCCCGTTCGGAGTGGCACAGCTTCATCATGACAACTCCCCGGACAATCGTTCATGGGCATGGTCTTGGCCACGGGCTGGCATCCCCACCTCTGGCACCCCACCACGCAAGTGGCGATCGCCGATCCGCCGCTGCGCGTGGTCGCCGGGCGCGGCGCCTGGCTGGAGCTGGATGATGGCCGCAGCCTGATCGATGCCATCAGCAGCTGGTGGGTCACCCTGCACGGCCATGGGGAGCCCACCATCGCCGCGGCCATCGCCAGGCAAGCCACGCAGCTGGAGCAGGTGATCTTTGCGAATTTCCGTCATCCGCCCGCCGAGCGCCTGGCCGAGCGCTTGAGCGCCCTCACGGGTCTGGGACGCCTCTTCTTTTCCGACAACGGCTCCACCGCCGTGGAAGTGGCCCTCAAAATCGCCTGGCAGTGGTGGCGCAACCAGGGCACGCCCCGCTCCCGGGTCATCGCCTTCGAGGGCGCGTATCACGGTGACACCGTCGGCGCGATGGCCCTGGGCGAGCGCTCCCTCTTCTCCGCCCCCTTCGAACCTCTGCTGTTTCATGTCGCCCGCGCCCCCTGGCCCGCCACCTGGTGGGATGACGAGACCGTGGCGGAGCGGGAGGCCCGGGCCCTGGCCCGACTGGAGCTCCTGCTGGAAACACCCACCGCCGCGGTGATCCTGGAGCCATTGCTGCAGGGCGCGGGCGGCATGCGTCAGGTGCGGCCTGGCTTCCTGCAGGAGGTGGAGCGGCGGGTGCGGCAGGCCGGCGCCCTGCTCATCGCCGATGAGGTGCTGATGGGCTTCGGTCGTGGCGGCGCCCTCTTCGCCAGTGCCCGGGCTGGCCTCACGCCCGACCTGATGGCCCTCTCCAAGGGACTCACCGGCGGCTTTCTGCCGATGGGGGTGACCATGGCCAGCGAACGGCTCTATGCGGGCTTTGTCGGCCCGGATCCGGGGCTCACGCTCTTCCACGGCCACAGCTTCACCGCCAATCCCCTTGGCTGCGCCGCCGCCCTGGCCAGTCTGGATCTGCTCCAGGCCCACCCCGAGCGCCACGAGGGGATGGAGGCCCGCCACCGGCCCCTGTTGCGGGAGCTGGCCCAGCTCCCCTGCGTGCGACGGCCGCGGCTGCTGGGCACGATCGCCGCCTTCGATGTTGTACCCCCCCACAGCGCAGTGCCGGCGGGCTACCTCAACCCGATCGGTCGGCGGCTGCAGCGCCGCCTGCTTGCGGAGGGTGTCTTCCTGCGCCCCCTTGGCGATGTCGTCTACCTGCTGCCGCCCCTGTGCATCAGTGACGCCGAGCTGCGCCAGTGCTACGCAGCCCTTGCCGCCGCCCTCAGGGAGGTGTAGCCCCCTGAGGGCGGCGGGCTCAGGGACCGGCGAGGATCGCCGCCTCTGCGTCCGCCCGGGAGAGGCCGTAGGGGAAAATGCGCACGGTTTCGCCGCTCGCTTCCCGCCAGCTCACTTTCATCTCCTCCACATTCAGCTCGATCTGCGCACTCCAGGCATCGCGCCGCAGGTCCCAGCGGGGGGAATAGGGCTCCTCCTGCTGGGCGCCCAGATGGCGCAACCAGTCTTCCAGCGCCGGCAGGGGGTGGTTGTAAAGCGGGGTCTCCTTAGGGGGCAGGGACATGGCTGGCATCGGCCGTCAGCGGCGAGGACTGGGGCCTCTCCACCTTCCCATTCCCGAGGACGGCTCCACCTCCCTGGTCGGCTCCAGCCCCCGGATTGGAGGCGTCGTCCTGGTCGAGCCCCTCTCCGATGGCAAGCCCGTCTTCCCGATCAGCTTCTGCTTCCCGATCGGATTTCTCTGCCGGAATGGGTTGCTCTGCCCGAATGGGCTCCGCCATGGCCAGGCTCACGGGATGGAGGTCTGTCCACCAGCTGGGCCAACGCACCATTTCCGCGCCCCGCGCCCAGGCCACACCGAGGCCGAGCACCAGGCTGAGCAGCAGGGCGACCGCCAGCAGCAACAGCGCAAACCATTCCCCCCCCGACAACGCCCGGCGGAGCGACACGGGCGCCCCCCGGGCCAGGCCCGCTGCGGTGGCCTGTCCGCAGGGCTGTGGGGCGGGGATGGCTGTCAGGCGGAGCCGCTCGTCGTAGAGCCGTCGGGACTGGGGGTCGCTGAGCACACCGTAGGCCCGCCGCAGCCGCTGAAAGGCCTCTGCCGCCACCGGGGCGGGCAGGGTGGTGGTGTCGGGGTGGTAGCGCTTGCTCAGGCGGCGAAAGGACTGGCGCAGCTGCTGCTCCGTCGCCGTGGGAGGCAGCTGCAGCAGCTCGTAGAAGCCGAAGGCCAACGGAGGCACCTGCCCCTGGGCCTCCTGCCGATGGGCTGCTTCCTCGGCCGACGACGGACCCTGCTCCGCACGGTCGCGGCCTGGCGCGCCATGGTTTGAAGAGGCGTCAGAGTCTGAGCAGGAGCCAGGGTCCGCTGCGCTGTGCGAGGAACCGGACCGGGAACCGCCACGGCTTGACGCCCCGTGCTCGGCGGCGGCATCGGCCGGATCGGGGGATGCGAAAGACGACGGCATGGCCCGTGCGGCGTGGTCGACCCCGATGTCGGGCGCCATCCTAGGAAGAACCCTCCCGCCTGTCGCGGCTCGCTGGAGATGCGCATGGTTGATCCCCTGTCCCGGGTTTGGGAACCGCTCGGTTGGCAGCCGGATGCGACGCAGGTGGCGCAGTTTGAGCTGCTGCGGCAGGAGCTCTGCCGCTGGAACAGCCGCCTCAACCTCACCCGCCTGGTGGAGGGCGACGACTACTGGATCGCCCAGGTGTTCGACAGCCTCTGGCCCTGGTTGCCCCTGCTGCGCACCGCCGACGGCGCCAGCCCGCAGCTGATGGATGTCGGCACCGGCGGCGGGTTTCCCGGGCTGGCGCTGGCCATCGCCCTGCCCGGAGCCCAGCTCACCCTGGTGGATTCGGTGGCGCGCAAGTTGGAGGCGGTGGAGGCCATGGCGCGAGAGGTGGGGCTGGCTGGGCGGGTCAGCCTGCGTCGCGAGCGGGTGGAGCGCACGGGCCATGCCCCGGAGTGTCGGGGGCGCTTTGATGGGGCCATGGCCCGGGCGGTGGCCAGCGCGCCGGTGGTGGCGGAATACCTGGTGCCCCTGTTGCGGCCCGGTGGCCAGGCCGTGCTCTACCGCGGCCAGTGGACCCCCGCTGATCAGGAGGCTCTGAAGCGGGCCCTCCAACCCCTGCGGGCCCGGCTGGAGAGTGTGGAGCGGCGGGAGCTGCCCGCTGGCCGGGGCCTGCGCCACGCGGTGCGCATCGTGCCGGAGGCGCCTTGCCCCAAGGCCTATCCGCGGGCGGTGGGGCTGCCGGCCAAGGCGCCCCTGGGCCAGCTCAGCTGACCAGCCGCCGCACCCAGCTCACAGCAAGCCGGTGGTCGCATGGTCTTGCCAGCCGCTGGCGGAAGGAAAGCCCGAAGAACTTCGCCTGCTGGCTTGCATGGCCTGTCGGCGGATCTCGGAGGAGCTCCTGTGCTGCGCAAGGGGTGGCCGCTGATCGGGTTGACAATTGACCCGAGCAAAATCAAGCCCATAAGGGCACCTCGAACAATCACTTTTGGCCTGCCGTCACTGACCAGCGAGGTCAGTGACGGGGTAACCGTTCAGGGGGTGGATATGGCGTCTGACCGGTATGGAGACGCTATCCGGTAGTGCCCATACGACTCCTGGATGTCCGCAGTCGCCCCATCGAAGCACCCAGAAGCCCATTCTTGGTCTTGCTTGGGCAGCAAGCTCCGCCCAGGGCTGCTTTAAAGTGGTTGGACAGAGGCGCCAGGCCACGATTGTGATTCAGGTCCCACGCTGAGACCCCTATGAGCTCGGGACTCAGTTCCTCAGAGCTGCTGGGCACATGAACGCAGAGTGGCAAGTTTGAATCAGTCCTGAAGCTCGGCCAATCCCAAACCGAGCCACTCGGGCAGGGACAGAAGGCAAGCCCAGCCTTAACTTGAGGTTGGTCCCAGGGCTGCCTCAAGGTCAAGTTGAGGTCCCGCAAATGGAGCTGAAGAACGCGGACCGTCCTGGCTGGGCACAAATGACGACGGGTCTGCCGATGAACAGGCGCCCTGATCTCCAGCTTCCACAAGACTTTTGGTCAGCCCTGGGGTTGGTCCAGAGCACCAGCGGAGCTTTCTGCGTAATTCAAGAGCGTCCTTGGCTCGGCCCTGCCTGAAGCAGCGGGTTCAATCCGCCAGGGCGGCTTCAATCGCAGCGGTGAGCACAGCGGAATCGGGTTCCACATTGCTCTTGAAGCGCGCGATCACGTTGCCGTTGCGAGCCACGAGAAATTTCTCGAAATTCCAGGCCACATCCCCTGCGGGCTCCGTCTGGGTGAGGGTGAGATAGGGCTCGGTTTTGTCGCCGGTCGCATGCACTTTGTCAAACAATTCGAAGCTGACGCCATAGGTGGTGGAGCAAAACTGTTGGATCTCCGGCAGGCTGCCGGGCTCCTGGGCGCCGAAGTCATTGCAGGGGAAACCCAGCACCACAAGCCCTTGGGGTCCGTAAGTGTCTTGCAGCGCCTGCAGTCCGGCGTACTGGCGGGTGAAGCCGCAGCGGCTGGCCACATTGACGATCAGCAGCACCTGGCCAGCCCATTCCCCCAGGTACCGCTCCGATCCGCTGGCATCCTGCACCACCACATCGGTCAAACTGACAGGGCTGTATTGGCTGGGAACGTCCGAAGCCATGGGAGAGGTGGAATGTGATGATGCGACCTTAACGCCCCCTGCCCGCGCAGTGTCGAGAGGGCGCAGCCCGTAACAGTTCGGTGAACTTGGCCGCAGGGGTGGCTTTGGCTGGGCGTGGTCAAGGGAGCCACCCTTGAGGCAAGCGCCTCCGCAGCCAGGCGCTTCCAGGGCACCTCGAACAATCACTTTTGGCCTGCTGAGACTGGCCAGCGAAGTCCTTGACAGGAAGGGATTTCACTCCAGCAGGCAAGGGGGAAGCGGGATTTTTCGAGGTGCCCTCCAGTAGGACCCGTTCAGCTGAAACGTTGCCTGGCGTGCGCCGTTGATTGTCAGGGAGTGATCTCAACAAACTCAAAGATCACGATATCGCCATCCTGGAGGGAATTCGCGACAGCCTTGCGTGCGGCCACCCGTCGGATGCGCTGCCCCAAGACAGCAATCGCCTGCTCGGCACGCATGCCATTGCCCACAGTGGCCAACACATCACCAAAGGTGAGCTTGTCAATAGCAATCACTTGCTGATTGCCGATTTGTCCCGGAACCAAGAAGTTGACCAGGTTGAAGATGCCGGTGGGCGTGGCATTGCCGGTGGCCAGGGCCAGGTTGGTCAGACGCGTGGCGATGGTGGAACAACGCCGATCCACCGCATAGTTGCCAATGGAGGACGTGATCAGCGCCACCGGGACGATTCCAGAACCCTGCAGCGGCTGCACACTGCTTGGATTCATGGCGACATTGCCCATCGGGGCTGGCATGTCACCCAATCCGACGTAGTACTTGCCAGTTGCTTGCACGCAGCTGAATCCAAAGATGACACCGGGGTTGACCCCGATAGGGTTTGCCTTGGCCTCGATCCCGCGCATTCCACTGACAACGGTCAGGGCGCCGAGAGCAACGAGTGCGCTTCGCATCGAGCGGTGAGACGTCATGTTGAAACCTGGCCAGGCCAGCTGTGAAGAAGGGGATCACAGCCATACCGTACGCAACGGCTCAGCTGATCTGCTGGCGAATCCGGCTCAGGTAGCCGGGCAGCATGTGGTCGCCGATCAGATTGAAGCCCCTCTCCAGCCCCCGGCTGGTCGCTCCTGTCCGCAGTTGCTCCTGCAGGGCTTGGAACGCTTCCGGCGAGAGCATGGAGTCGGCAGTCGGGGCCTCGCGAGCGTTGAGGGCGGCCTCCTCGGCGCCTCCACCGCCAGCGCTCCGGGCCACGGCGGACGGACTGGTGACCCGGCCCTCGCCATCGAAGTGCAGCAGGTGGCCTGCATGGCGATAGTTCGGCGGCACCCGTGGCACGACGTCCGCATCGTTCACGAGGCGGTGCCAGCGGTCCGGCAGGGCCGCGGCCATGGCCTGCGCGGTCTGGGTGTCTGCGGCGACGGCGGGCTGGCCGTAGGTGTAAAGCGCCCGCACGGGTCGCGTGGCCGCCCAGGTGCTGGCTGCCAACACAGCGATCGCTCCGCCCAGGCTGTGGCCGGTCACAAGCAACGGCAGGCTGGACCTGGCGTTGAGATGATGCTCCAGCTCTGGCCGCAACGCCTGGAATTGGGCCAGAAAGCCCCCGTGCACTCGGCCCAGGCCTGGCAGCTCTCGCGGGATGAGCCGCAGGTTGCTGAGCCAGTCCCTGGTGCTTTCGGTGCCGCGGAAGGTCACCATCGCCACCTCTGATGTCCAGGCCAGGAACCCCTGGGCCGCTCCTTGCTCCACGAACACGCACGCGCTGAAGCCCCACGCCAGCGCTTGAGCTTTGACAGCGGCGGCGGGGCTGTAGGCCAGGTCACTGGCCAGGCACAAGGAAAGGCTCGCCTGCCAATCAAAGCCGGAACGGTCCAGGCAAGCGAGGCGAAAGTCGGCGGCGCTCACCGGTGGGGCAGGCGGTGGCGCCGGCGGGCTGGGGGGACGCTGGCCGAAGAGGAACCAGCGCTCGCGGGCCAAGTCGCCACCCTCCCCGTTGTCGACGCCGCCGATCGCAAGGCGACCTTCGCCTGCTGGCTCCGCGGGCGAACCCGTCCCTTCCAACACCGGTGCGCCAAAGCTGACGCTGAGCCGCAGGGGGATCGTCCAGCTGGAGGCGCCGCTTGGGGCGCCCGCCAATCCGGCGGATCCGGGCATGGTCTGGCTGATGCTCACCCCTGACGGCGGGGCTGTTTCCGCTGGACTCTCCTCCGGCAGCCACACTTCTCCGGGCAGGGGCTGGTCGGCCTCGCTCAGGACCGGCAGCTCCAGGGGCGGTGGCGCGGCCTCCAGCAGCTGTCGTCGCAGGTCCTCCGCCTGCGGCGGCAGCTCCTGCTCGCGGATGTGGCGCACCAACCGGCTGACACGCACGCCCTCATTGGCCAGCCAGGCGATGCGCTGTTCCCCCATCCACTCCTGCCAGAGGCGACCGTCACTGGTGAGCACCTCGCCTTTGTCATTGCGCTTCGGCACACCGGAATGGTGCAGTGCCACCACCTCCCACTGATCGTTGAACACCGGTGCGCCAGAGGACCCCGGATCGGTGTCGGTTTGGTAGTGGAGGAAGAGCTCCAACGCATCCACCACCTGGTTGTGGCGAATCGCCAGCTGCTTGGGCTCACCGTTGGGATGTTGGATGATATTCACCGTCTCGCCCACGAGCAGCTTGCCGGTGTCCTCGATCAGGGGAAGCCAGCCGTAGGCCGCCAGACCCGGCTGCGGGGCTACCGCCACCAGGGTGTAGTCCAGGTCGACGTCACTTAAAAACAATTCCGTGGGCGCCAGGGTGAACACCTGACTGGCTTGCATCTCGCCGCTGGCGTTCTCCTGGTAGTTGAACTCCACCAGGGAGCGCTTGGCGTGGGCGGGACTGGGGAGCACGTGCTGGTTGGTGAGCAGCAGGCGGGGAGAAACCAGGAAGCCTGTGCCATAGCCGAGGGCCTCTCCTCGCTCGCCGCGGATGTGCAGCCGCGCCACGGCTCGGGCCACCCGCAGCCCCTGCTCAAAAAACCGCATGCCCATCAGGTCATTGCTGTCAAGCACTCGCTCCAGGGAGCGGGGGAAGCCTTGCGGCGCGTGCCCCGGCCCCCGGGGATCGAAGCGCAGCCCCCCTTCCCTCAGCGCTTGCACCCGCTCTGGATCGGCATGGAGCCGTCGCAGGCGTTTGGCGACCAGTTCGGGGGTGTTGGCAGCGATGTCGAGGATGTCGTGCTTTTCGATCAAGTCCAGATTGTTCTGGCGCTCCCGCTGGCGATCACGGAAGCGCCCCTCCGTTTCCACCACAACACCGAGAATGCTCATGACCTGGGGGCCGCTGCGTTGCAAGTTAGGCAGGCTTTTTGACTGCGCTTCCAGGATGGATCGCTTTGTAACAGGGTGATCGGGACGACGGGGGCGGGTCTCCCTGGCAACGGGGGCGGGGTGTCTTGATCAAGGGTTGGCCAGCTGTTAACGCTCCGCTCCCGCCCAGCCTCAACGATGGAGGAGTTGTGAGTGGCATCGGCGATGACTTCCCCCGCAAACCCCTGGCTGGCGATGCTCTACAACACGGCCGCCCGGCGCGCCGCGGCGGGGGATCCCGCCAGCCTCAGCGCCCGACAGACGAGCCTCAACCTCTCCCTTACCCCGCGGGCGCCCGGAGTGTTTGCCGAGGAGTTGCAAACAGAGATCGCCACTGTGGTGGCGCTGGGCGCTCAGCGCTTCACCCTCTCTTCCGGGGGGGGCGGCACGCTGCAGGTTGTGCGGTCCACCAACCCGGCGGCCGTGGCTCCCACCCTGGCGCAACGGCTTACCTACGGGCCTTCGCCCGCCGCGGTGCCGGCGAGCAGCCAGCCATGGGTGTCGCAGGCGGTGGCGAGTTTCGGCAGCCTGGTGGCCGTGGCCCTGGCTCCCAAGGACTACAGCACAACGGGGGGGCGCGGCAGCGTGCGCTTTCTGCGCTTGGGCGCTGATGGTGGCCTCACCCCGCTGCGGGAGGTGGAGGTGGGCTACATGCCCGATGGCCTCGCCTTCAACAGTACCGGTACGCTGCTTGTGGTGGCCAATGAAGGCGAACCCACCAACGACTACATGATCAACGGCGACCTGGTGGATCGACCGGGCGGCATCAGCCTGATCAGCATCACGGGTTCTCCGGGGAACGAAATCTTCAGCGCCAGCGAGCTGGGCTTCGCTGGTCTCAGCCTGCCAACGGGCGTGCGAATCAGCGGCAAGAGCGGCCTCTCCAGCCAGGCCACTGATATCGAGCCGGAATCGGTGGCGGTGCTCGGCCGCAATGCCTACGTGACGCTGCAGGAAAACAATGCCGTCGCCAAGGTGAATTTGCTGACACGCACCATCGAGCGAATGTTTCCCCTCGGCGCGGTTGACTTCTCCAAGCAGTTGGTCGACATCTCCGATCAGGATGGCCCTTCCGCTGGACGGCTGATCAAGCCGGTGTTCGGCAACAACGTGTCGGGCTTGCGCATGCCCGATGGCCTCGCCGCCTTCACCCTGCTTCCCGCAGGAGGCTTTGCCCGAGGCAAAGATTACTTTCTCACCGCCAATGAAGGAGATGGCAGGGAGTGGGGTGGCTTCAGTGACGAACTGCGGCGCGACACCGGCCTCTCTGCCCGTCTCAAAACCCTGGCGGATGACACCAGCGCGCCCTACACGGCCTTTGGCAGTCGCAGCATCAGCCTCTTCGATGCCGACACGGGCGAACTGATCTGGGACAGCGGCAACAGCCTGCAAAGTGTGGCCATCGCCGCGGGTGTCTATGACGACGGCCGCAGCGACGACAAGGGCGTGGAGCCAGAGGGCATCGCCGTCGCCCGGCTGGAGGGGCGCACCTATGCCATTGTCGGACTGGAACGCACGACCCGTTCCATGCTCGTGGTGTTTGACGTGAGCACCCCCAGCGCACCGGTCTTGCTCACCAGTGTGGTGTTGCCCGACAGCCTGAGCCCGGAAGGCCTGACGGTGCTGGAGGCCAACCGCTCGGCCACAGGCCGTGCCCAGCTGGTGGTATCCAACGAGGTGTCCAACACATTGGATTATCTCGATCTCCCCACCCTGATCCAGTCCGTCGGCCCTGGTTTTGCGGGCTCGTTCAGCACGCCGATGTTGAAAGATCGGGCAGGGGGCTCCAATTTGCGGATCAGCAGCTTGATCACCACTGGCGAGATCACCAACGGCCTGGCGAGCGGCAGCAGCGCCTATGTGCCAGCGGGCATCTTTGATGGGATGGGAGCTTATGACAATGGCGATGGCACCATCACCTTGCTCGTGAACCACGAGTTGGGAGCCACAGATGGCTACCCGATGACAGTGCAGGGTCTGGATGCGACGGTCAGCGGGGGGCGCATCAGTCGATTTGTGATCGCCAAAGACAGCGATGGCAATGGGGCCAATGGCTTTCAGCCACGGGTGTTGAGCGGTGGCCTGGCCTACGACGAGGTGAAGAGTGTCGATCCAAGCTTCGCCAAAGGGGGGCTCAGCCGTTTCTGCAGTGCCAACCTCAGTGAGCCCGGCCAGTTTGGCGGCGGCCGAGGCTTTGTGGACCGGCTGTATTTTGCCGGCGAAGAGAACAGCTCCGGGCGTTTTTTTGCGCTGGACACTGCCGCCGCCGATTTGCACCACTTGCCGGCTTTTGGCCGTGGCGGCTGGGAATCAGCCGTGGCAGTCGACACCGGCAGTGTGAACACTGTGGCACTGATGCTCTTTGACGACACCTCCGGCACGGCCAACTATCTCTATCTCTGGGTGGGCAGCAAGGAGGCGGCCAGCGCCGACCTGTTGCGCCGCAATGGCATCGATGCCAGCAGCGGTGCCCTTTACGCCTGGAAAGCCGAGACGCTCAGCACCCAGGCGGGGCTCAATGGCCTTGCCCTGAACACCGCTGTTGCTGGCCATTGGGAGCGGCTGGGCAGTGGCAGTGAGATTGCCGCCTTGCCCACGGCCGCCGCGCTCCGCTCTCTGGCCCAGAGCAAAGGGGCCATGGCCTTCATTCGCATTGAGGATGGCGATGTCAACCCCGTCACAGGCCAGCAGGTGGCGTTCAACACCACCGGCGGTAGTGGTGCGGATCTCTATGGCAACACCAACCTGATCGATCTCAGCAATGCCTTCGCCACGGATGGCAGCCTGCGCACCACCGCCGACACCACGTCCCTGAAGGTGATCGTGGACGCCGATCGGCTGACGGGCCTGGCCCGCCAGGGAGGTGTGCGCAATCCAGACAACATCGCTTGGGGTCGCAACGGCAAGCTCTACGTCCAGGAGGACCGCTCCCTGCTCGGTGGCACGGCTGACGGTCGCTTTGGCGGGGAAGAGGCCTCCATCTGGGAGGTGGATCCCCTCACGGGCGGCACGGAACGCTGGGCTCAGATCGATCGCGCTGCTGTGCCCGCGGCCTATGGCCAATCGGACAGCCTGCCTACAGACATTGGCAACTGGGAGTCGTCCGGAGTGATTGAGGTCTCCCATCTGTTCGCCGCGCCCGCCGGCACGCTGTTTCTCAGCAACGTGCAGGCCCACAGTCTCACGAACGGCTCTCTCCAGGGCCCCGCTTACCTGGTGGAAGGGGGCCAGATCCAACTGATTCAGGTGGGGCCTTGAGACCCAGGGCTTGATTCCGTGCCTGCCTTGCCCTCTCCGTTGACCGCATCACTTCTGTCCGGAACGTTTTCCTTGACGCCATGCCTCTTTCCTTGTCGCGCCTTCCTGTTCTGTCTTGTCGTTTGCTTGCCGTTCCGCTCGCTGCAGCCGCCGTGCTCCACGGTTCGCAGGTCCGCTGCCAAGCGGTGGAGCCCTGGTTTCAACCGCAGGCGATCACGGCGGGTGGGGAGCCCACCTTCCGCGGCACCATTGGCTTTGGCCTGACGTTGACGCAGGCGCGGCGGGTGGAACAGCTCGGGTTTTGGGATGAGCTGGCGGATGGGTTGCTCAGCGCCCATGCCGTGAGTCTGTTTGACGCTTCTGGCAGCCTGCTGGCCAGCTCGGTGGTGCCTCAAGGGACCGCTGCCCTGTTGGTGGACGGCTTTCGCTGGGTGTCGATCCCCGGGATCGTGCTGCCTCCCGGGGACTATCGGCTTGCCGCGTCACTGGAGGGCGATTCCAGCGTGTTTGATGCGGTGATCACCGAGTCGAGCGCCATCGCCACCGCAGCGGCTGTCAGCGTCGACGTCGCCGGAGCCCTTCGCAGTCTCCCGGTCGCTTCTGGGGATCCGATCTCGCCCGCGTTGCTGCCCACGCTTGTGGATGGAGGGAGTGGTTACTTCGGCCCCAATGTGGCACCCGGTCCTCTGCCCTGGCTGGGGGTGAGCGCTGGCTGGGTCTGGAGCCGCCGGCTGCGGGCTCGCTGTCGCCAGCGGAGTGGGTCTTGGCGGAGGCAGGCCCTGACACCCGAGCCGCTGCTTGCGCAACAGCGGTTCTCAGAGGGACGCAGCCACGGTGTCAGCTGAAGCCGGGGACCAGGCAAGTCAATTAAGGAGGCTCTGGACAACCCCTCAGCGGCACCTGTGAGAGCGCGGAGCTCCCAGTTGGTGCGAGGCACAGCTTCCACTGGCGACCGGTTGTCCAGAGCTTCCTTAAAACCATGGCGTCATTCCCGCTGACCAGGGATAGCCAAAGTTTTGCAGCCAATAGGTGGTATTTGTTTCGTTATCCAGCTCAAAACCAACACCGATTTCTTTGGTGGCGGGATCCAGAATTGCAGCTCGATGTCCACTGCTGCCCATCCAGGCTTGCACAACATCCGATGCGGAGGCGTAGCCAGAAGCCGCATTCTCGCTGGAAATAGTCCGCAGTGATCCATTGCCCAGATCCACCCAGGCGGCCTTGTAGCCTGTGGCTTGGATGCGATCAACAGGCGTGCTGCCATTGCTGCCTGTGTGGGCCAGATACCTATCACTGGCATCCATATCCTGCACGTGTGCTTCCGCCGCCCGCTCCAGCAAACTGTTCGGCGTCAAGGGCGCAAGACCGGCTTTTTGTCGCTCCACGTTGGTCAGTTGGATCACCTCATTCTTAATGGCTGCACGTGTTGCAATAGCAAGATTTAAAGTATAATTTCCTGTGGCGCCAATCTGGGTTTTGACCTCGAGTATTGCTTTGCCTGTGACCAGATCCACCATTCCCAGACTCGCTGTATCGCCATTGTAGGCAATCGGATTTTTCAGCAAGGTACCGTCCACTCCCTTGAGGTGAATCAGGGGGTAGAGCGAGCGATTGTCAGAACTCAGAGAGGCCGTGAGAATGGCTCCAGAAACGACGTCAATTTCGTAACGGTCAACCTCGTTCTGGCTTGTGATGCTGGCGTTGATGCGGGTGCTTTCCCTGATCAAGACAGGATCGAATTGATTGGCAGGAGCTCTGGAGGTGTCCCGGATTGTCACGGAAACCGGGGCTCCAACCTGGCGCCTGTGAGCCGCATCGGCATACAGCAGGATGGTCAAGGTTTCATCTCCCTCGCTGCTGGCATCGTTGCGAAGGGTGTGGCTGAAGGAAAACCTGCCGTTGCGGCCCACCCGAGCGGAACCACTCAGTGCGCCAGCGGCGAAGTCCGCGCCTTGGAGACCTGTCCCAGCCAGGGCCCAATAGAGCCTGGTGCCCTTGGTGACACCCGTTGTGGAGACTGTGCTGGTGAGGCTCTCTCCTTCGTTGATGGTGGTGACAGAGGGGCTGACGGCATAGCTGGGAAGATCATCATTGCGGATGCTACCGCTCACCGCGCCACGGGTGCTGATGCGATAGTCGCTGCCGGATGTGAGGGTAAGCGCAACCGTTTCATGAGGTTCTATGGCGACATCTGTCGTGGGATTCACAACGACCCTGGCGGTAGAAGCTCCTGCGGCAAAGGTGACCGTTTTAAGGCGGCCCGAAGTGGTGATACCACTATAATCTTGACCAAGTGTGGCAGTGCCACTGACCCTGTAATGAACTCTCAGGACTCTGTTGCTGGGGCCTGTCCGTGTGAACGTGTAAACAAGATTATCACTGCCGTCTTCTCTGACGCTTCTTCTCCGCAATGCTAATGCTACTGTCGCTGGTTGAATTGCGGTTTTGAATTGAGTGACATCTGGAATCAACAAGCCACCGACAGTTCTATCTGCTTGCACGGTCAGAGAGGCAGTGTTCCTCCCATTATCCGTATTGTTCTCGTTTTTGACTTTGGCATTTTTCATTGTTTTTGTCAGGGTCATTCTGAGGGCTTGTTGATCGCTTGATTGATGTTGATGGCGCAGGCTGGAAACGTGTTAGACTCAATGAGCTTTGGTCCGCAAGTTCCCTGCTCTGCATCAAGGCAGGCTCCGGCCACTTGACCATCATTCACTTCGGCTGAGTCAGCTTAGGAATGTTTGCGTTTTAGTGTGGAGCACTGGATTGCTGGTGTCATGAATCTTGAGCACCTGACTGGCATCCGTTCAGGGGGTGGGACAAGCACCAAAACACCATCCCTAGCAATGATTCTCGCCTTTTTTAGATGATTTCAATTCAACCAAGCAGGGGTTCTGGGTGCTTCAATCGGGCAACTTCGGACTGCGAGCAGTCGTGTGGGAACTACCGGTAGCGTCCCCATGTCGGTCAGACGCTCTATCCGCCCCCGAACAGTTATGGAGACTCTGGACACCCCCTCAGCGGCACCTGTGAGAGCGCGGAGCTCCCAGTTGGTGCAAGGGACAGCTTCCACTGGTGACCGCTTGTCCAGAGCTTCCTTATCAAGGGCATCTCGAAAAATACCGGTTTCGTCTGAAAGCGCCGATTGAGACTCATGTCTTGTTCGGCGTTGGCCTTGTCCATTGGTCGCTGCAAAGCCGATTTTTCGAGGTGCCCTCAAGGAACTGCAGGAACGAAGAATCACCTCAACATCATTCTTGGCACTTCTCTCGCCATTAAGTGCATCGAATTTATCAAAGAGATAGACGCCCCGCTTAGCCTGTATCGCCTCGAAGACAAGCCGCAGCTTCGCTGCGGTCTCACCCATAGATTTCGTGATGAGTCCGTCGAGTCGGATGCTGAACAGGGGCAACCCCAGTTCACCCGCAAGCGCAGCTGCGGTCATGGTCTTGCCAGGGCTACCTCAACGTCAAGGTGAGGTCCCGCAAATGGAGCTGAAGAAGGCGAACCGTCCTGGCTGGGCACAAATGACGACGGGTCTGCCGATGGACAGGCGCCCTGATCCCCAGCTTCCACAGGACTTTTGGTCAGCCCTGATGGTCTTGCCAGTTCCGGGCGGTCTCACCAAGAGGAGCTTGCGCATTGGCGAGAATCCGTGCTCCCGGACTCGATCCCGTTCACGCTGCTCCGTGAGCACGCTTTCAATGCGTTTGCGCAGCCCTCCAGGCAGTGCCTTATCAGCGATTCGCGTCTTCGGGGAGCTGACCGTGAGCAGTCCCGCCACCTCGCCACGGGGCTGAGCCAGAGGGACCGGCTTTGGGCCACAAGTCACTTCGAAGGCCGAGCTCCGCGCCTTTACTTGGTCAACCAGGTCGCGCAGCTGCTGGGAACATCTTTCCTGGCCTCTGCGCGCCGCCTGTGCCCCAACTGGAATGGCCGCCGCGTAAAAACGCGCGTCATCGCCCTCGGCCTGGCACCGGATGAGAGCTTTGACCTGGTCTGCAGTGGCCACAGTGGGGGAGGCACTGGCCCATCAGGTGCCTGAAGCGTGGCCAACCCCACTCCGCTCGATCAGCTCCATCAGCCAGAAGCTTGACGGAAGGCGCCGCTTGCGAGAAGCAAGCAGGGCTGGATGGGCGTGGCAGGGCATCTCGCCCTGTGAACGCATACCTTAGGGAAGCTCTGGACAACCGGTCGCCAGCGGGAGCTTCCCGTTGAGCCAGCTGGGACATCCACGCTCTCGCAGACGCCGCTGAGGAGTTTGCCGAAGCCTGATTAGGCGCAATCAGGATGGATCATTCCATGCAGTCAATCAGCCTGTTCATCAGGGGAAACGGATTCATAAAGAGATTCAAAAATATCCTTGGAAATCGCATAGCCATCCTTGCGCTCAGGGTCATTCCAGACCAGATAATCGCCTTGTTGATAGTGGGTTCCCCCTTCCTTGGTTTTGATCACCCCATCCCTGCCGGCTGGTGCGGCCCAAACACTGGCTTGCTTGATATAGGTGGCGGGTCCGATTTGTTTGTATGTGCGGGCGAAGCTTTCAGCGGCTACGGTGTGCACGCTGCCCTCTCGTTCCACGATCCAGTCTCCAGCTTTGCAGGTTTGTAGACCACCCCATTTGTGATAAGTGAATGACTCCACTTCGAGATTCAGGCGAATGGCAGTGACTTGCGTGCCTTCACGTTGACGATAGGTTTTTACCTCCCCCAGCAGCTGCGGTTGCTCTGTGGATGTGGTTACTGGTGGGGATTGGGGTGTAGTGGTTGTCTGGGCTGGCGCCCCTGCTTGCTTGAAAGATTCAACCTGATCAGAGGTCACAGCCATGTCAAACGCTGGTGGGAAATGATCAGCCAAGACCTTGTCGTCTGCTGCAACACGTCCCAATTCTAGCAGCTCAAGCTTGGGCTTGGCATTGTCCATCTTTTGCATGTCCACCAGTTGCGCTTCGCTCAATCCCAGCATCTTCAGATACTCCTCATCATTTTGTCCATCCACTGGCGTGGGATCATGAAAAATTTTCACGTCATAACGGGCATAGCTGAAGCGCGGCGAGGAGGTCATTTCATGGGGGCTGAGACGGCAAAGTTCTGAATCAATCAGGCGTGGTTCGTTCAGGCAATAGCCTAAGCCTTGCATCAGGCTTTCCACCAAGGATGCGCAATCGTCCATTAAGCTTCTCAGCGCTGTAACCCCCTGCAGTGCGGCGATCCATCCGGGTTTGCGATTGACAGGTGTACGGCCTGTGCCAACAGATATGATCAGCAATTGATCCTTTCCTGCTGGCCACTGCAAGCCAAATCCTTTCAACGTAGCCAGCCAATAAGCCTGCAAGGCTGGGTTATTATGTGGACTGACACCGCCATCGATGAATTGACCGATCAGTGGTTTTTGATTGGCGTTGAGTGGGGAGGAAATACTGATCTCTTCTGCGTTGAAGAAAGTGGGTGCGGCGGTTGAGGCCCGCACCACTTGCCAGAGTCTGTAATCGCGGTTGGCAATCACCCGTTCAGTGGGATCGGGGAGAAAGTAGTGGCCCTTCGGGTTGTTGCTGATCGGCCAGGGACTGCCGCTGTCAATGCGCTTGCACATCACCAGCAGACCGGTGCGCAGGAGCTCTGGATCACCGATACGGCATTCGGAACCGAATCGACCGCGCAAAACATTGGCCAGAGCCTGGGGGTTATAACGAGGCCGCAGCAGGCCGCTGCGCGGATCCCACCAGCGCTGGGCGAAGACCTTGTCCGCCAGCTCCAGATAGAGCTGAGTCACCTGCTCCACACTCTCTCCCCGGGCGAGGAGCGCGGCAAGGATCGATCCGGTGGACGTGCCGGCGATCAAGTCAAAGTAGTGGCTGAGTCGAAAAGCGGGATCATTGCCGTGCCGTTCTCGCAGAAGTGTTTCGATCCGGCCCAGGAAGCCCAGGCTGAGCAGGCCGCGCACCCCTCCCCCATCCAGCGTCAGGATGCGCTTCGGCCCGCCCGCCGCGAAATGCTCTGCCAAACTCGGTGCGCGAACACCCATGACCTGCGATTTGCGATGGGACCTTCCTTCCCTTCTCTAGCTTGAGCCTCCGGTTGCCGCCAGGCTCTGAGGCTGGTGGGGAATGATGTCACACCTTGACGGACTTGATTGTCGGCTCAGCTCAGCGCTGGGGGAGCCTGCTGCTCGGAACGTGCGGCTTGAGAGTCTCCGATCACTCCAACAGGGTGATGCGGGGCTGTGGATCAGGCGCGGGTTTGCCCTTCAGGGTCGCTTCGAGGGCCTGGACATCGCCCGGTCCGCTGACACGATCGCGGCCTTGCAGGAAGAGCGTGAAGCCATCGCCGCCTTGGGCCAGGAAGCTGTTGACGACGAGGCGCACGCTCTGGCTGGCTTGGAGGGGTCGGCCGTTGAGGCGCAAGTGTTGCACCCGCTGGCCGAAGGGGGCCTTGGTCGCCCAGTCGTAACGCAGGCTGGCGGAGGGGATGAGCAGGGTGGGTTGGGCGCGCTCCGGCGGCTGCTGGCTTTCGAGCAGCTGCTTGAGCTGCGCACCGCTGAGACTGAGCACAACGAGGGAGTCTGCGAACGGCTGCATGGCGACGATGTCGCCGTAGGTGATCGGGCAGGCTGGAGTGGTGTGGCAGGGCAGATCGGAGCGAATGCTGCCGGGATTGACGAGGGCGACCTGGGCGCCACCTGCGGCCGGGGCCCGGGTGGCGGCAAGATGGGCATCGGCAATGAGGCGTCCGGCGGAGGAATCCGCGGGGCCGCCGCGCTCGAAGCTGCCGCGGATCCACCCCACCTCGCGCTGGGCCATGGGGGCCACCACGCGGGCGTAGGCGGCCACCTGGGCGGCCAGGCGGGCCTCCGGTCTGGCGCGTTCCAGCGCCCTGCGCCAGGGAGCTGGTTCAGCGCTCAGGACGGCTTGGCGCAGGGAGGGCTCTGTGCGGCTGTTGAGCACGGGCAGGTTGCGGCTGCTGGTGCGGCTGCGGTCGACGTCGCCGCTGCGCGGGTCCAAGACCAGATCCACCACGGAGACGCCCCGGCCATAGGCGGTGGCCTGCAGGATGGGGCGACCGTCAAGGAGGCAGTTGTAGCCCTGGTGGGTGTGGGCGGAGAAGATCACATCAATCGCTGCTGAGAGTTGCCGCGCGATGGCAAAGATCCGCCCGCGGGCCTTGGGGCAGGAGGGGTTGTTCCAGTCGAGCGGTTGGCCCGGCTCGCCGGTTTCACCGCCCTCATGGATCACCGCGACGATCGCCTGCACTCCCAGGCGCTGCAGAGAGGCCGCGGCTTGATTGATGCGGTCGACCTCATCGGTGAAGCGCAGTCCTTGGATGGCCCCGGGGAGGACGAGGGCCGGTGTGGTTTTGGTCACCGCGCCGATGAAGCCCACCCTCACCCCAGCGAAGGTGCGGATCGCGGTGGCGGGAAACAGGGGGGCGCCGCGGCTCGTTTCGATGTTGGCGGCGATGGTTTGGAAGCGGGCCGGAGTGTGGGGGCCGAGGGCGCAACTGGTCTTGTGGTCGTGGGGGCTCGGAGCGGCGCAACCACCTTGCAGCAAGCGGAGATAGTGGATCTGGCCGGCGTCGAATTCATGGTTGCCCGGGCTGGCGAGCTCCACGCCGATGTGGTTGGCGATGGCGATGCTGGGTTCGTCCTGCAAGAGCGAGGAGATCAGCGGTGAGGCGCCGAACAGGTCACCGCTGCTGATCACCAGGCTGTGGGGCACCTCCTGGCGCAGACTTTGCACCAGAGCGGCGAGGGCCGCGGCGCCGCCAACGGGAAGCCTGGTGGAGATGGCGGCAGTCGTGGAGCCTGCGGAAGGGGTGGCGGGCCAGAGCAGGTGGAGGTTGGCTTCCTCCAGGTTGCCATGGAAATCGTTGATGGCGACCAAGCGCAAGGGGATGGCGTCGGCGGCCGGGGCCGGGAGGTTGGCGCTGCTGGCGAGGAGGGCCAGGGCGGCAAGGGGGACGGCGCGGAAGCGTTGGCGGAGGGCTGGCATGAAACGGGTCAGACACCTGGGAAGTGCCTCGAAGGGAGTGCCTCGAAACCTACGGAGCTGCGCACGGGCCGGCCAGCAAGAGCCGCTGCCGCCTCTGGCGTGGTGGGGGCCGGTGGTCACGGCGGAGGCCATCCCGGCCTGAGGCATGACCCGCCCCGGCATCGTTCATCTGATTTGAACGGGTTGCGGCAAAGGCAGGGGCACCGCTGCCCAAACCGCTGAGCCTGTCCTGACGGTGCCTTGGGAGAAGGGCGGCAACCATTCTGCTCCCATGGGTAGGGAATTTGGCAAGAGGAGCAAACAAAATGTCATCAGAAATGCTCTCAATGAAGGGCGGTGGAGATAGATTGCTGCAAATGTGCATCAGACATGTTCTCTGGCTTGTGCTGGGCGTATGTATGAACTTGATGGTTCCAAAGGCCATCAATCCTCGATTCGCAACTGATGCCTTAGGAGGACACATGTTAGATGATGAAATGATGACCAAGCTTGAGGCTTGGGTGCAGACACATCCCGATTCTGCGGACACACCGTTCATGAATGTGTCCACGGGACAGCAGTACACCGTTCGCGGTCTTCTCAACAGCCTGCAAGCCAGTCTGGCTGGCACTGCCGTCCTCAGCGAGACGGTGCAGGCTGAACTCAATCAACTTGAATCTTGGGTCGGAGGGCTCTGAAATGGCTGACATTCTCATCATCCGCAACAACTGCGATGCGGCCACCTTTGGCACCTACCACATTGGTGAGGGGTTGCTGGCTTACTTGCAGAGCAAGGGCCACACGGTGACCGACCTTGCTGATGCTGCGGCTTCCCCTGCCAATGTCCAGTACTGGTTGAACACCCCTCCGATTCGCACCACAAAGCTTGTCATTGCCCTCGACCACGGCAATCCGACAACCTTTTTCGGTGAGCTGAATAATCAAGTCACGCCGGTGATTACGACGGCCAATGTGCAAAGCCTTGGCAAAGGGCTGCACGTTTACACCTTTGCCTGTTCGACCAATGCCAATAATGGCTTGGGACAAACAGCCATCAGCAAGGGTACGTATTCCTGGCTGGGCTATACAGAGCCGGTGTATGTCTTCACCGATCCCAATGCGGCCTTGTTCAAGACTCTGAAGCAGGTCATCTGGTCATACATCGTCAAGTTGGCCGATGGGTTCACCCTGGAGACAGCTGAAAAAGCCCTGCGCGATGCCTACACTGCGCACAAGAGTGACTCACCGGTATTTGGCTACAACCTGCAGCGTCTCCTGCTGCGCAAGCAGGCGGCGGGCATGACGATTCACTCCCACAACCGTCTTGGCGGCAAGAGCCTCATCGGCACCTGGGGTGGCATGGTGGACTGGGAGCCCTATGACAACTATGTCTCCGCGGGCAACTGGACCTTCAAAAACGATGGCACCTGGTCGTATGCCAATGGCGGTGGCCGCTGGATTCAAATCGACGATACAGCGATCTGGACCTTCACCAACGCCCCGGGCTTGGTTTACACCTGCACGGTGACGGCCAATGGCTTGAAGGGGGTAATGGGATACACCACCGCGTCCCCCAACGCCAAGGGCCGTTTCACAGCGGCCAGGGCCGCCTCCCTGGATCAAGCAGCCACCGATCTTCTCCTGGGTCCTGCCCGGGAAGCGGCGCTCCATGCGCCTGGGCTGCCGGATGGCGCCCATCTCAGGCCTCAAGTGCTCAGCGTTCCCGTGCTGGCGTCCGTCTGACAGGCCACGCGCCTTGCGGGCGTGGCTGCAAGAGCCATCTGCGCGGGGGAAGACGTCTCCGCGCAGGTGGTGTTCTTCTGCGGGCTCTGCGCGGGATGGCGCCTTGCAACGATCGGTCTTGAGGAGAGCTCGCGAGCCTCGGATGCTGGTAAGCCAGAAGGGGAGGACTCCCGCGCCGGAGAGTTCAGCAGGAGCCCTTTTCCTCGCTCCGTTCCCATTCCGCTCACCGCTCTGAATGCTCGACCTGCTTCTGGCCGTCGTCTTGCTCCTTCTGTGGTTCCAGGTGCTCCAGCAGCGGAGGCGTCTTGAGGCGCTGGAGCGCAGCCTGGGCATCCTCAACAAACTCCATCGCGCCCAGGCGGTGTGGATCGAAACCTTGGAGACGCGGTTGGGCCCGGCATCGCCTCCCACGCGCCATCTCCCCGAACCCCCCACCCAGGCCACACCCTCCCCATCCGTCCCCGCCGCTCGGCCTGCCGCTCCAGCCGCTCCAGCTCCCCTCCGCGCCGGGTCGGCGGCCAGCGGCCCCCCGCCCGTCTCCCACCCGCTTCCGCCACCCCCACCGCCCCGTCCTGCTCCACCGCCCCGTCCTGCTCCGCCGCGACCGGGCGGCGCCCTGCCCTCCTGGCGCCAGCTGGAACGTCTCTTCAGTGAACACTGGAGCGGCATCCTGGGCGTGTTGGTGCTGGTGGCGGGCGTCACCTTCCTCGCGATCAACGTCGCCTTGCGCCTGGGGCCCTTCCCGCGCTTCCTGCTCGTTTCCATGACGGCTGGCCTGTTGGCGCTGCCTGCGAGCACCGCCGTCGGGCGCCGTGAGCCCTGGCAGGAGCTCACCGCCTGGATGCGCAGCGGCGGTGGCGCCCTGTTTCTCGTCGCCGGCCCCGCCTCCGGGGGCCTTCCCCTGGTGGGGCTGCGCTGGCTCGACGATCCCGGCGCCGCCCTGGCGCTGATGCTCCTCGGCATGTCGGGGAACCTGGCCCTGGCCGCCATCGCCCGCACCCAGACCATCGCCTCCCTGCACGTGGTGGTCAACCTGGTGCCGCTGCTGATCATCCCCCAGGGCGGCCTCTCCCTGGCGGTTGCCAGCTCCGTGGCCCTGGTGGGTTACGGGTTGCCGTCGGGGCGCAGTTTCGAGCGTCACCACCTGATCGTCACCTGGGCCTACGCCATCTATCACGCCTCCTGGTTTCTGCGCTGCCAGACGCTCCTGGAAGGCGAAGGCGCGCTGCGTGGCGGGGCAGCCCTGGCGGCGGTGCTTGTGTTCGGTGGGTCCGCGTTGCTGCGGCAACGCGCGCCGCTGGTGCCCGATCGCTTGCGGAGCCTTCCCCTGGCCCTGCAGCTGAGCGGCTGGGGCGCCTTGGCCCTGGCCCTGCTGCTCTATCCCCAGCAGGCCGCAACCCGGGCGCTTGCCCTTGTCTCCGCCGCGCTACTGCTGTGGGCCCTGGCGCGCCGGGCGCGCCGCCGGGGCTGGCGCTGGCTCCAGCTCTGCAATGGGCTGGTGGCCCAGTCGTTCGCCCTGGCGGCGGTCGTCAGTTTGCAGCCGCTTCTCGCGAATGGGGCCCTGCTGCTCTTCCTGGTGCAGATCGAGTGCGTGTTCTTCCTCGGCCTCGGTCTGGCGGAAGGCGACGCCACAATCCTTCGCCTCGGCTGGGGACTCACCGCCCTGGCCGGTCTGCTGCTCGCGCTGGTCGGCCTGGGCCAGGGGCTGGAGGGACTCGTTCAGGGGCCAGCGGGGCTGGCGTCGGTCGCGGTAGTGCCCCGCCAAACCATCGTCGTGTTGAGCGGCGGCACCGTGCTCACCACCGCGGCGCAGTGCCTCTTGCACCGCCGCGCTGTGGCGCTGCCATTGCCGTCGCTGTTGGGCACTCTGGCCCCTGCCCTGGCCTTGGTCACGGTCGTCGTCGCCCCCGCTCCGACCACCCGGCCCCTGCTGGCCCTGGTGTTGATGGCTGGCCTGCTGTGGCTGGCCAGGCGCCAGCGGCCGCCCGGCCTGCTGGCTGGAACCGCCATCGCCATCGGGCTGCTGCATGTCAGCGACTGGAGCTGGCTGCTGCTGCGCCATCCCCTCGCGCCCCCGCTGGCGCTGCTCCATCTGACCTCCCTGGCGGGGCTGGCGCTGATCCTGCTCCGAGGCTCGCCGGCGAGTCCGCCGCGGCTGCTCGGCCTCGACCTGCTGGGCCTCAATGTCGCCCTGGCGGCCTGGCTGCTGCTCGAACCGATCGCGCCCCAGCTGCCGGGTGTGGCCTGGTTGATGGCGGCTCCGCTGGCCCTGGAGGTCGCCAACCGCCAGAGCGACGCCGAGGCGCGCCACAGTCTGGCGTTGGGGATCGGCTACCTGGTGGCTTTCGCCGGCTCCTACCTGCTGCTGATCAACCAAAGCCCGGCTGTCTTCAGCCTGGGCGTGCTCAGTTTGCGGGGGCGGTTGCTGATGGAGCTCTTCGCCATCGCCGTGGTTCTCTACTGGGCATTTTTCCCCGCGCGTCCGGGCCTGGCCCGGCAGAGACTGTGGCAGGTGATTCAGCCCTGCTTTGTGGAGGTGGCCCTGGTGGGCGTCATCCTGACCATCCTCACGGAGATGGCCGTGCTGTGGCGACCGCTGGCCTGGTCGCTGCTCGCTCTGGCCTTGCTTTGTCCGCCTTTGCGCCGCCTGTTTCCCGTTCGCCTGCAGCTCTATTCCGTGCTTCTCTACTGGCTGGCGGTGGCCACCTTGGTGGCCATGCTCAGCACCCTGGCGTCTCCGTCGCCGCAGTGGTTGGCCCAACCCCATTCGATCGGCCTGCTGACGATCGCGCTGCAGACGGGATACGTGGTGGCCTCCCACCGCTGGCTCGACCTGGAGGGACTGCGCCAGCCGGGTGGTCTGGCGGTGTTGGCCTGGCTCGGCAAACGCGTCGCCAACCACCGCAACGCCTGGCTCTATTACCCGATGTTTGTGGCGGTGGCGCTCTATCTCGGTGTCCGTTACGACCACGCGCTTCTCACCCTGCTCTGGACCGCCCAGGCCCTGGTGATCTATGGGCTGAGCGCCGTTTTGCGGGAGCGTCCCTTTCGCCATCTGGCCCTGCTGGGGATGGGGGCCTGCCTTCTGCGACTGTTGGCGATTGACATGGCCCAGGCGGATCTGGGCCTGCGGGGGCTGGTGTTCATCGGCGTGGGGCTGCTGATGTTGGCGATGAATGCCCTCGCCAACCGTTTCCGGAGCCGTTTCGAATGACCCCCCCTCCTGCGCCCGGCCCCTGTGATCCCGGCCCTGAGGCGGGTCGTGGCCGCCGGGTGGCGCTGGCCCTGCTGCTGGCGATGGGGACGGGGCTGCTCGTGGCGCTGAGCCGCGGACGGCCCGCTGATTCCCTTGCCCCATCGCTCGCCCTTCCCTTCCAACTCCTCGGCACGCCGGTGCATCTGGTGGATCGCCTGGCCAGCCGCGTGGTGCCCGTCGACAGCCTTGATGAGCGGGTCCTGGGCGACAGCCTGCGGCAGCGCTATGAGGCCCGGGTGAATCCAGCGGACCCGGACCAGCGCTACCTCGATCGCCTCCTGCCCGCCCTGCGTCGCCACACCCGTCGGCCCTTCCCCTACCGGGCCTACCTGCTCGGTCGCTGCGGTGGCGCGAACGCCATGGCCCTGCCGGGCGGCGTGATTCTGGTGTGCAAGGAGCTGCTGGAGGTTCTGGGTTCGGAATCGGAACTGGTGGCCGTGCTGGCCCACGAGATTGGTCACATTGAGCTGTCCCACACCTTTGATGTGGTGCGCTTCCAGCTCCTGGCCCGGCGCACAGGTGAGGAACCCCTGGGAAGCCTGGCCGATGCGGCGCTGCATGTCTTGCTGCAAAACACCTACAGCAAGGCGGCTGAACATGAGGCTGACGACTACGCCTTCGCCCTGTTGCTCGCCAGCCGCTATGACCCTGCCGGCCTAGCTCGCGGCTTCGCCTCCCTGAACCGAGCCAGTGGCGAGATGTCTGCGGCAGGGGATCGGGGCCGTGCCCGGTTCGATCCGCTCGGCGATTTCAGCCGCACCCACCCTCCGGATCTGATGCGCCAGGAGGAGTATGGGCAGCGGGCCGAGGCCTGGTGGCGGCAGCGGCCCAGGCTGCGCCGCTATGTGGGCCGGGCCAATTTTCGCCAGCGTCAACCCCTGGCGGCGCAAGAGCTGCCAGAGGAGTGGAGCCACGGCGGCAGGCCCGCGGCGGCGAGCGGCGGGGTGGCCAATATGCCGCACTGAACCGGCTGAACCACCTCCAGACGGCTTGCCGTCAGATGGAAATCGATGTTGCGAAAAGCACAGTCATTGGCGTTATATTTCGACATATTTGCTGACAGGCTTGGCTTTTCTGGGTACAACAATAAAGATCTTACCTCACGGCTTTTTTCCATGCTTTTCTCGCTTATTCGGGCTGGCCTGTCCAGGGCCGGTCTGCTTTCAGCTTCGCTGGCTCTCTTTACAGCTCAGTCGGCCAGTGCCGCGCTGCTTTACAGCAATGATTTTGACAACCCAGCCTATCTGGAACCCACCGCGGTATTGACCACGCCTCTAACCAATGGCGTGTTTCCCTATCAAACGGCTGTCTCCAACATTGCTTGGCCAACATGGAAGGACAATTACTTCGCCAACCAAACCTTGCAATCCACGGTGTTGGAACTGAGCAACCTACCAGCACACGATCAAGTTGATATCAATTTTATTCTTGGCTTTTTGGGGTCCTGGGATTCCACTGATGGCTATAATCCTCCCTACCCGGACTACCTGAAGATCGTGATCGACAATAACCCCGATCCGATTTTGATGGATTTAACAACAAATAATGCTATCGGGACTGTTCAATATTATGCTGGCGGCACTGTATTGGGCCATATTGTATCTGCCAGCAGTAACTATGTCTATCTCGACACACTCGTCGACATGGGCGCGGCCCCTGCTCTGACCATCCCCCACACCGGCTCCACCCTCAAGCTGGAAATCATGGGATACGGATCGGGCTACAGCGCCGATGTCACCTGGCCTCCCGGGGGGAGCGGGCCGGCCCAGCCCGTGCCGCCCGCGGTCTGGGATGAGGGCTGGGGAATCGACAGCTTATCGATTTCCTATCGCGTGCCCGGCCCCTTGCCGGTGCTGGGAGCGGCCTCCGCCTTTGCCTTCAGTCGCAAGCTCAGGCGTCGCATCGCCCTGAGCGGCCGGTGACGGCAGCCTCGGCGGCCTTCTGACACCGGCCGCGATTCCCTGTTGCGCCGGAAGGGCTCTGGCGGCGGCGGCTTCAGAGCAGGGATCGCTGATGATCCCTTGGTTCCAGGCGGGGCGCGGCAGTGGACTCCTCGCCCTGCTCCTCCGCCTCACCGGACGTCACCTCCAGCGCCTGCTCGATCACCCGGTCGGTGAGGGCGTCGAAGTAGGCCGCCAGGCTCCGTTGCAGCTCCTGAAATTCTGGCCAGAGCGTCTCGTTGACAAAGGCGCGGCTCAGGCGGGCCATCACTGTGGTGTGACGCTGCCCTCGGTAGCGGTAAGGACGCACCCCGTAGCGCCGCAGCAACGCCACAAACAAATGGCGTGACCACTGGTCGGCGAGGGTGAAGCGAAATTCCTCTGGCGGCTCCTCCGCCTCCAGTTGTTTCAGGCGCGTCTGGATGCGTTCCCGAGCCCGCTCCGCCGCCTGCCGTTCCCCCTCGCTTCCCGGACGGGCATGCAGAGCTTCAATGCGACGCAGCTTCTCCACCAGCTGCTGTTCCAGGCTCTCCTCCCGCTCGTCAGCCTTCGCGGCCGGCTGGGAGGAGGGTGGATCGGAGGCCTTGGAGCCCTGACCGCCCCGCTGTCGCGCGCCCATCTCAGGTCTTCCCCGCCAACACCGCCCGCAGCTTGCTGCGCAGGATCAGTCCGGCGCTCACCAGGGTGATGGCATTGGCCACGATCAGGGGCCCATCCCCCCGCAAGACCCCGTATAGCCCCCAGAGGGCAACGCCGCTGGTGAACAGCAGATACATGCGCAGGGAAATGGCGGCGGTGTCGCCGCTGCGCAAGGTTTTGGCCGCCTGGGGTAAAAAGCTCACGGTGGTGAGCGTGGCGGCCGCGTAGCCAAGCGCGTCGAGCAAAACCATGCCAATCAAGGGCAAAACCTTTGAGGCCCAAGGTACCGGAATCGCAGACCTGCCAGGTGCCCGGCCGGGCTGGCTTTCCCGTTCCGCGCCACGCCCGTCGGCGGCCCTCTCGCCGCGGCTCTGCCGACGGGCGTGGCGCTCTTTTTTGCGACCATGGGGCGATTCTTCCTTGCCCGCAGTGACTGAGGCCTTCAGCCCAGCCCTTTCCAGCGCCCCGCCGCCGCCTGAGGCGCCCCTGCCCAAGACATACGATCCGGCCGGCACGGAGGCCCGCTGGCAGGCCGCCTGGGAACAGACCGGCGCCTTTCACCCGGATCCAGCGGCTTCCCTCGGACCCGAGGCCAAAGCGCCCTTCTCCGTGGTGATCCCACCGCCCAACGTCACGGGCAGCCTGCACATGGGCCATGCCTTCAACACGGCCTTGATCGACACCATCGTGCGCTTTCAGCGCCTGCGGGGCAAAAACGTGCTCTGCCTGCCCGGCACGGATCACGCCTCGATCGCCGTGCAGACCCTCCTGGAGAAGCGGATTCAGGCGGAAGGCGGCCGCAAGGAGGACCTCGGTCGTGACGCCTTTTTGGAGCGGGCCTGGGCCTGGAAGGCCGAAAGTGGCGGCACGATCGTCGCTCAACTGCGCCGCCTGGGCTATTCCGTCGATTGGCGGCGCGAACGCTTCACCCTGGATCCGGGTCTGAACCGGGCGGTGGTGGAGGCCTTTGTGCGGCTCCATGAGCAGGGCTTGATCTATCGGGGCGAATATCTTGTCAATTGGTGCCCTGCCTCCGGTTCGGCGGTGAGCGATCTGGAGGTGGAGATGAGGGAGGTGGAGGGTCATCTCTGGCATCTGCGCTATCCCCTCACTCCTCTGGCTGGCGCCAGCGCCACGGCTGCCAGCGGGGCCCCGGATCACCTGGTGGTGGCCACCACGCGGCCGGAAACGATGCTCGGCGACACCGGCGTGGCCGTCCATCCCGACGACCCGCGCTACGCCCATCTGGTGGGGCGCACGGTTGACCTGCCGCTGGTGGGGCGGCGCATCCCGATCGTGGCCGATGTTCATGTGGATCCAGCCTTCGGCACGGGCTGTGTGAAGGTCACCCCCGCCCATGATCCGAATGACTTCGCCATCGGCCAGCGCCATGGCCTGCCACTGCTCACCGTGATGGCCAAGGACGGCACGATGAACGCCGCGGCGGGACCCTTCGCCGGGTTGGAGCGTTTCGCGGCTCGGGAGGCGGTGGTGGCGGCAATGGAAGCGGAGGGGTTGCTGGTCAAAACCGAACCCCATCGCCACAGCGTGCCCTTCTCCGATCGGGGCAAGGTGCCGGTGGAGCCCCTGCTTTCCACCCAGTGGTTTGTGCGCGCCGAGCCCTTGGCGGCCCGTTGCCGCGAGGCGCTGGAGCGCGGCGAGCCGCGTTTTGTGCCGGAGCGCTGGAGCAAGGTTTACCGCGATTGGCTCACCGACATCCGCGATTGGTGCATCAGTCGTCAACTCTGGTGGGGACATCGCATCCCCGCCTGGATTGTGGTCAGCGAAACCGGTGGTGTCATCACAGATGCCACGCCCTTCGTGGTGGCCCGTGACGCGGCTGAGGCTCAGCGCAAGGCAATGGAAGCCTTTGCCGCGACCGATCGGGCAGGGGCTCGGGAGCTGCAGCTGGAGCAAGATCCCGACGTGCTCGACACCTGGTTTTCCAGTGGTCTCTGGCCCTTCTCCAGCCTGGGTTGGCCCGGGGGCGAGGGGGAGGCGAGCGCCCCGCCAGCGGATCTGGCCACCTGGTATCCCACCAGCGTGTTGGTGACGGGATTCGACATCATCTTTTTCTGGGTGGCGCGGATGACGATGCTGGCGGGCGCCTTCCTGCCGGAGGCCGGACCACCGTTCCAGGACGTCTACATCCACGGCTTGGTGCGTGATGAGCTCAACCGCAAGATGAGCAAATCAGCGGACAACGGCATTGATCCGTTGTTGCTGATCGAGCGCTATGGCGCGGATGCGCTGCGCTTCGCTCTGGTGCGGGAGGTGGCGGGAGCCGGGCAGGACATTCGCCTCGACTACGACCGCAGCAGCGACACCTCCGCCACGGTGGAGGCCGCGCGCAACTTCGCCAACAAGCTCTTCAACGCCACCCGTTTCGCCCTGATGAACCTGGGCGGCGAAACAGTCGCCAGTCTCGGCGATCCCGAGCCGGCGACGCTCGACTTGGAGGGCCGTCCGTTGCAACTGGCCGATCGCTGGATCCTCTCGCGCCTGGCCCGCGTCAGCCGCGAAACGGCGCAGCGCTACGACGCCTATGCCCTCGGCGAGGCGGCCAAGGGGCTCTATGAATTCGCCTGGAACGAGGTGTGCGACTGGTATGTCGAACTGATCAAGCGACGTCTGCAGGTGTCGGCGGAGCTGGAGGGAGCGGCCCGGGCGGCGGCGTTGGCGGATCAGCGCACGGCCCGTCAAGTGCTCGCCAAGGTGCTCAGCGAGCTGCTGGTCTTGCTTCATCCCCTGTTGCCCCATCACAGCGAGGATCTCTGGCACGGGCTCTCCGGCGCTCCCGCCGACACCTTTCTGGCCCTTTCGGCCTGGCCGCCGGTCGACGAGGCGGCCTTGGATGACGACCTGGAGGCGACCTTTGCCACGCTGATCGAGGCGATCCGCGTGGTGCGCAACCTGCGGGCGGTGGCTGGTTTGAAGCCCGCCCAGCCGGCTCCCGTGCGTTTCATCACCGGTCGGCCCGCCCTGGCCTCCCTGCTGGAGCAAGCCACGGCGGACATCACGGCCCTGACCCGTGCCGCATCGGTGGCGGTTTGGAGTCCGGAGCGGGCTGCGGCGTCAGCTGAGGGCGGCCATGAACGGGCGTTGGCTGCTGTCTGCGGCGAGCTGCAAGTGGTGTTGCCGATTGAGGGCTGGGTGGATCTGGAGGCCTTGCGGGGGCGTTTGAGCAAGGATCTCGCCCGGGCGGAGAAGGAGCTTGCCGGTTTGGCGGCTCGCCTGGCCAATCCCAACTTCGCCGGCAAAGCGCCGCCGGCGGTGGTGGCCGAGTGCAAGGCCAACCTGGCGGAGGCTCGGGCCCAGGCGCAGCTGGCCCGCAAGCGCCTGGCCGACTTGGACTGAATCTCTGCTTTCAGGGCGTGCGTTGCGGCTCGCCTGCCATTGGCTCCGGCAAGCGCTTGTCCAGGCATTAGCCTGTCCCTGACAGGTTTTTCTCCGTTCGCGAGCCTTGGCCAGCAGCCGTCCCCCAGCCACGATGGATGATTGAGATGGCGAGCAGGCACGCGCTGTTGATTGGCGTCAGCACCTATGGGGAAGGGGTGCCGTCCCTCCCCAGTGCCCGCTTGGACGTGGAGGCCTTGCAGAAGGTGTTGGCAGATCCACAGCTGGGGGAGATTCCACCGCAGCAGTTGCGGCTGTTGCTGGATCCCGCCCGCCTGGAGCTGGAAGCAGCGATCGAGGATTTTTATGCCAATAAACAATCAGATGATCTGCTGCTGTTGTATTTTTCAGGCCATGGTTTTCGCGAGGGGGATCGGCAACTTCTCCTCAGCACCTGCCAGAGTTGCTTGTGGCCCGACGGGCGTTCTGGCGTTCAACGGGCTACCACGCTCCCTGCCAGACAGGTGCGCGACTACATGGACCGCAGCAACTCCCAGCGTCAGGTGGTGATCCTGGATTGCTGTTTCAGTGGTGGCTTTGCGGATGGGATGGCTTTGAAGGGCCTGGGAGCGCTGGCGATCGAGGAGCTGCTGGGCGGCAAGGGCCGGGCGGTGTTGTCGTCTTCTGATGCGACCGAGCCCTCGCGCGCGCCCGAGAGTGGCGACGGCCTGTCGCTGTACACCCGTTTTCTGGTGGAGGCCATCCAAACAGGAGCGGCGGCTCGTCAACATCCTGACTGGCTGGATGTGGAAGATTTGCATTCCTACGTGGAATCTCGCGTACGCGAAGTGGAGCCAACGATGACGCCCCAGTTTGTGCATACGCAGAAGGGCCATCGCATTCGGGTGTGCCGGGTGCGCCGGGATCCCAGCGATAGTTATCGGCAGAAAGTGCAGGAGCTGGCGGAAAAACGCGACGGCGTTATTTCCGATGTGTACCGCATAATTTTGGAAGATTACAGAAGCGAACTCGGTTTGCAACCTGATCTGGCGGCACAAATCGAGGCTGATGTATTGCAACCCTATGTTGTTAATCAGCAGAACTTGCTGCGCTATCGAGATGCCCTGCAGCAGCTGCTCCAGCGCGATGGCCAGAGCGGTGGCAGGTTGTCTCACCAGGATCGGGAG
>JBKDSV010000220.1:0-2734 GCA_046340795.1 Cyanobacteriota bacterium | reverse complement strand
GTGACGGCCTACACGCTTGCTTCCCAGCAGCTCGCGCCAGATGGCCGCCAGGGACTCTTCCACAGGCCCCTCGGGTGGGACGTAGGCACCGGTGGCATAGGCCTCCGCCTCAGGCGCTGGCAGGGCCTTGCGGTCTAGCTTGCCGTTTGGCGTCAGAGGCAGGCTGTGCAGTGTTACAAACGCGGCCGGCACCATGTATGCCGGCAGGCGACTCTGCAGATGGGCCTTGAGCACAGCTGGCAGCGGGGCGGCATCCGCGCTGCCGGTGGCCCTGTCAGCGCTCTCGGCGGCTGCATCCGTGGTCACATAGGCCACCAGACGCTTCTCGCCGGGCCCCTCCTCACGCGCCAGCACCAGCGCCTCTCGGATCCCGTCGCAGCTCATCAGGGCAGCCTCGATTTCGCCCAGCTCGATCCGGAAACCACGAATCTTGACCTGGGAATCAACCCGGCCAAGAAACTCCAGGTTGCCATCCGGCAGCCAGCGCACCAGATCGCCGGTCTTGTAGACACGTTCACGACGATCGAGAACATCCAGTTCGATGAATTTCTCCGCGGTCAATTCGGGTCGTCCCAAGTAGCCACGGGCCACACCTGCACCGGCCACCACCAGCTCGCCTGGAACTCCTATCGGCTGAGATTGTCCATCAACGTCGACCACATAGGCACGAACATTCTCTAGGGGCTTGCCGATGGGAACCCGGTCCACGTTGTCTGGCGTCAGGGGGCAACAGGTCGCCGTGACGGTGATTTCCGTTGGCCCATAGGTATTCAGCAGCAACGGAGCATCGCCAAACAACGCCAGCCAACACCGCACACTTTCCACCGCCACCGCTTCGCCACCGATGACGACCAACCGCACCGAACTCGGCCATTCACGCCGTAGCAGATCCGGATCAACCAGCAGACTGTGCCAAAAGGCAGTCGGTAGATCGAGCACTGTCAGCCGCTGCTCCCGGCAAAAAGCCAGGAAATCCGCCGAGCTGTTGATGCAGGACTTGCTCCTCAGCACCAACGTTGCGCCTTGAAGCAAGGTTGGAAAAATTTCCTCCACCGAAAGATCAAAGCAAATGGAGGCAAATTGGAGAAAGCGATCCGCTTTATTCACACCAAATAACCTGCTGGCGGCTTGCGCATAATGCAGCAAGTTATCATGCTCAATTTGTACTCCTTTTGGCTCACCTGTAGAACCGGAGGTATAGATCACATAGGCCAGTTGATTGCCAGTGAGGCCCAAGGTGGCTGGATCCGGATTGGCAGTGCTCCACTCTGTCCAGAACGGCGCGTCAGCATGGAGATCAACTGTGGTCAGTGTTCCGGCCAGGGAGGCAAAGCGGTCTCGCGTGGCCCCATGCACTAACAGCACCACCGGCGCACTGTCTTGCAGCATGAAGAGCAGCCGATCCTCTGGATAGGCCGGATCCAGGGGGACGTAGGCACCACCAGCTTTGAGGATGGCGAGCAAGCCCACCACCATTTCCAGACTCCGCTCCACAGCAATCGCCACACGGTCATCGGGTCCGATCCCCAGGCTGATGAGCAGGTGGGCCAGCCGGTTGGCGCGGGCGTTGAGCTCGGAGTAAGTGAGGCTCTGCCCGTCAAACACCAAGGCGACGGCCTGCGGTGTTCGCTCTACCTGCTCCTCAAATAACTGATGAACACAACGGTCATGCGGATAATCGGCCTCCGTGGCGTTCCAGTTCTCCAGCACCTGCTGGCGCTCGGCTTGCGGCAGCACGGCAAGTCCCCGCACGCGGGTGGCCGGGGCGGTCTCCAGGGCGGCGACCAAGCTTTCGGTGGCTGTTTCCAAGTAGCCACACAGACGCTCTGCGCCGATCTCCGGCAGGCTCTGCGCCGTCAGGGAAAAGCCTTCTCCCAGATCATCCACGCTGACGGCCAAGGGGTAGTTGGTGCGCTCTTCCGCCTGCAACAGTTTGATCCCCTCCCCGATCGCCATCGCAGCTCCCTCGTTTTGCTCCGGGCTGTGGCGGTAGTTGAACAGGGCGCTGAACAAGGGTGTTGGCGCCTCCACGCCGCTGCAGCGCTGCGCCAGGGCCAGCGGCGCGTGCTCATGCCGCAGCAGCCCCGCAAGGGTGCGGTGGGTGCGCTGCACGGCCGCTTCCACGCCCTCCTCTCCGGCCTGGATTCGCACGGGAAGGGTGTTGATGAACAGCCCCGGCATCCGGTCGGCTCCCTCCCCCCCCTTGAGACGACCAAACAGCACCGTGCCGAACACCACCTCGCTCCGGCCGGAGATCGCCGCCAGCACCCGCGCGAACACCAGGTGAAACAGGCTGGCCGGGGTGACCCCCAGACGCCGGGCCTGCAAGCGCAGCCGCGTGGCCAGGTCCGGATCAAGGCGGTGCCGGGATTCTTCGATCCCCGTTCCATCGCCACGCACCTCCAGGTGGCCAAACGGCGCGGTGGGCTCATCCACCTCACCCAGCAGCTCCTGGAAGAAAGCGGTGTGGGCCTCCTTCGTCTGGCCCAGGCGAGCCTGGGCGATGTAGTTCCGGTAGGGCAGCGGCGGCGGCAATGTGTCAAACCGGCCGGCTTGGTGCGCGGCGATCTCCTCGAACAGCACCTCCAAGGTGGTGTGGTCCGCCACCAGGCCCGGCGTCTGGGCGGCACCCCGGCCAGCCTGTTTCACCTGGCGTTCGCGCGGGTGCTGGCGGCCAGCTGCGGCCGGAGCGAGGTGGTGTTCGGCACGGTGCTGGTCGGGCGGCTGATGGGAG
>JBKDSV010000219.1:0-2658 GCA_046340795.1 Cyanobacteriota bacterium | reverse complement strand
TCTTGAGGAGCTCATTGAGCTGGCTCAAGCAAACAGGTTCTTCAGAAATCCTTTTTTGGAAGCAGATTTGGCCTAGATCCAGTCGAGTCGGAGCTCGATTTATCGCGGAATAATTCCGTCTTGGCCTCGAATTATCTTGATATACTCGTATGGACATCTACGCGCAACAGCCTCCCTGGCTGGAAGGTCAGGTCTCTACCGCATTCGCCAAGGCGGCCATCATATAATCCACTCCTTAGATGATCAGTTGCGGGTTATTGACATTATTAGGCTTGGCCATCGAAGAGATGTCTACCGATGAACGGACCTTCTAGCGAACAAGGATAGATCGCGCGTCAGCTGCGATCTATCCTTGTTCGTTGGGACAACGTTATTGTTGAAAGCTTCTTTGCAACACTCAACAATGAACTTGAGATTCTAGATGGTTTAATCCGCGATCCAGGGCGGCGATTGCATGATATCTGGATGTGGATAGAAAGATATTACAATAAAAATGTCTCCGTCCCTCCATCGCTTATTCCGCTCCGGTTGCCTTTAAGAAACGCCAAGCAGAACGTGATAGAGTAAACTTTATGGTGGCGTGAGGCCTGTCCATCGAATATGGGGTAACCACAATGGCAACTTTCCGGAGCTTGGCATGCGCACCGTGGCGAGAAGGGGGCCGATCAGGACGAGTAGAACTGGGTGAAGGGATAGTAATTGGGGACAAAAAACTGCTCACTTAGCGGTGGACGTTTGTAGTGTTCACCGCTTTTGCGTGGATGCAGTTTGATTGGCTCTGGTGTCATGTCTTCGTAGGGCACCTTGCTCAATAGATGGCGGATGCAGTTGAGTCGAGCCCGTCGCTTGTCATCTGCTTCCACCGTAAACCAAGGAGCCTCGGGGATGTTGGTATGAGCAAACATGTCATCCTTCGCCTTGGAAAACTCCACCCAGCGGTCGCGAGATTCGAGATCCATCGGGCTGAGCTTCCAGCGTCGTGCTGGATCCTTGATGCGTGAACGAAAGCGTGCTTCCTGCTCATCGTCACTGACGGAAAACCAGTATTTGATCAAAGTGATGCCGCTGCGCACAAGCATCCGTTCAAATTCCGGACAGGAAAGCATGAATTCCTGCACTTGCTGCTCTGTACAAAATCCCATCACTTTCTCAACCCCGGCCCGGTTATACCAACTGCGATCGAAAAGCACAATCTCCCCTGCTGCTGGCAGGTGCTCCACATAGCGTTGGAAATACCACTGGCTCTTCTGACGATCCGTTGGCGTACCAAGGGCCACCACATTGCAGCCACGTGGATTGAGCGGCTCGGTGATGCGCTTGATTGAGCCCCCTTTGCCAGCTGCATCTCGCCCCTCAAAGAGCACAAGCAGGCGATAACCCTCATGCTTGATCCAATACTGCATCTTCACCAACTCCACCTGCAAACGCCCGAGCTCCTTCTCGTAATATTTGCGATCAAGCTTGGGTGGTCGTCCCTCGGAATTGAAGCTCAACTCATCGAGGATCGGCGAGGGACGATACAGCTCCTCCCCGTGTCCTCCCCCAAGGAGATCCTTGCAAGACTGATGGACCTCAGGAGCACTGGAGCCACCACCCTGAAGCGGGGCGTTGACTGGAGCCTTGGCAAAAGAATCGTGGCCATCGGAATGGTCAGGTGTGTTGTCTTTTTTTTTCGACATGCGTTGACAAGAGCAAGTGGTCGATCGGTCTAGCGTAAGAGCTCACAAGCCGAGATGGCCTCTGCCTCACAGGGCAGAGTCAACCTGTTGTAGGCCTGGTGGTTCAGGCTCTTGCTGTGCCATCCTCAGCATGGCCTTGATCGCCTGTCACACCCTGAGGCGGCTGGCTCGCGCTGGCTGTGGTGCTCCGCCTTTGATTGGACAGATGGGGCCCCTGACATCGTTCACTGCGGGTATCCGTTCAAGGGGTGGGACGACCAGCAAAGCAGCAGCTCCAGCAATTGTTCTCGCGATTTTTAGATGATTTCAGGACACCGCGAACAATCACTTTTAGCCTGCCGCGGCTGGCCAGCAAGATCAGCAATAGGCCCCCAGTGTCAGCGCAGCCGCAGCCATCGCATTGCGAAAGAAGGCCGATCGTTTCCTGGCCGGATTCGGTGCGATCACCCTGCTGGCCGATCGCGGCTTCCCCAGTGCTGCATTGCTCAGCTGGTTTGAGGGACAGTCGCGCTGGCGCTACGTGATGCGGCTGTGCGCTGACACCTGGATTCATGGCACCGCCGCCCCATGGGCTGTCAGGTGCGCCGGCTGCGCCTGCCGCGCGGCCACTGCCGGGGTTTTCGGGATCTACGGCTCTGGGGGGACGGCCGTCAACGGGCGAATCTGGTCCTGGCCAGGCCCGTCGGCATCAAGGCCTCTGAGCCCTGGTATCTGGTCAGCAACCTGCATCTCAGCTTGGATCTGGTCTGGAGCTACGGCCAGCGCTTCTGCTGCGAGCAGCTGTTCCGCGAGCAGAAATCGGGGATTTTCCAGCTGGAGAGCAGGATCCTGCACGGATCAGGGCTGACCAAAAGTCCTGTGGAAGCTGGGGATCAGGGCGCCTGTCCATCGGCAGACCCGTCGTCATTTGTGCCCAGCCAGGACGGTCCGCGTTCTTCAGCTCCATTTGCGGGACCTCAACTTGACCTTGAGGCAGCCC
>JBKDSV010000218.1:0-4072 GCA_046340795.1 Cyanobacteriota bacterium | reverse complement strand
GAGCTCATTGAGCTGGCCCAATCAAACAGTTTCTCCAGAAATCCTTTTTTGGAAGCAGATTTGATCTGGATTCAGTGGAGTCGGAGCTCAATTTATCGCGGAATAATTCCGTCTTGGGATCGAATTAACTCGATATCCTCGCATGGACATCTATGCGCAACAGACTCCGAGTGTGCAGTCCCGCAAGTTCATGCATCATCCCCGGCTTAGTCCGTGCGCCTCGATGCCCTCATCAGCAAGGACCACCGGCGAGACACCCGTCGAAGGGACCAAAGCGCATTTGCGGGACTGCACACTAGTGGTCAATGGTAATTTTGAACGCCCGGAACTGAGTTCTACTGCTACGCCAACTGCAAGTATTTTTCCCACCAGTATTCAAGGTTGGACAGGTACGAACGGCATTGAAATCCACAAAAACATTTTCACCCCAATTGCAGAAGAAGGCCCTCAATATGCGGAGTTGGACGTGTCCTCTAATACTTCCATATCCCAACAAATTTCTGTCAGTCCAGGTCGCACATCGCGATTCTCGTTTTATTATTCACCCCGGCCTGGCACTTCTGCCCTCTCCAACGCCCTGGATGTCAGCTTGAGTGGAAACACCATTTTCTCGCTCTCGGAAAATGGAGTGGGTTTGGGAAACACGGCATGGGGATCGTATTCTTACGACTACACCCCCTCAACATCCAGCGTCTTGATCAGGTTCACGGCAACGGGAGATTCCGATTCTCTCGGGGTCCTGGTTGATGGAATTTCTTACGTTCAGGAGGTTCCAGGTCCTCTCCCCGTGCTCGGTCCTCTCGCGATCCTCGGCTCGTTCCGTCGCCTCCGGCAGCTGTCCTCCACCATGCGTCTGCGGCGCGGCTGATTCCGCGCGTCTGGAAACGGGCTGATTCCCCAGCCCGTTTCCAGACGTTGTCAGGCACCGTTTCTTTGAGGACGCCCTGTCGCTGAGGGTGTCCTGTCGGCTGAATCGGAGCTGGCGGGCCTCCCTGCCGCTTCAGCTCCGCGCCGTCGAGGCGTCAGCTGGAACCAGTAATGGAAAGCCAAGCGCCTCCCGTTCTGCCAGCCAGGCCTCCGCCACCTGGCGGGCTAGGTGGCGGATGCGAGCGATAGTGGCGGTGCGCTCTGTCACGGAAATCACGCCCCGGGCCTCCAGCAGATTGAAGGTGTGGCTGCACTTGAGCACATGGTCGAGGGCTGGAGCTGGCAGCCCCGCCGCCACCAGATCGGCGGCCTCCGCTTCGTAGAGCGCAAACAGCCGCTGCAGCCGCTCTGGATTGGAAGCCTCAAAGTTGTAGGTGCACTGCCCCTTTTCGAAGGGCAACCAGATGTCCCCGTAGCTGCGTCGCCCATCCCAGCGCAGCTCCCAGATGCTCTCCACATCCTGCAGATGCATCGCCAGCCGTTCCAGGCCATAGGTGATCTCAATCGACACCGGTCGGCAATCGAGGCCACCACACTGCTGGAAATAGGTGAATTGCGTCACCTCCATCCCATCGAGCCACACCTCCCAGCCCACTCCCCAGGCGCCAAGGGTGGGGGATTCCCAGTTGTCCTCCACGAAGCGGATGTCGTGCTCCCGCTGGTTGATGCCCAGGGCCGCCAGGGAAGCCAGGTAGGTCTCCTGAATGCCCTCAGGGGAGGGCTTGATCAAGACTTGATATTGAAAATAGTGCTGAGCCCGGTTGGGATTGTCGCCATAGCGTCCGTCCGTCGGGCGGCGACAGGGCTCCACATAGGCCACGGCCCAGGGTTCCGGGCCGATGGCTCGAAGCACGGTATGGGGGCTCATCGTGCCAGCGCCCTTCTCCGTGTCGTAAGGCTGCAGGATCAGGCAGCCCTGATCGGCCCAGAATCGGCTCAGGGTGGCGATGAGGTCCTGAAAATGCATGGCCTCGGAATCCCTGCCGGTCACCTTACCGGGGTGGCCAGGAGCTTCCTTCAGGCCACCAGATCCAGCCGTCCCATCAGGCCCAGGGCCACTGGTTGGTGGCGGGCCAGGGCAAAGCCGGCGTCGCGGGCCAGCCGTTCCTGCTCAGGTCCGCTGGGAAACCGGCGCAAGCTCTCTTCCAGATAGGCATACTGAGCTTCCAAACCCGCCGCCGCCTCCACGGGCACCACCACCCGCCGCAGGTAACCGCGCTGAAACCGGCTGAGACGCTCCGCTGCGGGATCGGCGGGATCTGGCCGATTGAAATCGAGCACCGCCGCCCGGCCACCAGGACGCAACAGCCGGCGCAGCTCCCGCAGGCCCGCCGACGGATCCGCCAGGTTGCGCAGCCCGTAGGCCATCGTCGCGCCATCGGCCCAGCCCGCCGGCAGATCCGTGGCAAGGGCATCACCCTGGATCCAGCGCACCGGAAGCCAGGGCTGACGAGCAGCTCGCTGCCGCGCCCGCGCCAGAGGTGCCGCCGCCGCGTCGAGCCCCAGCACCTCGCCCCCGGGCCGCAGCCGCTCCGCCAGCAGGAACGTGAGATCGCCAGTGCCGCAACAGAGATCCACAAACCGCTCTCCCGCGCCGGGACGCAAGGCCGACACCAACGTTCGCTTCCAGTGGCGGTGCAGACCAGCGCTGAGGAGATCGTTGAGGGCGTCGTAGCGAGGAGCGATCTGTTCAAACAGCTCACGCACCTCGGCCGGATCAGCGGCGCTCAAAGAGGTGAGCCTCCCTGCGGAGGAAGCGCCCGCCAGGGGATGGCGCTGCTGAACCCATCCGCACCGGCATCCGCCGCCCCGCTGGCTTTGAACGTCTCCAGGGTGGAGGGGCCATGCAGGGCGAAGGTCTCGGGACTGGTGAACGTGAGCACCATCACCGTGGAAAGGCCCACGGCGGCGGAACACACCATGCAGCCAGCAAGCATGAGGGAAAACTCCTGCCGATCGCTGGCAGCCTGCATGAGCTGGAGCGCCCAGGCCACCAGGGCGACCACAGCGGCCACCATGGCGATGGCGAGCCAGCGCGTCAGGGGTGGGGGCAAGCCGAAAAGAGCAGACACGGGAGGCCTGTCGAAGGGTTACGGAACGTATCTAGATGTTACGGAGCCGAGGAGGCCCAGCGAGAGCCTGATGTGCGCCGTGCCCGTGGGGCACCCCTGCAGAACTCCCCTCAAGCAGCGGGCCGCATCGCTTCCAAGGGACGCACGGGTAGGCCGCGGCAGAGCAAGTCGGTCTTGATCGCCTCAACGCTCAACACCCCATCGTGCAGCAGGGAGGCCAACAGGGCTGCCGAAGCCTGTCCCGCCCACAGCGCCTCGGCGATGTGGGCGAGGCTTCCCGCCCCTCCCGAAGCGATCACCGGCACCTCCACCGCCTCCACAACAGTGCGGGTGAGCTCCAGGTCGTAGCCCGCCTGGGTGCCATCCCCATCCATGGAGGTGAGCAGAATTTCACCCGCCCCCCGCCCGCTCACCTCCTTGGCCCAGGCCACCGCGTCGAGGCCCGTATTCTGCCGCCCCCCTTTCACATACACGTCCCACCCCACCCCACCCTGACGGCGGCGGGCGTCGATGGCCACCACAATGCATTGGCAGCCAAAGCGCTGCGCGCCCCGCCGCACGAGATCGGGGTCCCGCACTGCGGCGGAATTGAGGCTCACCTTGTCGGCGCCAGCCCGCAGCAGGGCGGTGATCCCCTCCACACTGCTGATGCCCCCCCCCACAGTGAAGGGGATCGTGACCGCTTCCGCTGTGCGACGCACCAGATCCACCAAGGTGTCGCGCCCCTGATGGCTGGCAGTGATGTCCAGAAAGACCAGCTCGTCGGCTCCGCTGGCGCTGTAGCGGCAAGCAAGCTCCACCGGATCACCGGCATCGCGCAGCCCGACAAAGTTGACGCCCTTGACAACGCGGCCGTCGGCCACATCAAGGCAGGGAATGATGCGTTTGGCGACCATCGCTGGTAGGGGGAGAGGGGCCGCAGCTGGTAATGTTGCTGGGCTTTTTTCATGCGGTCCATGACCCAGACTGCCATCTCAGTCTGTTCCAAGGTGCGGGTTTTGCGGGTGCGTTTGCGCATCCCCGCCGATTTGGTGGCCAGCCTCAAGGCCGATCCCTCTGGCACGGTTAAGGAG
>JBKDSV010000217.1:0-20006 GCA_046340795.1 Cyanobacteriota bacterium | reverse complement strand
CTCGGCGTAAACTTTCGCAACCATGTAGCCAATGATGCCTTTCAATCACCTAACCCGAAGAGAGGCATCGCCATCATGGAGTATGATTTATTTGGTGCTGAGAGCAGCGCCACGAGCGGACACCTTTTCTGATAGTCGCCGTGGCACTGGCCTCTTGATGCGCAACTCAAGGCAGGTGCGCACCGCTACCAAGAGCGCAACGGCGTGCAGGTGATGGCAACTCTCCGGAGCTTGGCGTAGGCCCGGCCTTCTGCGCAGCAGTTGAACGCTTTACCTCTCGATGGGTTCTGGTCCATCAGCGATGGGCTCGACCCCCTGTCACAAGATATCAAGGGCTTTTTGGAGCTTTTGGGCTGGCGAGAGCTTGGTCTGCGACTGAGTTCGGCCTGACTTTAATGAGCCTTGGGGCGTCGAGGCCCCGGCTATCACTGGGGTGCTCCTGCGGCTCACCTCCAAGCCTGCATCCGAGCCGATCGCCGCCACCAGGGCATCAACGTTGCGGCTGGAGACGCCATTGACACAGGCCTCCAGGGGTGTAGACTGGGAATGTCACAAGATAAATCCCCTCTCTAAAAATCAATGACTTTCCTGAACGAAGCATTTACCACAGCAAACCACCCCACGACGGGTAATCCCATTTCTCGTGCCACAAATATCATGTCGAAATTTGACTTCGACCCCAAGATTGTCGCGGAGATCTATGACGCTGTCCTCGTTGCCAAGGGCAAAGGAATCTCACAAAGCGAGGTCTTCGCTCAGTTTGTAAAGAAATACAACATTTCCGCAGACCTTCAGGCGAAGATCGAAAGTGTGATGGCTTCCACTCACTGAATCGATCTTGTAAATGAAGAATTTCCCTGGATTTGCAAATAATGTCTCCAGGCCGAGTTTTCCCTTCTCGGCCTGGTTGTTTTTCACTTACAGTTTAACCTGAGTGATTGTTTAATCGTCTCTCGCTTTGTATGGAGCATTCTCTCACTCACGTTATTGAATGTTTTGAGCGTTCTGTTCGTTGTGATCCTGATAAAGTCGCTGTCCAATATTCTGAGCTTCAGCTAACGTACCGAGATCTTGATCAGAGAGCTAATTCTCTTGCATGGCAGCTATTTGAGATCGGAAAGCGACCGGGAGATGTCATTGGTATCTGCGTCGAACCTGGATTGGCTACTCCAATCGGTTTACTAGGCATCCTCAAGGCAGGATGTGCTTATATGCCACTTTCAGTCCGCGATCCAAAAGAGCGACTTTCGAGGCTAATCAAAAATTCAGGTGTCTCAGTTTTGCTCGCAGAGGTTGAGCAGGAAGAGCGACTTAATGATCTCGTGCCGACATTCCTCCGAATTGAGACATCAATGAATGGACCTAACGAAGGTCCTACATTCAAAAGGGCAGACGATCAAATCGCATATATCCTTCATACTTCAGGATCAACTGGCCAGCCCAAGCCCGTCGCTGTGCACCACACAGCACTTTCTCATTACTTAAGCTGGCATATCAATACATTGCGAAAGCAAGCTGATCAACTCGACTTGCCCTTGTCTTCGTCCATCTGCTTTGCAGCCGGAGTGACGCAATTTTTCACTCCGTTGCTTGTTGGATCAGCATTACACATTCTCCCCGCAGATGTCGTGCGCCAACCTGAGCTGTTATTCGCCTGGTATGCCAAACATTCGAACTATGGTTTGTATTGTGTACCGACACTGTGGGCAGAAATGGTGCGCTTCGCCGAAGTGGAGCATGCTGCTAATCGTAACGTCACACCTCCTCGCGTTGTCCTCCTGTCCGGCGAGGTATTGACAGAATCATTAGTCAATCAAAGTTTTGCTCAATGGCCATCGATTCGGCTATGGAACCTATACGGTCCTACGGAGGCGACCGCTAATGCGAGTGCGGGTGAAGTACAAGGTGGAGAAGAAGTAACACTTGGACTCCCAATTGCTGATACCGAACTATGTGTTGTCGACGAGGATATGACTGAAGTCGCACCAGGAATGGTTGGTGAAATTCTAATTATTGGCCCTTCAGTCGCCACTGGCTATTTCAACCTTCCCGACCAGAGTGCCGAGCGCTTTCTGCCTAGTCCACATCGCGATGGCTGTCGCATGTTTCGGACTGGCGACTTCGCGAAAAGAACTGAGGGTGGCCTCCTCCGCTTCATTGGTCGACGCGACAGTATGGTGAAAGTTCGCGGCCACCGAGTCGAGTGCGGCGAAATAGAGGCGGCGTTACTGGGATATTCGACAGTGCGACAAGTGGCGGTACAAAAGCCTGATGGAACTAATACGGATCTTGTTGCTTATGTTGTTCTAGACGATGGCGAGTTTGCGCTCGATCAACTGCGCGCCTATCTGGCAAAACAATTGCCAGACTTCATGATTCCTACAGCAATCATTATTCTTGAATCCTTTCCAACCCTGGCTAATGGCAAGATAAATCGAAACGCCTTCCCTCTGCCCGAGCGTTTCCGTCCGCTGCTTTCCTATGATTATGAAAGGGCAAATGATGATATAGAATCCGGTTTGGTCGCCATTTGGGAGGAAGTACTTGCTGTCGATGGCATTGGCGCTTGCGACGATTTCTTTGATCTCGGAGGCACATCCCTAAAGGCCGCCGCAGCACTTGTCGCTATTCGAGAGAATTTAGGGCTTAAGGCGTCCTTTTCTGATTTTTTTCGGCACCCCACGCCACGCGGTCTGGCAAAGCACGCCAAACCTCTTGCAGCGGCTCTCCTCCCCCTGCGGCTACTGCCTGAACATGCACCGCGACTTTGCTATAACAACCAACAGAGCCTGTGGGTCCTAGAACAGACCTTTCCGAGGCAACCCGCCTACTCTATTCAGTTCGCTGTTCGCTTTGAGGGGTCGCTCGACTTGTTGAAACTCAGAGCTTCTCTCGAAGATCTGCTACGGCGCCACTTGGTTCTGCGCAGCAATGTGATCATCACAGATGGTGTGCCGATGATGGCAACGCAACCTGCACAACCAATCTTACTTGATCCGATTGACATTGATAATGATAAAGACATTGCACTGCTCATGGAAGCTGAGCGTCACCGACCCTTCGACCTCGCGTATGAATCGTTGATTCGTTTCGCACTTTGTCGTCAAGCTGAAGAGATGCACCAGCTGGTTGTTACTACTCATCATTTCGTCTTTGACGGGACCTCGATTGCTGTCTTCGTCGATGATCTTTGCCAAACCTATGAGGCGATGGCACTAGGCCTGCACGCCTCGGCACCAGTTGAACCAGGATTTGCAGAATGGGCAGCATGGCGATCAAGCCTGCCGGAGCTTGAAGGGTTCGAGCATTCACTTTCATTTTGGCGAGACTTGCTCGCCGATTGTCCTCGACAGCTTGCACTAATACCTGATTATCCAAGACCAGAGGTGCGGCAATTTAAGGGGAGCGTTGCAATGGCAAGGATCGAGGCGCCACTGATGCGGCGCCTTCTCATCCTTAGTCAAGAGATGAGCGCGACCTTATTCATGACAATGCTTGCTGTCTTTGATGTGCTACTTTTTCGGCACACCGACCAGCGCGATTTTGCAGTTGGTGTTCCTATAGCGAATCGCGATCGGCAAGAGACTGAGGAAATGGTGGGATATTTTGCGAACACACTTGCTTTACGGTGCAGGCTAGACAAGGATCTTGATTTTCGCCTACTGCTTGCGATGGTGCGCGAAACTGTTATTGCTGCGTTAGATCATCAGGGCGTACCCTTCGAAGAAGTGCTACGCACGCTCCACGTCGAACGGCATGCGAGCTATTCGCCTGTCTTCCAAGCCATGTTTGCTCTCCATGAAACGCCCCCATCTCGACGTGTTACCAACAATCTAACTGTAGACGTTCTGGAGATAACGAATGATATCCCCAAGTTTGACCTGAGTTTGGAAGGTCACATGGGGATCGATGGAATCGACCTGCGTCTCATTCATAGCCATATTTATGCTGCAGACCGCATGCAGCTGCTATTAAATCAATACTGTCACTTACTCGAGGAAGTCTCTACAAATCCCGACCGCACACTATCCACACTGCCTCTCATATCAGAAGCGGTTATTGCGGTCGCGACATCTGAATGCAATGCAACCTCCGTCGAAAGGCCGCAGGATATTGGCTTACATCGTCTGTTCGAATGCCAAGCCACCGCCACACCAGATCAGCTTGCATTAATCGCAGAAGCTGAGCGTCTTACCTATCAAGAGCTTGATGGTCGAGCCAACCAATTTGCTCGGTATCTGCTGAAACAAGGGATTGGGCGGGGGGATGCTGTCGGAATTGCTCTCAGACCTGGTTCAGAAATCATTGTCTCGATGCTTGCGATTCTCAAGATTGGCGCGGCCTATGTGCCGTTAGATCCCCTCTACCCCGCCGAGCGACTAGCCTACATTGTTGGTGATGCAGGTGTAAAGTCTTTTATCACATCTACCACAGTCCTACAGAGCAATGGATTGAATTCATTCAATGGAGTGAATTTAATCACTTACGACTTGATTCAGGGCGAAGTCGAATCTCTCCCGAGAACTGACGGTATTTCGGTAGTGGTTTCAGCAGAAGAGCTAGCTTACATTATCTATACATCTGGTTCATCTGGCCAACCAAAAGGTGTGCTAGTTCATCATGAGGGACCCAGCAATTATGTGCTGTGGATGTCCCGAACCTTTGGACTCAATGAGAGTGATCGGATCCTATGGAGGGCTTCGATTAACTTTGATATATCCGTTTGGGAGATCTTTTTGCCGCTTGTTTCAGGTGCAACAATGGTCGTTGCGGGTAGTAATGATATCAAGTCACCGGATGTGCTAGCGGCGTTGATTGAGCGCGAAGCGGTAACTCATGTCCAGTTTGTCCCATCGGCGCTACGCACCTTCGTCGACTCAGGAGCGCTGGCCCGGTGCTCTCGACTCAAGTGTCTGTTTTCTGGAGGGGAAGCGCTGTCACTGCAGCTGCAGAATGATATTTTCAAGGTTTTCTCTGGTGAGTTGCATAATTTGTACGGGCCGACGGAAGCATCGATTTATTCTTGTCATTGGGCTTGCCGACGTAATGAACGACGTCGCGTCGTGCCAATCGGTGGTCCGATTGATAACACCCAGATCCATATTCTTGATTCCAGCATGAAGCATGTCGCACCGGGAACAAGCGGAGAGCTTTATATCGGTGGTGTTGGCGTTGCTCTTGGTTATCGGAATAAGCCTGAGCAAACCAGAAGAGACTTTATTCCCGACCCATTCTCCACACAACCGAATGCGCGCCTGTTCCGGACTGGTGATCAGGCATGCGAACTAGATCGAGGTTTGATCGTATTTCTTGGTCGTAGTGATGGACAAGTTAAAGTGCGAGGCCATCGCATCGAGCTTGGCGACATCGAGCATAATCTTGCAAGTCATCCAGGTGTTCGACAGGTGAAAGTGATTATCCGTAAGGACCACGCTAACGACGATGTTCGCATTGTTGCTTATATCATCCCTTTGGTTGGTGTTCAGCCAAGTGAAAAGATCCTTCGCGATCATTTGCGCCTCAAATTGCCCGATTTTATGATCCCTCAGCACTTTATAATGATACCTGAGCTGCCACTGTTGCCTAACAATAAGATCAACATCAAGGCACTTCCTCGGCCGGTTACCCATCCCAAAACGATTTCGCAAACCTGTTTGGCTGGCGATCGTATTTCAACCCTTTCAGCAATTTGGGCTGAGTTACTTGGCACCAACCAATTTGGCCCCAATGATAATTTCTTCGATGTGGGAGGCTATTCATTGCTGCTCGTTCGCCTGGCAGCTTTAATCAATGATCGGCTCAAGACAAATGTTACAACTTTAGATCTATTCCGTTATCCTTCTATTGCTGCAATGGATCGACATCTGTCAAATCGCAGCAATACATCAACAAGCGAAATTGTTCGGAAAATGGCACGCCGTGCAACACCACAACCATGAGAGAATCTATGACTAATGAGGCGGTTCAGGGTGGAATTGCCATTATTGGTATGGCATGCCGCATGCCTGGAGCACGGAATGCGGTCGAATTCTGGGCAAATCTGCGCGATGGAATCCAGTCGTTCACCCATTTCAGCGAGGCTGAGCTGCGGAGTTCAGGAATTGACCCGGCGCTCATCGCTTCGCCCAACTATGTGCGATCGCGCGGCATCATTGGTGGAGCTGATGAATTCGATGCTAGTTTTTTCAACATAACCCCCCGTGAGGCTGAGCTAACAGATCCGCAGCAGCGCATCTTTTTAGAATGTGCCTGGCATGCCCTTGAGGATGCTGGTTATGTTCCGGAAAAAGATGATTCACGAATAGGTGTCTTTGGCGGAGTAGGAACCAATTGGCATCTGGGTCAAGCGGCTGCAGCACCTTTGGTTAAGAAGTATGCAAGTGGAGCATCAGTCGTGATTAGCAACGACAAGGACTATGTCACGACACGCGTATCTTACAAGCTTGGTCTAACTGGTCCTAGTGTTAATGTTCAATCCGCTTGTTCAACGTCTTTGGTTGCGACGGTTCTTGGAATTGGAAGTTTGCGCGCATATCAAGCAGATATTGTTCTGGCTGGAGGTGCAACGATCGAGATCCCCGAAAAGAGCGGTTATCTCCATCAGGAGGGCGGAATGGAATCGGCCGACGGAAAATGCCGCCCATTCGATGCCGCTGCTAATGGAACTGTCTTCAGTCGCGGGGCTGGTGTTCTCGTGCTGAAACGGGTTGAGGATGCAATTCGCGACCGGGACCATATCTATGCTGTCATTCTTGGAGGGGCGATTAACAATGATGGAGGCGACAAAATTGGCTTCACTGCGCCGAGTGTTTCTGGTCAGTTGGAGCTGGCTATCGAATCTCTTGAGCGCGCAGGCGTTTCTGCCGATGCGATCGATTTTGTTGAGGCTCACGGTACAGCCACGCCATTAGGTGACCCGATAGAAGTCGAAGCTCTCACTCTGGCCTTCCGGAACTACACAGACCGCCGCCAATATTGTGCCCTTGGTTCGGTTAAGGGTAATATCGGTCATACCGATGTTGCTTCTGGTGCCGCAGGTCTTATCAAAGCGGCGAAGTCAATTGAACAACGACTACTACCCGCCTCTCTGAATTTCACCACCCCAAATCCGAAGATCAACTTCGCAGATAGTCCGCTGTTTGTGAATACAACTCCTTGCAGTTTTCAAGGTGATACCCCGATCTTTGGCATGGTGAGTTCTTTCGGGGTCGGCGGTACGAATGCATCCCTGGTGCTCCGATCCGCTCCTCGTCCCCAGCCGATAGGTAGACCAGAACATAATGTCGCTCTCTTGTCGGCCCGCAGCGAGGCTGCGTTAGAACGCCAAGTAGCCCAACTGAAGGAACATGTCGAGTCAAAATCCGATTTAGACCTTGCGCGGATGGCTTACACACTCCAGAAAGGCCGCCGCACCTTTGGGTTCCGGCGCTATCTGCCCTTCTCCAATCGAAGTGACTTGTTGGAAGTGTTGGCCATGCCAGTCGCATCCAACTCATCTTTTTGCCAGAGGGAAGGTAGCCCTTTGGCTTTCATGTTCCCAGGACAGGGAAATCAATACGTTGGTATGGGACGTGCCCAATATCGTCGCTATTCAGTGTTTCGTAAAGCTGTCGACCGGGCTGCCGAGCTTTTATCCCCCATTTTGGAGCTTGATCTGCGCGATGTGTTGTTTGCAAAGGGTTCTGAACTACAGAGCGCGCAGGACCTGATTGACAAGACCTGTGTCACGCAACCAGCATTATTCGTTATCGGTTATGCCGAGGCTCAGCTTTGGCAGTCGTGGGGGCTGAAGCCCGATGTGTTAATTGGCCACAGCGTGGGGGAATATGTTGCCGCCTGTCTGGCAGGCGTGTTCACTCTCGAGCAAGCACTGCAGCTGGTAGCGGCGCGGGGGAGGCTCATCCAGTCCATGCAAAGCGGATCTATGATGGCTGTACTTCTCCCTGAGGAGCAGCTCCTGCTTAGACTGCCAGTCGGCATTGAGGTGGCGGCAATAAACAGCAGGCAGATGACCGTCGTCTCTGGGCCAAGCGACCAGATCGCTACATTCCAGGCAAGTCTTGAGACGGAGAAGGTCGTGGTACGCCACCTGCGTACCTCGCACGCATTCCACTCGGCGATGATGGAGCCGGCAATCGAACCGTTTGAGGCGGTGTTCAAAGACATCACTCTGCGTGTGCCAACGATTCCGATCGCTTCAACGCTGACCGGTGCTTGGCTTACCGATAGCGAAGCCACTGACCCAAGCTATTGGGCCCGCCATATGCGCGATGCAGTCCGTTTTGTCGAAGCTGCTGAGCTCCTCACCAACTCTGCAGAGCCATACATTTTTCTTGAGTGTGGGCCTGGCCATTCACTCGCCTCCTCTGTGAAGTCGCTGCTCGAGCGTTCACAACACAACCGTGTCATTTGTGCGCAGCGTGGTGCGCACGATGAGGATGGAGATACGGATGCAACGATGCGGGCGGTTGGTGGGCTTTGGGCAGCTGGGCGATCAATCGATTGGGACGCCTTTTACGAAGGCAGCCTTCCTGGTCGTGTTCCACTGCCAGGTTATCCGTTTGAACGTCAGAGCTTTGCCCTCAAATTTGAAAAGACAAATCCGACCATCGTCGATCCAAGAGATGAGCGTAAGCAAGTTGGAGACTGGTTTTATGAGCCTGCTTGGGTACGAACGAGCTCGCCAGCGTTCCTGCGCAGGGGGGATGACGCACCAAGCGAGCAACGCTGCTGGTTGTTATTCGAAGACTCCGATGGCGTTGCTGCGGCTCTCGCGGATCTATTAACCGCAGACGGTCACGACATTATTCGAGTTCAGCGCGGGTCTGACTTCCAGAGTTCTGATTCAAGATTTATGCTTCGTCCTGGAGTGCGACAAGATTATGACTTGCTACTCAAAGCCCTGATTACAAGCGGTTTGCGTCCGACGAGAATTGTTCATCTCTGGAATCTCGAAGAAGACGAAGTCGATGAGCTCGACACCGTGCAAAGCCTTGCTTTTTATAGCCCCTTATATCTGGAACAGGCGCTAATTGCTCATGGAATTCTTGAGAGCATGAGGTTGCTGATTGTCACACGTGGCGTATATAGCGTTGCCGGCGAGCCCGTCTTGGCGCCTTTGAGAGCGCTCGCCGCCGGACCCGCACGTGTAATCGCTAAGGAGATCTCCGCGATTCAAGCACGTCTAGTCGACATCGATCGTGGTCCAATCTCTCATCTTGCTGAAATTCTCGCTGCCGAAGCTGAAATAAACCAGGATGATACTGTTATTGCTTATCGTGGTAATCATCGCTTTTCTGAGCAGTACTTGCCAGTACATTTATCTCACAGAATCACTAACCCTCAACACATACGGGAAGGTGGCACTTATCTCATCACAGGTGGTCTTGGTGCGCTGGCCCTCTTCTTCGCAAAGGAGTTTGCAACCATGGCACATGTCAATCTGGTGCTGGTGCATCGTAACGCCATCCCTGATCGTCTCGAATGGGATGCTGTTGATGTTGACCACGAAATGGCCCAGCGCATTGCAGCTTTGCGAGAACTGGAGACCGCCGGTTCAGTTGTCATGCTTGCCCAGGCTGATGTCGTCGATGTTGACGCTATGGCGCGCATTGTGACCGAAGCAGAGAGTCGTTTTGGCGCCATCGATGGCGTTGTGCACTCAGCCGGCATCGCTGGGGGTGGCATCATAGCCCTCAAGTCACCAGATATGATGACATTGGTGCTGGCGCCGAAGGTTGAGGGAACGCGTGTGCTGGAAGCGCTCTTCCGACATCGAAAACTTGATTTCTTTCTTCTATTCTCTTCAGTTACTGCTGTTCTAGGCGAAGCAGGGCGAGTCGATTATTGTGCAGCAAATTCTTTCCTCGATGCACTCGCGCAACAATGGTCCAAGACGCGGCCTGGCGTTAGGCGGTAGATCGGAGGGTCAGCCTGGCCTGAAATGGGGATGGCCTCCCGCTGGGAAGATGAGAAGGCCAAGCGACTCAGAAGCACTCCGAGTAGGTCAAGCCCCGACACATGGCTCCAGCTGATTGGAAGCGATGGCGAGTCTGAAATCCACCAGGTGCTTGTCGATCCTCAAAGGGACTGGATTGTCACCGAACATCTTGTATTTGATGTTCCAACATTAGTTGGAACATCATTTGTTGAGTTTGTTTATCGTTACGCGCGGCGAATCAATCCTGATGCAGTCGTTGAAATTGTCAATGCTTACTTCCTTGCTCCGATGATGGTGCCCACCAAGGAGACGCGGCAGTTGCAGCTGGTGGTGACACAAGATTCTGGTTGTCGACGCTTCGTTTTCCAAAGTCGTCCTATCGCAGACCCAGTTGCATCTTGGCAAGACCATTTCGCTGGCGAACTCCGGATTACAAGTCCTGCAATACCTTCCGTTATAGATCTCAATGCCCTGCGTCTTTCCATGGCTAATACGAATAACTCTCCGGTCGCTGATTTTAGTTCGAGGGCCGACGATGGGCGTGCGCTACTTACCTTCAGCGAGCGTTGGGGTAGCCTGATCACAGTTGCCTCAAGCGATAACGAGTGGCTCTCGGATCTTCAACTTCCTCTGGCTTTTGTCGACGACTTTGCCTCCTTCGCGTTTCATCCTGCACTCACTGATGTTGCATTCGCTTCAGGCCGTTTCCAGATGGCGCAGGCAGCGGCGGTACAAGGGCTGGAAGACGGGCATTATCTACCACTTGGCTACAAGCGACTGACACTCGTAAAGCCTTTGGTTTCGCAACTATCGGCATACGTCCGTCTTATCGGTGAGCATGTGCCTGGTACAGAAACCATCGCATTCGATGTCACCATCCTCGATCCTGCGGGTGATACTTGCGTAGAGCTGATGGGCTATACGCTCAAGAAGGTTGATCTAAATTCTGCCTTATCTCGCCCAACGCCTTCACGCACTAATGCAGTCGTCACCAAATCCAATCCGATAGACGAAGATATTAGCCGAGCGGAAGGTCTCGAGGCTTTTCATCGCGTGCTTTCCGCCCCTTTTGTTCCTCATCTTGTCGTTACTACGAAGGATCTTTCGTGGCAAATCGAGGATGGTTCACCGACCGCCAAGGCAAAGGCGGTTCGCGAGCAGCTCACCGCTGCTGCAGAGGAACGACCAGAGCCAGTGCGCACAGACCTGATGACAGCCTTTGAGGCCCCCGACAACCAAATAGAGAAGGCCATTGCGGAGATTTGGCAAGGTATTCTTGGAATTCGTGAGATCGGTGTTGCAGACGACTTTATTGAATTGGGTGGTAACTCTCTGCTTGCTGTTCAGATGATTACCGTGACGAGCGAAACATTCCAGGTGGATCTTTCGATAGATAGTTTCTTTCGCGGACCAACCATTCGAAGTCTTGCAGGAGAGGTGGTGAATCATCTGATTGCCCTTGCCGACCCCGAACTTCTTGATGAACTGGTTTCTGATTTGCAGGGTGATCATGACTGAACTGCCTGATCGTGTTGCCAACCTCTCGCCGGCTCAGCGTTTGCAGCTTTTGCATAGTTTGGGTGGCCCACCACAACGGCAACAAACCCATCCACCACCTCACCCATCCCAATGGCAAAACGCCTGCCTGCGGATTGAACGCCCAGGCAATCTAGAAAGCGTCCGATTCCAGGCCATGGAATCCGGGCCACCCGGACCCGGCCAGATTCAGGTCCGTGCCCATGCAGTCAGCATCAATTTTCGTGATCTGATGATCGCAATGGGTATGTATCCGCCTACTCCTGATGTGCAGAGCGTGATGGGTTCCGACTATGCAGGTGAAGTGATTGACTGTGGCCCTGGCGTGACTGATTTTTCGCCGGGTGACCGGGTGATGGCCCTTTCAGTAGGACATTCTGAAATCGATGGCAGCATTCGTGCCGATTCGCATTTTTGCGCGATGCCAAACCTCTGGGCTTTCCAGGCGATGCGGATACCTGCCAATCTGAACTATGTCGAGGCTGCAAGCATCCCCACAGCCTTCCTCACTGCCTATTACAGCCTCCATCATGTTGCGCGGCTGGCCAAGGGAGAACGGGTCTTAATTCATTCGGCAACCGGCGGTGTAGGTCTTTCTGCGATAGCGATTGCTCGCTGGTTAGGTGCTGATATTGTTGGGACTGCCGGCTCGGACACCAAGCGCAACTATCTCCGAAGTATTGGAATTGCTGAAGTCTATGATTCACGAACGACTGCATTCGCAGATATAATAGAAGGTGGAGTCGATGTCATTCTCAACACGTTGGCTGGAGATGCAGTTGCTCGCGGATTAGGTCTTTTGCGGCCATTTGGTCGCTTCCTGCAAATTGATAAGCATGACATTTCTATGGCAGGTATACTTCCGCTTGCGGCTTTTGCCAATGGCCTTAGCTTCACGGCAATTGATCTGTCACTATTCTTGCTACGCCCCAAGGTAATAAGCGGTCTATTCGAGGAACTCGCTTCCCACTTCCAAGCGAACCGCTTCCGACCAACACGCACCCGTATCTTCCCAGCACATCAAATCAATACGGCGCTTCACCTGATGTCTAGTTTTAGACATATCGGCAAGATCGTGATTGATTACGATCAGCTGTCATGAGTGGAAATCTGGGCCAACGTCTAGCACGGCTTTCGCCAAAAGAGATACGTGCGTTGGTGAATGGGTTAAACCGCGCCCCTGCGGCTTTGGCACGAATGGGACGCAACCCAGGACAACAATATCCTTTATCGGCGGCGCAGGAACGCATCTGGTTCCTCACCCAGCTCTCGCCAAATAGTCGAGCCTTCAACAATCCTGCAGCAATGCGCGTTCGGGTGCAATCCCCCCTAGATCCAGCACGCTTAGGCACAGCACTGAACGAAGTCGGGAGACGTCATGAAATCTTTCGCACTACTTTTCATCTTGAAGCTGGGAAGCCTGTTCAGATCATTCACGATGAACTCCCGCTCCCATTGACTTGGGAGGACCTTCGATCCCTTCCCCCCACTGACCTTGAGACCCAGGCTCGTCGCATCGGGATCGAGGAAGGTTGTCGTCTTTTTGATCTTGCCAAAGGACCGCTTTTAGCCCTCAAGCTTTTGCGTCTAGATGAGAACGAGTATCTAATGCTTGTTACCTCACACCACATTATTTCTGATGGATGGTCTAACGCTCAACTTGCCCGTGAGCTCACGGCTCTTTCTGAGGGAGTGGAGTTGCCACCAGTTGAGTTGCAATATGTCGATTATGTTGCTTGGGAGAGAGATTGGCTTGAAAGTGCTGCGGCTCACGCACAGCTCGACTTTTGGAAGAGCCGGATCGATACTGATATTTCGCCGATTGAACTTCCGCGCGATCGTTCCCGCCCGACCCATGCCATAGACGCTGGGGGCATGGAAACGCTCACCCTTCCTCAGAGAACTGTTGATCGCCTTCGTGGCTTAGCACGAAGCGAGAAGACTAGTTTGTTTCCTCTGATGATGGCGGCGCTTGCGTTGTTACTTTACCGGCTATCTGGTGAAGAATGTTTCGTTATCGGCACTGTTGCGGCCAACCGTAATCAGCGTGCTTTCCAGAAAGTTATGGGCCCCCTTCTCAATCAGCTTGCAATACCGTTCGAAGTGCCGCCTGATGCTACAGCGCGGAGGGTTCTTCATTGCATGATCACTGCCTGTCAAGAAGCCCTACGCAATCAGGAATTGCCTTTCAACGTTCTGCTTAATGAGCTCCAGGTTCGGAGAGATCTTGGTGCCCATCCGCTATTTCAAGTGATGCTTGTGCACCAGAACGTACCTGCACAATATGCTTCAGCAGGTATGGATGTCGAGGTGATGAAGCTCGACTACGGGACCACAAAGCTCGATCTCAATTTCTGGATCGAAGAAATCAACGAAGGACTTGTGGTGACGCTGCATTACGCGAGTGCGCTCTTCGACCGGCAGACCGTGCGTCGCATTCTTTCCGATTATGCGCGGGCTGTTGCTTGCCTTTGCGATTCTCTCGACACTCCTTTGGCAGATTTGTCCCTGTTTGAAAAGGAAGACTTTCCAGTGACTGTCAGATCCATACCACTTAAGGAAGAGGATCTTGTAACCCGTTTTGCAGAGCAGGCTAAACGCACACCTCAGGCGCAGGCCGTGATAGGTAAAGATGGTGTGCTCACTTACGCAGAACTCGACGCACGCGCGAATTTGCTCGCACATCGCTTGCTTGCAGAGGGAGCCAGCGTTGACAACCCAGTCGCATTGTTAACCCGGCGCAGCTGTGGGACAGTCGTGGCTCTTCTTGGCATTCTCAAAGCAGGTGCGCCCTATCTACCACTCGATTTATCCCAACCTCTGCTTCGACATCGTTCCGTGATGGCAGATGCCGATGCTTCGATGGTCGTCTGTGACAGCGAAACTGAGGCAATTGCTGAGCAGATTGGAGCTGTCTGCATCCAGATTGATACTATCGAAATGGCTCCGGCAATAGTGCCAATCTCACCCAAACCAGAAGCAATTGCCTATCTTATTTACACGTCGGGAACCACAGGTGCTCCGAAAGGTGTATGTGTTGAGCATCGAAATGTTGTTGCTTATAGTGATGCGATATGGGAAAGAATGGATCTCAAGGATGGTGATCACTTTGCATCTTTATCTTCAATCGCTACTGATCTGGGCAATACGATGCTTTTCTCGCCATTGCTACATGGTGGCTGTGTTGTGTTCTGTCCCGATGATGTGATCGGGGATCCTCCACTATTGGCTCAGTTCTTTGAGCGGTATCCAGTTGCCTGCTTCAAGGTTACCCCCGCTCATCTCCACGCATTACTGCTGTGCCCAGAGTTACTACCATCGAAGCTTTTGTTGCTGGGCGGCGAGGTGGCAACGCCGGCATTGATCGATCGTGTTCGCAGCTTCGCCCCTGGATTGCGCATCCTCAACCACTATGGGCCTACCGAGACGACAGTGGGAGTTCTCACGTATGAAGTTCCTGATCCCTGGCCGGGTGGACCGATACCCCTTGGCACTCCGCTTGGCCATGCTGAAGTCCGCGTTCTCGATACGGCTGGGCGTCCGCTTCCGATCGGCGTCATCGGCGAATTGTACATCGGAGGTCCGACGCTCACCCGCGGATATTGGCGGGATCCGGCGCTAACTGCTGAGAGGTTCGTTAGTGCCTCCGATGGCATGCGACTTTACCGCACTGGTGATCTTGGAAAGTATCTTGCCAATGGGAATTATACCTTTCACGGTCGGGCAGATCGTCAGATCAAGATTCGCGGCTATCGTGTCGAGCCCGGTGAGATTGAAGCAGCTGTTGAAAAGCATTCTGCTGTGGCGCAGGCCGCAGTAAGGGTTACAACTACCGGTCGCCTGATCTGCTACGTGGTTTTGTTAGCACCTACCCAACCATCAAATCTTATCGCGTTCTTACGTGAGATTTTGCCGACTGTGATGGTTCCATCTGCGATCATCCCACTTCAGTCCTTTCCGCGAACCCCTGCAGGCAAGATTGATCTGGAGTCCCTCCCACTGCCTTCTCAACTTCCAATTGCTCCAGCCAACCCACGCGATCCTCTTGAACTGAAGCTCATGAATATCTGGCAAGAAGTTCTTGATCTTGAAACGGTAGGCATCTATGACAGCTTTTTTGAGCTTGGTGGGCATTCCCTTCTTGCGGTCCAACTCATGGCAAAGATCAAGACCGACTTCGGTCTTGATCTTCCGCTTGCCACACTATTTACACATGACAGCATTGCAAATCTCGCTATACTGCTGCGCAGACAACGCATTCTCAATACGGGTCCGTTAGTGACCATACGAACCGGTGCCGGTGTGCCTTCGATCACTCCATCTATCGCCTGCGTACATCCGGCAGGAGGAGACGTTCTTTGCTACTATCCACTGGTGCAGGCTTTTTCGTCAATTCAGTCTATCTACGGGTTGTGTGCTCAGTCCAGTGATGGCTCACCATCCATCGAAGATCTGGCAAGTCGATATGTCGATGCGCTTCCTTCCAATTCCACCCCAATGCTGTTAGGTTGGTCAATGGGAGCACTTGTCGCGTTTGAAATGGCGCGGCAGTGGGAAGTCCGATCTGGTGCAATGCCGCGACTCGCGATTCTTGATCAACTCGCACCGCAACCCACCACTCCCTCCACGCGTGGTGGCGAAGCTGATGCGGAATTGATGCTTGCATTCGCAGCTAAAATCTCGGCGCTTGTGGGAGAGGACATTGGAATCGGTTTGGATCAGATTGACAGTAACCCTGAAGTTGTTTTCTTAGCTGCTTTCCAACGTTATGGCCTTGCACCCGAGGACGTGCAGGTCGAAGATTTTTCGCGCTACCTACATCTCATGCTTGATCACAACCGTGCGGTGGGTGCATATCGCCCGGCCACTCCCTACAGTGGGGAAATCCTTGTTTTACGTGCTGAAGAGTCCTTGACTGTGGGCAGCTCGGAGGTTTCCCGTCCCGCTGATCTCGGCTGGCAACAGTGGTGCTTAGGCAACTGCACGGTCATGCCGGTGCCGGGTAACCATGTGACAATGATGCGCTCACCACACGTTAGTCAGCTTGCCAGGGCTCTTGAGCAAGGATGGAGACTGGCATGAACAGTTACCCGATAGAGACTGCAGTTGACCGCCAGCTGATCCAGCTTGCAGGAGGCGCTTGGCTGGCCCGGTCTTTGGCAGTCGCTGCACGTCTTGGCATCCCTGATCTTCTCCATGATCAACCACGTGACTCAGTTGCCCTTGCCACCATTCTTAGGGCGAATGGAGATGTTCTAACACGTCTGATGAAATTGCTTGCGGCCTGCGGCATTTTTTCCGAGGGAGCAAATGAAATTTACCACAACTCTCCGTTGTCAGAACTACTGCGCACTGATCACCCTCGCTCGCTCAAATTTTTTACCATCCTTGCTGCCGAAGATTATGCCGATGCCTTTGGGGATCTTTTGCATAGCGTCATGACGGGCGAGTCTGCTTTCCCAAAGTCTTTTGGACTGTCCATTTATGAGCATATGGACAACAACCAGGATTCAGGACTTGTCTACGATAAGGCAATGGCAGACTTGGCGAAACCTGTGGGCCGACTGCTTGCTCAACGGCCCGAATTCTCTCTTGCATCGACAGTTGTCGACATCGGCGGCGGCATTGGCGCTCTTCTTACCCCAATCCTTTCTGAGCATCATCATCTTCGCGGTATCGTTGCCGAACGTTCTGATGTTTGCGCTCGGGGGCGCAGGATGACACATCCCTTGCTAACAGATCGGCTTGATTTTGTGCCGACAGATTTTTTTGACACCGTGCCCCTAGGTGATATCTACCTTGCCAAGAATGTCTTGCACAATTGGAATGACCAAAATTGCTTGCGCATCCTGGGTACTATCGCCCGCTCGATGCATTCTCAGGCAAGCCTAATGATCGTAGAGCCCTTGATCGAATCTGACGACCGCTCACCACGCAACCTAATGGATTCTCTGCTCCAAGCGGTGATCTGCGAAAGTGGCGCTCACGCGCGTGGACAAGAGCAATTTCATGAGCTTATTCATCAAGTTGGTCTATCGACTATAGACCAAGTGCGCTTGCCGAGTGGGCACAGTCTCATCGTTTGTTCTCCAGAGACATGACTCAGTCACCAGATGTTCGCGGATCAGCCCCATTGCGTCCGTTCAGCAACCATTGGGCTAAATCAGGGGTGGTTTCAGCCGCTAACCGTGCCCCGAAGCTCTCAAGCGCATCCTCTGCCAGAACGTTTTTCCAGCGGTCAATGCTTCCCCGCGCTAAGAATCCGTCGACGCCATCCGACAACTCATCAGCAACGCCCGGCAAGATGACGGCTCCGCTCCGCTTCATGGCAACAAAGGTTGCGGCATCAACCAAAGAGCCCCAGCAAGCAAGATTGATCGGAATGTCGAGAAATTTGGAGACACGGGACATCTCTCCGGCCAAATCGGACGACAAGTCTGCGTAATGGACAAGCAGAACATTAGGGCGATGTCTTTCTTGCCAAAAGCTGCGCTCAATGTCGAAGTACATGTCTGACATAAACGGCGCACCAATCCCTACACCTCGTCCAAGCCACATTTTAAAAAAGCCTGTCGGGGACTGGGGGAATGCTTGGAGCGTATGCCCAACTTGAGGATCCTCGAGACCAATGCGATCGGTCGCCTGGACAAGAGCCGAAGTTCGATTCGAAAGATAGTCGAAGAGACTGAGGCAAGAATCACGCGGATCACGTGCAACGTGGATATAACGAACCTCTGTATAAAAAGGAAGCGCGTCAATTGGCAAGTGCGACTTGAGAAAACGGCGATGCATCTGCGCCTCGAGTCGCGCATAGATGGTTTCAATTGGCTCACCCGGCCGGCCATCGACATGGGGGGAGATCCCCCAAACGGCGCGAGGCTCAGCAGTTTGGAAGATCAGTAAGCTAACGATCTGCTGCATCCACGTTGTGCCCGAGCGCGGGAATGTTGCAATGATAATATCTCCATCCCTGGGACGATAATCATCCCAAAGAACACTTTGGCAAACGGAATTTCGGATGATTCGACTAGGTTTTCTGAGTAGCATTGGAAAAGCGCCTCACGGATGCTTCCTGTATCAGCTTTCGATAGATTAATTGCCCTTGTGCCTTGGATGAGTTACAACATCTGAAAATACACGCACTGATTATCAGCGACCCTAGCAGCCTGCGGCAACCATCGTGCCCTTGCGAGGAAAGTTGATATCTCTTGAAGGATCTGTCGTTTTGCGAGGGAAGTAAGGGTACTCTAGGAGTCCATTGCACATAGATCGCCCCAGGCTCTCGCGGATCTACCCCTAATTCCGCCTAAAATCGAGTGACGTCAGTCGATCTAGAACCCTGTTGCGCATAGAACAACTGGGTCAACGATCACATATAAAAGCTGCAAGACATACCAACCGAGAGCTCTTGAGGATCTCATTGAGATGGCCCAATCAAACAGTTTCTCCAGAAATGCTTTTTTGGAAGCAGATTTGACCTGGATCCAGTCGAGTCGGAGCTCGATTTATCGCGGAATGATTCCGTCTTCATCTCGAATTATCTCGATGTCCTCGCATGGATATCTATGCGCAACAGCCTCCTAGCCGATAACATGGGGCATGATCATGCCAAAAACTCCACCCGTTTATAGCCCAGGTTTCATTAGAAGTGTCCCTGCGGCCCTCGACATGCCCTGACACATGCGGTTTTGTATGGTCATGCCGCTTGTCACCCCTTGGAAACCTCACTCGGAAGCCTAACTGCCGCAACGGATCTGATCAGGTTCCTCAAGGCGCTGCCCGACTGCCGCATGCGTCGTGGCATCCTTGGCACCCACGTCATCCAGTCGCCATCCGATTCGACCTTCCGCCTTCTGCTGGCCCAGCCGGACGTTGAGGGCTTTGAGGGCTTGCTGCGGAACTGGATCACTGCCCAGCTCCACCATGCCGAACCGATCGACTCCCTGATCTGCGCTGGCAAGACACTCAGGGGCGTAATCGCCGAGAAGGCTTCCGGTGCAGAGCGTTTCATTGCTCAGGTGAGCCTCTATGCCAACACTCTCGGTGTGGCCATCGCCCAGAGCACGTACGCCAGCGACGAAGGAGGAGAGATCGCGGCCCTGCGTGCGTTGCTGGAGCATGTGGAGTTGGAGGGGGTGTTGGTGCAAAGGAAGATGCTCGCCGCTACCAAGAACGCAACAGTGTGCAGGTGATGCCAACCCTCTGGAGCTTGGCGTAGGCCCTGCCTTCTGGCAGCAGTTGAACGCTCTACGTCTCGCTGGGTTCTGGTCCATCACCGATGGGCTTGACGCCCTGTCACACGACATCAGGGGGGGTGGAGCTTTTGGGCTGGCGAGAGCCTACTCGGCAACTGAATTCGGCCTGACTTTTATGAGACTTGCCTCTTGACGCAGGGCTGATTCAAACTTGCCACTCTGCGTTCATGTGCCCAGCAGCTCTGAGGAACTGAGTCCCGAGCTCATCGGGGTCTCAGCGTGGGACCTGAATCACAATCGTGGCCTGGCGCCTCTATCCAACCACTTTAAAGCAG
>JBKDSV010000216.1:0-3933 GCA_046340795.1 Cyanobacteriota bacterium | reverse complement strand
GCTGATTCAAACTTGCCACTCTGCGTTCATGTGCCTAGCAGCTCTGAGGAACTGAGTCCCGAGCTCACAGGGGTCTCAGCGTGGGATCTGAATCACAATCGTGGCCTGGCGCCTCTATCCAACCACTTTAAAGCAGCCCTGCTGTCAGAGCTGAGGTCCACCTACTTGAGTGGTTGAGGGAGCTGTTGCGGTCTATTGGTGTAAGCGCCAGGAATCTCATGTTTTCAGCTCCTCTGGCCTCAACAGAGCAAGGGCGCCATGGGCTTGAAGCGGAACGCCAGCAGGGCCATTGGCTCCCCACGGTTGGGGCACAGCACCGCAGGAGTAGGCCTTGGCATGACAGGTGGTGACACTATTATATTAGCAGCAGCTGGAACAACTGCCCCATCCCTTCAGGGCTGCCTCAAGGTCAAGTTGAGGTCCCGCAAATGGAGCTGAAGAACGCGGATCGTCCTGGCTCAGCACAAATGACGACGGGTCTGCCGATGGACAGGCGCCCTGATCCCCAGCTTCCACAGGACTTTTGGTCAGCCCTGCCCATCCCTTCCATGCCTTTGGCTCTTACCCGTTCCAGGGCTTTCATCGTCATTGAGGCGAGTCGCCACCTCCCCTTCCCATCCCCCCACACCCTCGCCAACCAAAGCACCGCCCCCCGCACCACCTCCGCATGGCAGGGCAACGGGTGGCACCAGCAGAGCAGCTCCAACTCCCCCTCCCGCGCCTGCTCCAACAGCCGTCGCAGCTCGCGCTCCTGGAGGGAGCCCGGCTCCTGCAACCGCTCCCACAGCCACCGCCTGTACTTGCCAATCACCTCCTGCCGGCTGCCATCCCTCCCCACCACAAACGGATTCCCCAGCACACCGGGCCGCCCCACATAGGCCTGACCGGGCAACAGGCTACCGATACCGCGCTTGGCTTTGCCGATGGTGATCCGCATGGGAGCTGGCGGTGGCGGCTGGTGCAGGGGAAAGGGAGCCCCACCAAGGAAAGGGTTCCGGGCGTTCCCCGCCAGATCCCCTGAGGTGTCTGGGTAGCCTATGGAGCTGCCCTCACCCCGGCAGCCCCCGCTGCCATGGCTGAACCTCCCTCCCCTGAACACGCCGACTACGTGCCCCTCCACGGGTCCACCGGCGCCGCGCTGCACACCACCTGCGCCACCGAGGCTGAGATCCAAAGGGCGAACCGCAACCTCAAGCGGGTTGGACACCCCGCTCGGTACGTGGCTGCAAGGCACCTGAAGCACCACAGGCAGCGGCAAGAATCAGGCCTCCATGGCCTCCTCCAGCCTGCGGCCCGTCATCGACCGGCGACGTTTGGTGGCCATGGCAAAGGCAGCAGCCGTGTTGCTCGCTGAGGCCCACGGGTAGCTCCTGAGGTGCACCTCCAGCGAGTGGCCCATGCTGTGGGCCATGGCGCCGGCGTCGATGCCCCGGCGGTGGCCCCGCAGGCTGTAAGTGTGGCGGAAGCTGTAGGGAACGAGCCGCCGCTGCTCCACCGCCATCTGATCCCGCAGCTCGATCCAGCCCTTCTGCCGGCCCAGATACGTCCCGAAGGAATCGCCTGCCCCGTTGCCGCCGCTCAGGGGCGGCAGGTGGATCTCCCCGGCCTGCCAGCGCTCCAGCAACGCCCACTCCCGCAGTCGCCCCGAGAGGTCTTCCAGCGGCAGAGGGAACACCCGCCGGGCTTCTGTGTCGCCGCCCCCACTGCGCTTCTGGTAGCCGCACCACCAGTAGGGTTTCCCGCTCTGGGCATCGGTGCGGACGGAGAGGTGCAAGAGCTCGATCGGCCGAAGGCCCAGCTCGGTCAGGAGCTGATACGCATCGTGCCAGCTCTTGGCGCTCTGGCTTCTGGGCGGGCTGTTGAGCCGTTCCGCTGGATGGCAGGGGACTAGCGTGGGCCATCAGCTCCCCGGCACTAAGGAGCTCCTCAGCCCTGCCACCGGATCGGCCTTGCGGGCTTGCCGGGCCTCTGGCAACGGCTGGGAGCTATGGCTCTCTCCAACAAATCCGCGGAGCGGGCTGTCGCTTCCCCCATGGCCTCCTCGCAAGAGGCAAGGTGATAGAGCACCGGCGAGTTAGGAGTGGGAAACGTGCGGCGCCAGTGCGTGCCAGGCTTCAGCAAACCGCTCCCGCGCCAGCGAGCCGGGGTGCGCTCACTGATGCCCAGGTGTTCGCGGGCGTCGCGGGCCCTGGCCCAGGGCTGACGGTGTTGGCTGTCCATCGCTTTGGTTCAGATGGCCCCTTGGAACGGGGTGGGTGGAAGGGTGCACCCAACGAGCTGACTCGAAGACTGCACAACAGGCTACCCAGACCGACCGATCGATCCGAGCAGAGCGGACCACCTCTGGCCCGGTAAGGGCATGCGCAACTCGAGCACCCCGGCCCTCAGGTCGAGGGCCTTTGCGCACATCTTGCGCACATGGCCGGAAAAGGGCACAAAAAAAGGGTTCCCAGAATCCCTGAGAACCCTTGCTGGAACTGAATCGGGGCGACAGGATTCGAACCTGCGACCTAGTGCTCCCAAAGCTCGCTTTTGGACGTTTCCGAAATGCCTGACGCCGTCGGGGCTCTCGCCTAAAAAGCCAGTCTGACACTGGGTTGAAGGGTGCCACCGGTTGGCTCCCGATGCCGCAGCGTGCCAACCTATGGGGTGGAATCTCTCCCAGAATCTCTCCCATGCCCCGCCCGAATGACTGGGTAACGCTTCTGAGGGCAGGTCTCTCCCACAGCCTCTCCCAGGAGGGATGCCGCTCTGGGATCACGGTCAATGAGAAGCGGGGCAAGGCGCGCGTCAATATCTCTGAGGCGCTGGGGCATGGCCGCCGCCGTCAGGTGCCGCTGCCGATCGACTGGTCGGCTGAGAACGTCGATGCGATCAGGGATGCTGCCCTGGCCGTTTATCGCAACCTCGTTGCTGGCAAGCCGATTGAGCCTGTCATCGCGGGCCTTGTCGGCAAGGACGATCCGGGCAGCGGCATGGAATCCGCGGGCCCGGAGGCGGAAACGATCAACTGGCCGGCATTGGTGGAGGCCTTCCGGGAGCGCAAGCTCGGCAGTGGCGAGATCAAGCCAACGACCTGGACCAACAACTATGTCCGCCGGATGCGATTGATCCTGGTGGCGATCGATCGTTGCCAGACACCGGTGCAACTCCTGGAGGCCGTTATCGCTCCCTGGGCGAGTCAGCCCGGCTGCCGGGGGCGGCAGCTTCAGGTGCAGCAGACCGCAGCACTTCTGCGCTGGGGCGTTGATACGGGGCGTCTCCCTGCAACCTGGGCGCCTCCTCTGGATCTGACTCCCTATGTGGGACGAAGGCGAGAGACGGCCTCCGTGACAACGCCACTGACGGTGGATGAGATTCAGGCGTTGGTGGAGGCGATTCCTGATCTCAAGTGGCGCTACGCGTTTCAGCTGCTTTCCGCTTACGGATTGCGCCCTGAGGAACTGCAGCACCTTGAAGTCCGCAACGGGCGTCTCTGGTGCAACTACTCCAAGGTCTCCAGTCGGGGGAAGACCGAGCCACGGCCGCTGCGGTTGTTGCCCTGCGATCCCTGGGCTGCCTCCTGGAATCTGGAGGCCACCTTCCGCTCTGATCGACTTCCCCCGATGAAGCCGGGCCTGGGTGCCGATTCGATGGGTCTATACATGCGCCGGCGTGAACTCTGGCGAGAGTTGCGGCGTCGCTACGAAGAACAGGGCGAGAAGCTGGTGCTCTATTCCTGCCGCCATGCCTATGCGCATCGGGCCCATACTCTCTGTCCGATGCTGCCCACCAAATTCGTGGCGGCGGCCATGGGGCACAGCCTGGAGACGCACCTCGCCGCCTACAGCCGCTGGATTGGCGACGACGAAGTGGATGCTGCCTTCGAGCGGGCGTCGCAGCGGATGGAGCAGGACCTCCGCGCTGGCTGAGGTCCTTTGCGCCGTTCCCTCT
>JBKDSV010000215.1:0-7573 GCA_046340795.1 Cyanobacteriota bacterium | reverse complement strand
GCTGATTCAAACTTGCCGCCCTACGCCCGGGTGTCCAGCAGCTCCGAGGGCCCGAGTCCAGCGTTCACAGGGAGCTCAGCGTGGAACCTAAATCACAATCGTGGTCCGGCGTCTCCATCCGACTACTTTGAAGCAGCCCTGGGGTCAGGACTGAGGCTGTGGTTGCTCAGATAACAGCAACGGAGGTTTCAAATGACATCACCACCAATCTGGGATACATCAATAGACCTCCCGGATTACATCAGTCAGGCATCGATCAATACAGAATCCGTTCTTCATCAATTTTTCAATGACTGATCTGCCAAGAGTTGGTGTCGTGTGTGCTGGAGTTCTGAAGGAAGTCCCTGAGCAGGAGAAGCATGATTTTGATGTCCTGGAGAAACTTGTGGGTGCGAATACTGGGAACTTGGCATTTACCTATCCAATTGATCGTTTAATTGACAATAGCATTGAACCAATTCCTTGGAACTTTGATATCGAGAAGGCAAGAGAGCGATATGACATTCTCTGGTTTGCCTGTGCCAACATGATCGGATCACATGCTGAATTGGGATGGGTCGCTGATCATCTGGAAGCGGCAGGTCTTCCCGTGATTGCCGTTGGACTAGGCGCTCAGAGTCGAAGTATTACAAATATGAATGTGTCCATTCAGCCCGGGACGTTGCGCTGGTTAAAGGTTGTGGAACGTCTTTCTGCATCAGAATCAAATATTTTCTGTCGAGGTGAATACACAGATTCGATCTTGAAGCTTCACCATATCAGCCATTCACAATCCGGTTGCTGTCCGTCACTCTTCATTTCGTCCAATCCTGCTCTTGGAGCAACAATTTTCAAGAACCGACACGATCCTGAATATAACCAGCAACCCTTTGCTGTTTATTCTGGTTTTATTGGCAACAAAAGCCTCTACCCTTTAGAGCAAAGCCTTGCCCGTCTTATCGATCATCATAGTCCGAATGGAATCTATATTTCTCAGCATGGTGGCACACTCTTGCGCTTGAGCGAGCAACGCTTTCATGAGCAACTAAGTGACAATGAGATCGCCTCAGCAAAGACGATGATTCTTCCGATGGCATCTAACGACGAATTTCTCCAATGGTGTCAGTTACATATGCGAGCTTTCTATTCTCTTGACACTTGGATTGACACCATAAAGTCGTATCGTTTTGCTTGTGGCATGCGATTTCATGGGACCATGGTCTCACTACATGCCGGCACACCTTCCCTGTGTATTACGATTGATTCACGCACAGAGGAAATGTGCAAATCATGTATGGTTCCATCCATGAATGCTTTTGAGTTTTCATCTGTCAATCCAAGCGTTTTATATCGTGTCTTTGATGTCCGTTACAAAGCACAAAAATTTGACGAAAACCGTGCGTCAAAAGCACGAGAATTTATCTCGTTCCTGACCGCTAATAATCTTTCACCCTCTTTACATCTTCAGAAGATTGCAAGTGGTAGTGGTGATTCAGCTGATGTTCCCGAGCTTCAGCTGGCAGGTTGAAGCAAGGATTGGATGGCAACACTTCCATGGTCTGATACCAGTGATCTTCATTGCTGGACACACCTGCAAGTCTGATGCGGCAGAACCCAGCGCATGATCTGAACAGTTCTACAGTCTCTCTTCTTCAACCAGGTGGCCTCCATCATTGACGAACCCACCAAGGTAAGGGCAGGAACATCGTATTTAGGCAGAGGGATCTACATTGATCTTGTTCTCTGGAGAGAACATCGCAAGGGCTCCTTCGGGATCGTCTGAACAGCGGTCCCTTTTTTCTTGTCAGAATTTGATCGATCTTCTCCAGTGGCATGCGCGGCAGTCAAGGTTTTATTGGCTTGTCTTTCACGGTCAGAGTCAGCCTTGCCTCTGATCTTGCGCCATTGCATCCTCTGAGCGATTCGTGGCAACATAATCAGGAGGAAGCGCTGCTTTATCTGGCCTAGTTTTATCTACCCAATGCTGTCAAGGCACTGCTATCATGAAGGATGCGGAAGCCAAGCCACATCAATACAAAAGGAAACAGTCTTTTTGCATGGCGACTCAGGTGGATGGCGACAGCGGGAAGCCGGGTGAGGCGAAAAGACAAGCCCAGCCAGGTGACCACCGCAGCGTAGCAGACTCCCATCGTGAGCAGGGCAGATGCCGCGCTACTGGTGGCCAGTAATGGAATATAAATTGACAAATTATTGCCACCATTAGATATTGTGACTACTGAAACTTTGTAGGTATAATGTTGACTTAATACGCGACTTAGCTTAGGGCGCTTGGAGGAAAATCCCTCCGCTTGTTCCAGCGTTCTTGGCATTGGGTCAAGTGCTCGAGCATGGGCGGGTTGAAGGAGCTGAATCAGATTGATCAGGCCGATCAGGATGGGCATGAACCCCAACCAGCCAATGATCGAGAGCGGTACTGTTTCGGCAAGCAGGCGACTGGCCAGGAAACTGGTGCCCATCAAGACCGTGAAGCCCAGTAATTCACCAACCACCACATGGATGGGCCTGAAATGGCGGTTGGTTTCACTGAAGAAGCCGGTGAGATAGATATTGTCATCGAACGTCGTCGCCATGGCGACGGCCATCGCCGCCTGCAAGCTGCCAATCACCCCGTCCATTCTTTTCCCTGCACCCGCTCTCCGCAAATCAGCTTGAACTTATGCACCGCGTTCGCAAGCCATCGTGGCTTGAGGCACACAACCCTGTAGCGAGAGTTTCCTCAAGACGGAGTAAATCGCTGCCCCATGGTGTTGGATGGGCGGAGTTGTTCTTTGCGCCGCGTGTTCGCCTCCACCAGGCGCTTTGTCCTGGCACTCCTGGGCGGAGCGTTTGCCATCCCCCTGTTCACGGGACAGGTTCAGCGCTTGCCCAGCTCCAACCGCACGCTGGAAACCGTTGGACTGTTTATTCTCCTTGTGCTCATCTGTCTGATACTGGATCGTCTACGATTGTTCGAACGACGCGGCAGCGGGCTGGTTCCTTCGGAATCCAGGGAGGGGCAGCGACTGGGTCAACTGCGCATTGGCGTGCCTGAGGGATTGGTGCATCTGGAGGCGTTGCGGCAGCAGCAGAGACTGGAGCAGCGACTGGCACCGCTCGGTGTGACAGTGGTCTGGCGCAACTACATTTCCGCCTCGGCCTTGCTGCAGGCTCTGAACAGCAACGAGATTGATTTCGGTGGCGGCGGCGGCACGCCCAGCGTGTTTGCTCAGGCAGCCGATCTGCTATTTGTGCGGGTGGCGCGCGACAAATACACCAACGCGGGTGGGGAAGCGATTCTTGTCGCCAGCGGCTCGTCCATCCATTCTCTCAATGATCTGCGGGGCTGCCGCGTGGCTGTTGAGGAAGGATCCACCGCCCATTTTGTGCTGGTGCGGGCGTTGCACAGGGCTGGTTTGGATCCAGCGGATGTGGACATCGTCTTTCTCTCCCGCTCCGAAGCACTGCCTCAGTTTCGTTCCGGGGCGGTACAGGCTTGGTCGGTATGGGTTCCTTATGCCGATTCTCCCAGGCGACGTGACTATCCCGGCCGTTCCATCGCCAGCCTGCAGGATCTGTTTGACAACGATCCCACCCTCCATCTGCCGACGCTCTACTACGCCTCCTTGGATCTGGCCCGCAACTTCCCCGCCATCTTGAAGGCTTTATTGGAGGAGATTAACGAGGCCGGAGCGCAGGTAAACCGGGAGAATCTGGCGGCGGTGGAACGCCTGCGGGATCAGCTGCGGGTGAGTGATGAATGGTTGGAGCGCTTGCGGGCCCTTTCCATGGAACGTTCCATCGTTCCCCTTGATGCCCTGGCCCTCAACGGCCTGCAGCGCCAGGCGGACACGTTGCGCGATTTGCGCTTAATCCCCCGCCGGGTCAAGGTGACGGATGGCACCTATAGCTTGATCATGCGCCAGAACTGGACGGTTTGAAGCAGGGTGAGCCATCCCTGCAGGCGTGGAAAACTGCGCTCACCATTGGCCTCACGCAGCAGGGCCAGCCCCGTGAGGAGCAGCACAAGGCCAATGCCCACAGGGGCGCTGACGATACCGGAGACAATCAGCAGCAGGGAGGGGACGTTGTTTGGAGGAGGGCTCAAGATCACCCATCGCGAATGGACGGCTCGCCCATCGTGGAGGGTGCGAGAGACTGAAGAGGTGGCCACCGCCACTGCCCTCCACTTGTGCTGCCACACTGGCTCCATGCCCCACCATGCCGATCGACCCACGAAGATCTGCGCGTTCTGCGGTCGCCCCTTTCAGTGGCGCAAGAAGTGGAAAGATGTCTGGGCGGAGGTGCGTTGGTGTTCGGAGCGTTGTCGCCGCGAGGGGCGTCGCCCCGCCAACCGCTCCACCACTGGAGGCACAGCGGCTGGGGCTGAGGGCTGAGGGGTGTGGATCGTGCGATCAAGTGCTTCATGGCACAGTTTCCCCCCGGATCCATGGACCACAGTCGGTCCAGATCACGCCTGACCACGCCATGGCCACCTACACAATCACCATCGAAGGTGGCGCGTCCTTTTCCTGCCCAGACGATACTTACATCCTTGACGCGGCGGAGGAGATGGGCATCAATTTGCCCTTTTCCTGCCGGGCCGGGGCCTGCAGCACCTGTGCGGGGATGGTGCTCTCTGGCTACGTGAATCAATTCGACCAGTCTTATCTCGATGATGATCAGATCGAGGCGGGCTACGCCCTGCTGTGTGTGAGCTATCCCAAGACTGACTGCACCCTTCGCATCGAGGTGTAAGAGGAGCTGGCCTGATTCAGGGCTTGGAACACACGGTTTGGTCGCTCTGGAAAAATTTTAGCTGCTGAAGAACACATCAACATGTTGAGAAGACCTACAGGGGTGTTTAATGCTGGCAACTGATCCGTAGCCAGAGCAAAAAACTTCAGCACACCCGCAACGACAACCCAAGCAGTCTCTGGCATGCCTCGCGGGGCATGTCATATTTATTGAGTTGGGCTACTTACGAGTATTGTGAATTCACATTGGCGAGGCTCCAGAAAACTCCTCAGCGGCGCCTGCAAAAGCATGGAGATCCGAGTTGGTTCACGGAGAGGGTAAGTAGCCAGAGAAAAAAACTTCAACACAGCAGCGACAAGAACCGACTTGATTAGGCAGCAAGCTCCGCCAATCCCAAACCGAGCTACTCGGGCAGGAACACAAGGCAAGCCCAATCTTAACTTGGAATTTGTCCAGAGCACGAGCGAAGCTTTCTGCCTAATCAAGAGAACCCAAGCAGTCGCTGGCACGCCTCGCAGGTCATGTTATGTTTATTTTGTCCGGCTACTTACCGCTGGCGACCGGTTTTCCAGAGCTTCCTTGGCGATGAACCCAGTCGTTCACTCAGTCAATATAATACTAGGGCAACAAAATACTTTATCTTCGCTCGATCCCGCCCTGCCGCTGGAAGCCGATTTGATTCCTTTCTATGAGCTCTTCAATGGAGATAATGGGTCGGGGCTGGAGTCAGTCATCAATCTTGGGCTGCGATGGTGGCCAAGCTTATTGCTAAGCGCTCTCATGACTAGAATCAACCACTGTTTTAAGGGCACCTCGAAAAATCACTTTTGGCCTGCCGCGACTGGCCAGCGAGGTCAGTGACAGCAAGGGATTTGACTCCGGGAGGCGAGGAAGAGGCGGAATTTTTCGAGGTGCCCTTGGCCCTTGCTTATTGTTCAACAGTAAGGAAGGTGGCATGTATGCAGCTTTGAATGATAGTTTTGCTCAAGTTCTATTTTCTGTCATGGCAGTTTCTTGTTTCCACCTCTCCATCCCTTCGGCGGATTTGGCAGCTACGGAGCGCTGGTATGTGAAGGGGTTGGGTTGTGCGCTGGGCCGCCGCAGTGAGCGGGCCCTGATTCTCAATCTCGGGGGGCATCAGTTGGTGGCCCAGCTCACCGCGACCAGCCCAGACCCCCCACAACGCGGCATCTATCCCCGTCATTTCGGCCTGGTGCTCGATACGCTTGTGGCTTGGCACACCCATCGCGAGCGGGCCCAGCGGGCGGGGTTGCGCTTCGGTGTGGAGCCCAAACTCCGCTACGGAGGTGATGTGCTGGAGCATCACACCTTTTTCCTGATTGATCCCGATCACCACTGGTTGGAGTTCAAGCACTACAGCCATCCGGAAGCGCTCTTCGGCTGCCAGGAACGCCAGACCGTGGGAGATTTGGATCTGCGGGAGTGCTGATGCCGTAAGCGTTCATTCATGGTCAATGCATTCCCACCCCCCATGCTTCTCTGAGCTTGCTCAACAGTGCTGGAATGGGGCCGGTGTCTATCGGAGCAGGCTCTGAGCGTTCTGGAGCCATGACCTTGTTGCTGGTGTGCCGTCCTGCAAATGCACTGTGAATCCTTTAATGGGTGTCTCGCCCGGAGCCCTTGCTGAGGAAGGCATCTGGACGCGCGGACCAGGCCAAAGATGATGCATGAACTTGCGGGACTGCACACTAGCGAAACAGCAGGTTGTCATCCAGCTGCTCGAGCAACTGCCGCTCCGAGTGGATCCCGTAGAGCGCCTGCAGCAACGAGGCCAGGAGGAGTTGCTCAGCTGGAGCCGATGGGCGAGCTCCTGTGGCGTACAGCTCGCAGAAGCTGGGATTGAGTCATCAAGGCTCTGATCCGCCAGCCTGCGTGGGGTTGTCCAGAGTCTCCTTAGCGAACTCCTAAAGAATCAACGCAGTGATGTTGGCAGGGCTTGCCTGATGGGCTTGGCTCTGGGCTTGCGGGCAGGGCCCGCCATGGGAGCCCGGCAATGGCTCTCAAAACCGTACGCCGACTCCTGGAATTTGGCCCTTTCTGGTGTGTGGCGCGCATGTCAGGTGGCAAGAGCAGCCCGGGGTGCCGCGGCGATTCCTCCTGGCCAGGTTGTTTCCTGCTCCTGGACGGGCCCAGGGCTGCCTCAACGTCAAGTTGAGGTCCCGCAAATGGAGCTGAAGAATGCGGACCGTCCTGGCTGGGCACAAATGACGAGACGGGTCTGCCGATGGACAGGCGCCCTGATCCCCAGCTTCCACAGGACTTTTGGTCAGCCCTGTGGACGGGCCTGAGCCGCATTCCGTGCCGCAGTGGATTCTCATTCTTGCTGTTCACCGCGGTGACAGCCTGTGACGGCTGGGCTGACGAGCGGGGAGCCCTACCGCCGGCGACAAGCATGATCTGTGCGTTGTTGAAGTGATTGAAGTTTCTGGAGGTTTCGATTCCACGGCCGTGCGCGTCTACATGGCCCATGCGCAGCCGCCAATGACGAACGTGAACGTATCCTTTGATACGACAAAAATCACTTTCCCCTGTTAGAGTGAAGTGTGGTTTATTCTGTCAGCCACCTTTTATGCCAAAAATTTTTGTTTCTCCTCGGATCGCTACCGCCCTTTTCGGCGCGACCTTTTTGGGCTTGTGCGCCCAGCCAGCGCAGGCTGTGTCCGAGCTGGTGACCTATGGTCCCAACCTAGTGTGCAGTCCCGCAAGTTCATGCATCATCCCCGGCTTAGTCCGTGCGCCTCGATGCCCTCATCAGCAAGGACCACAGGCGAGACACCCGTCGAAGGGACCAAAGCGCATTTGCGGGACTGCACACTAG
>JBKDSV010000214.1:0-13109 GCA_046340795.1 Cyanobacteriota bacterium | reverse complement strand
TTACCAAGGGAGTGCTCTACCGCTGAGCTACAAGGGCGTGTGGAAGGTGGGCCGGGTTGGATTTGAACCAACGTAGGCAGAGCCAGCGGATTTACAGTCCGCCCCCATTAACCACTCGGGCACCGACCCGAACCACACCCCTCCAACTTACCAGCCGCCCGACCCCTCCCCCTCACGCACCAGCCCCCTCCGCACGGCCCGACGCAACGCCAGGCCCCTCTCTACGATCGCTCTGGAGGTTTGCCATTGCCCGGTGCTGCGCGTTCTCCTGCTCAACGGCCCCAATCTCAACCTCCTTGGCCTGAGGGAGCCAGGCCTCTACGGCAGCGCCACCTTGGAGGGCATCGAGACCGAGCTGGAGCGGCAGGCCAGGGCGCTGGGTGTGACCATGGAGTGCTTCCAGAGCAATCATGAGGGGGCTCTGGTGGATCGGATCCAGGCGGCTCGCGGCCAAGCCGATGGCATCTTGATCAATGCCGGCGCCTTCACTCACACCTCGATCGCCCTGCGAGATGCCCTGCTGGCCGTGGCCCTTCCCTTTGTGGAGGTGCATCTGAGCAACGTTCACGGCCGGGAAGCGTTTCGCCACCACTCCTTCCTGGCAGACAAGGCCCTAGGGGTGATCTGCGGCTTTGGCGCCACCAGCTACAGCCTCGCCCTGCAGGGGCTGGTGGCGCACCTGGGGGGTCAGGCCTGATGGCGCTCGCTCCAGCGGCCACACCGCGGGTGAGATGGTTGGCGGCCGCCACCAGCCCCGCCTGGGTGGAGCGGGCAATCATCCGCCCCGAGCTCCTGCTGATCGACCATGCCCACTGCGAGCGGAAAGCCGCAGGCGTCGCATTGCAGCTGATGTTTCGCTATCCCTCCGACGTGGAACTCGGGGAACGGCTGAGTCCGCTGGCGCGGGAGGAACTGGCCCATTACGAGCGGGTGTTGGCCTTGATGGTCAGGCGTCGCATCGCCCCCCGCCCCCTGGCGGCTCCGGCCTACGGCGCGGCGCTCAAGGCCCGCGTGCGGCGGGAGGAACCGGATCGCCTGCTGGATTCCCTGCTGGTGGCCGGTTTGATCGAAGCCCGCAGCCATGAGCGCATGGCCCTGTTGGCCGCCCACAGTCCCGACCCGGAACTGCGCGACCTCTATGCCGACCTGCTGGCAAGCGAAGCCCGCCACTTCGGCCTCTATTGGCTGCTCTGCGAGAAGCGCCGCGGCCGCGACGCGACAGTGGAACGGTTGGCGGAGCTGGCCCTGGCGGAATGGGAGGCGCTGGCCTCGCCAGAGCCGACAGCGGACCTGGTGCGCATGCATTCGCCAGGCGTTTTACCCCTGCCTAACGCGCCCGGTCCGAACCCAGACGGCCTGTGTTCAGCGGGACTCGGCTCAGCGGGCTTCAGTTCAGTCGAGGAAAGCGCTCGGCGATCGGATCCCCCGTGAATCGGGCCAGCCAGCCCTCGGGGTTGTCAAAAAAGCGGATCGCCGTGAAGCATGGAGCGCTGCCCATGTCAAACCAGTGCTTGGTGCCGGCTGGCACCCGCAAAAAGTCGTTGGTTTCGCACAGCACCTGCAGCACCTCTTCACCGATGTGCAAGCAAAACAGCCCGCGTCCCTCCACGAAGAAACGCACCTCGTCTTCGCTATGGGTGTGCTCACTGAGGAATTTGTGGCGCAGGGCGTCGCGGTCGGGATGATCCGGCCGCAGGCGGATGGCATCCACCGTGGGGTAGCGGCCCGTGCGCCGCACCCGGGCGATCTCCGGCTCGTAGGCCGTGAGAATCTCCACCTGCGTGGCCTCCGCCGTCAACGCCACCCGGGCGGGCCAGCGCTCGAATCCGATGCCGCGGCCAGCCAGGCTGGCACGGATCAGATCCGGGTCGTCGCTGGAGAGGTGGGGGAGCGGCTGGAGGGAACCGCTGGCATTGAAAATCTCCAGATGACTCATCGACGCAACCCGGGGCCATGGCTCCAGTTTAGAAACTCCCTCCGCAGCCCCCGCTGGTGAGCAGCGCGACACCGACCTCCCTGCCGCTGGACCTCGCCCTGCTTCCGGAACTGCCTACCGCGCAAGCCTCGCCCGAAGCGGACTCTCTCGGGGGGGTGATCCTGGTGGGTGTGGGCCCGGGTGATCCCGATCTGCTCACCGTGGCCGCCCTGCGAGCGATCGCGGCGGCCACGGTGGTGGCCTATCCCGTGGCCCAAATCGGCGGTGAGGGCATGGCCGTCCGCATCGCAGCGCCCTGGCTCGGCCAGGGGCAGCGGCGCCTGCCCCTGCTCTTCCCGAGGGTGGAGGAGGCGGAGCCGCGCCGGGCGGCCTGGCACCAGGCCGCCGCCGCCCTGGCCGCCGAGGCGCAACGGGGCGAGCGGGTGGTGCTGCTCTGTGAGGGCGACGCCTCTCTCTTCGCCAGTTGTTCCTACGTGCTGCTCGCTCTGGCGGAACGGCATCCCACCTGCCCGCTGCGGGTGGTGCCGGGCATCAGCGCCGTGGCGGCCGCGGCGGCCGCCGCCTCCAGCCAGGGTCTGCCGTGGCCCCTGGCCCTGCAGCGGGAGGGCCTGCTGATCCGCCCCACACCCGAGACCGTCTTGGAACTCGAGGGGCTCCTGGAGCAGGCCGCCACCTCCGCCACGGTGCTGGCCCTCTTGAAACTGGGCCGGCGGTGGCGCTGGCTGCGGCCTTGCCTGGCGGAGCGGCACCTGCTGGAGAGCGCTCTGTTTGCCAGCCGCGTGGGCTGGCCCGATCAACGGCTCGTTCCGGCGGCGGCGGTGCCAGAGGAGGAGCAGCCGTACTTCTCCTTGCTGTTGCTGCGTCAGAGCTGGCCTGCGGTGCTGCCCTGAGCCTCGTCCCCGCCCGGAGGCTTCGGGCCTGGTCATGCATTGTGGAATCCGCGCTTGACCTGGCCATGGTCCCTTCCGATCCCTTCCCCCTCAGTCGCGCCCTGCTGGAGGCCGTGCTGGCGGATCGCACCAGTGATCGTTTTGTCTGCGGTCTGGTGTGGCGCCGCCTCGGCTATGAACCCAGCGCAGCCGCCCCCCTGAGCGAGGCGCCAGGGGATGAGCCAACCATCCCCTGGCTGGCGGGCAGCACAACGCCTCCAACCTGGGCCGAGGCCTTTCCCCAGGCACCGGAGGTGATTGCCGAACGCCCCGCCAGCGTGGCCCTGACCCGCTCGGTGCCGGCCGCCCATAAACAACTGCTGAAGCAGCAGCTCGGGTTTGGCGGCTACCGCATCGGTGAGCTTTATCCTCGGCGCACCCGGCGCGCCACCGCGGTGAACTGGCTTCTCGCCCAACTGGCGGAGCAGGGGGAGCCCCTGCCAGAAACAGGCCCGCTCCCGCCCCTGCTGGAGCCCCCTGTGGATCCGCGTCTGGGGCATCCCGGGGATCCGCCGGTGGGCTGAAGGCCGTGGGCCTGTCCCGGGCGACAGCGCAGGGGGGCCAGGAGGCCGCGCGGTAGGGTCAGAGATTGGTCCGTTGGCGGGGATAGAAACGCGTGGCTCTTCCGGTGGTGGCCATTCTGGGGCGCCCCAATGTGGGGAAATCGACCTTCGTCAACCGGCTGTGCCGCAGCCGGGAAGCCATTGTGCACGACGAGCCTGGCGTCACCCGCGATCGCCTCTACCAGGAAGCCTTCTGGAGGAACCACCACTTCAAGGTGGTGGATACGGGCGGGCTGGTGTTCGCCGATGACAGTGAATTTCTCCCCGAGATCCGGGAGCAGGCCCAGCTCGCCCTGGAGGAGGCCGCGGCGGCGGTGATGGTGGTGGATGGTCAGCAGGGCCTCACCGCCGCCGATGAGAGCATTGCCGAATGGCTCCGTTTCCAGAAGGTGCCGGTGCTGGTGGCCGTCAACAAATGCGAGTCGCCCCAGCAAGGATTGGCGATGGCCGCTGACTTCTGGAGCCTGGGCCTGGGCGAACCCTTCGCCATCTCCGCGATCCATGGCGCCGGCACGGGCGATTTGCTGGATCACCTGGTGACCCTGCTGCCGCCAGCCCCCGAAGAGGAGGGGGAAGAACCGGTCCAGCTGGCGATCATCGGGCGGCCCAATGTGGGCAAGTCGAGCCTGCTCAATGCCATTTGCGGCGAGCGTCGGGCGATTGTGAGCCCCATCCGCGGCACCACCCGAGACACCATCGACACCACCCTGGAGCGGGAGGATCGGGTCTGGAAGCTCCTGGATACGGCGGGCATCCGCCGCCGCGGCAGCGTGGAGTACGGACCTGAGTTTTTTGGCATTCACCGCAGTCTGAAGGCGATCGATCGCAGCGACGCCTGCGTGCTGGTGATCGATGCCCTCGACGGGGTGACGGAGCAGGATCAGCGGCTGGCCGGATTGATTGAGGATGCCGGTCGCGCCTGCGTGGTGGTGGTGAACAAATGGGACGCGGTGGAAAAAGACAGCCACACCTTGTCCCAGATGGAGAAAGACCTGCGCGCCCGTCTGTATTTCCTCGACTGGGCGCCGATGCTCTTCACGTCCGCCCTCACGGGCCAGCGGGTGCAGGGCATCTTCCCCTTGGCCGCCACGGCCGTCGAACAGCACCGCCGTCGCGTCAGCACCTCGGTGGTGAATGAGGTGCTGCAGGAGGCCCTGCGCTGGCGCACGCCACCAGCCACCCGCGGTGGTCGGCAGGGACGGCTGTATTACGGCACGCAGGTGGCGTCCAGGCCGCCCAGCTTCACCCTCTTTGTGAATGATCCCAAGCTCTTTGGCGACACCTATCGCCGCTATGTGGAGCGGCAGCTGCGGGAGGGACTGGGATTTGAGGGCACACCCGTCCGCCTGTTCTGGCGAGGCAAACAGCAGCGCGACGCGGAACGGGATCAGGCGCGCCACGGGGTGGAACGCCACTGATGGATTGGCTGCGCCAGATTCCCATTGGCCAGTATGTGGACACTTCCGGGGCGGAGGGCGCCGGCTGGCTGCAGCGGCTTGACCCTCGGTTGAAACTGGGCTGGACCCTGGCGTTTCTGGTGACACCGGTGATGGCTGGCCCCCGCTGGCGACTGGCGCTGGTGGGGTTGCTTCTGCTGGTGACCCTGCTGAGCGGCGTGCCGTCGCGGATCTGGCGGCGCTCCATGCCCGCCCTGCTGGCCTTTGCCGCCTTGGTGGGTCTTCTCTCCCTGATACTGCCCGCTGCTCCCACCCCCAGCGGCGACCTGCAGCGCCCCCCGGAGGAGCTCCGGCTGGCGCCAACCTCAGGTCCGCCCGTGGAACGGAGCGGGGTGCCTTGGGAGCTGGTGCGTTGGGGACCCTTCAGTGCCGGGCCACTCTCTGCGGGGCCGCTGGTGGTGACGCGCAAGTCGGCGGAGCTTGGTATCAACGCCTCCACCCTGCTGTTCACTGTGGTGCACAGCGCCAATCTGTTGTTGCTCACCACCGCTCCCGAGGCCCTGGTATGGGCCCTCGATTGGTGGCTGGGGCCCCTGGCCTGGCTGGGATGGCCCATGGAGCGACTGGGCTTCACCCTGCTGCTGGCCCTACGCTTCCTGCCGCTGGTGCAGGAAGAGCTCCAGACCCTGCTGCGGGCCTTGGCCACCCGGGCCGTGAGCATCAAGTCGCTCGGCTGGAAAGCGGGCCTGGGTCTGGTGCTGGCGGTGGGAGAGCGCTTGCTGGCTAACGTTTTGCTGCGATCCGAGCAGGGTGCCGACGCCCTCCTGGCCCGTGGGGGCCGCTGGTTGCCGCCGGATCGCCTCCATCAGCCGGACATCGCTTTCCCCCTGCCCACCCTGATTGGTGGCCTCGCCTTGGCTTTGCTGTTTGGTCTGCGGTGGGCAGTCGGTGACTCCTGAGCCCCGAGAGCTGCCACGGGCGAAGGGGTGGACAGTGACCTTAAATGGCAGGAGTTCGACCTGACTCGTGAGCGCAGAGAGGTATCTTAGCCATCCCACCTTCGGGATGCTCTATCGGGTCGCTCCAGCTGGAGAAAACAGGGATCTCTTCGCCACGCTCTATGCCCAGCGGATTTTTTTCCTTGTCACCCTGCAGGCGAAGGGAGCCACCTTTGAGGTGATTCCCCTTTCGGATGCCCGCCATTTTGCGGAGCAGAATCTGGCCCGGGCCCGGCGCGAAGGCCAGGCGGAGCACGCCCGCTGGCGACAGCTGTTTGATCAAACCTTCCTCTGAGGGCCATGGCCATGGTCAGCCCGTTGGCCGAACGGTTCGCAGCGGTGCGCGGCGCCCTTCCGCCCACCTGTCACCTGTTGGCGGTCAGCAAGGGCCAGGCGGCAACGACAATCCGCGAGGCCGTCGGCCTCGGCCAACGCAGCTTTGGCGAGAGCCGCCTGCAGGAAGCGCAGGCCAAGCAGCTGGAGCTTGCGGATCTCGCCCCCCTCGACTGGCATTTCATCGGCCGCCTGCAGGCCAACAAGGCGCGTGGGGTGCTGCGTCACTTCGGCACCCTCCACTCGCTGGACAGTCTTGCCTTGGCGGAACGGCTGCAGCGCATCGCTCTGGAAGAAGGGGTGTCGCCAGTGGTGTTCGCCCAGGTGAAGTTGCGGCCGGATCCAGGGAAAACGGGCTTCGAGGCCGCTGCCTTGCGGGAGGCCTGGCCGCGCCTGATGGCGTTGGCTCCGCTGCGGCTGCGGGGATTGATGACCCTGGCCCCCCGGGGGCTGACGGCATCGGAACGCCTGGCTCTCTTCCAGGACTGTGCCGCCCTGGCTCGCGAGTTGCAGCTGCCGGAACTCTCGATGGGGATGAGCGGTGACTGGCGAGAAGCGGTGGAGGCGGGGAGCACCTGGATTCGCCTAGGGTCAGCCCTGTTGGGAGAGCGCCCCGCAGCCAACGGCTAAGGTGGCCGCCACACTGAAAGGCCCCACCACAGGTGGTTGCCAGCGGACCCCAGGGACGCTATTCAGGTGCATCGCTCCACTTTGAGGCTCTCTCGTGTCGTTGTTTTCGCGTCTCCGTGCCGTCGTCTCTGGTGACGACTACCTCGATGGTGATTTCGACGACGCGCTGGATTATGACGCCGGCGAGAACCTCGACCCAGCTCCCCCCGCCAGCCGTGGATCTTCCGCCCTGGCCCTGAGCCACGATTTCGCTCCCAGCAGCGATGATCCCTTCGCCGGCACCAATGTCATCGGCATGCCCGGGCTGACCACCACCGTGGCGGAAGTGATGCTGATGGAACCGCGCAGTTTTGATGAAATGCCCCGGGCCATCCAGGCTCTGCGGGAACGCAAGACCGTCATCCTCAATCTGACGATGATGGAACCGGATCAAGCCCAGCGGGCCGTCGATTTTGTGGCGGGCGGCACCTATGCCATTGACGGTCAGCAGGAGCGGGTTGGCGAAAGCATCTTTCTCTTCGCGCCCAGCTGTGTGACGGTCACTGCGGCCGGGGCGGAGGAGGCCGTGGTTACCAGCATGGGGGTCCGGCCCCGTTCCTCCGCTGGCAGGGAACTGCAGGACGCGGCAGCCCCCAGCCCGGCCTGGGGACGTTCCGATCTGCTCGGTTGACCATTCAATCGCGGGGGCTTGGGGTGGTGGGCCTGGGCCGCATGGCCCAGGCTCTGTTGGAGCCCTGGATCGAAGACCATCTCGTCGCCCCTGAAGCCATCAGGGCTGTGGTGGGAAGCAGGGCCTCCTGTGAGCGCTGGACCACGGCCAGCCTCGCCGGCCATTGCCTGCAGGTGAGCACCGACCCCCGTGAAGCCTGGCAGGCTTCGCTGGTGCTACTGGCTGTCAAGCCCCAGCAGTTGGAAGGGGTGGCGGCGGCGGCCGCCGCCGTCGCTCCGCAGCCGGGGGAGGATCCGACCCCGCGCCTGTTGCTGTCCGTGCTGGCGGGGGTGCGACTGGAGCGCTTGCGGCGGCTCTTCCCCTCCCGAATCTGCATCAGGGCCGTGGTGAATACCCCCGCCCTGGTGCGTCACGGCCTGACAGCGCTGGCCTGGGACGAGGAACCCTCCGCCGACGTGACGGACTGGGTGGAGCACCTGTTCCGCCGTGTCGGCGAGGTGTGGACCCTGCCGGAACACCAGCTGGATGCCTTCCTGGCGCTCACCGCTTCCGGGCCAGCCTTTGTGGCCCTGATGGCCGAGGCCCTGGCCGATGGGGCGGTGGCGGCCGGCCTTCCCCGGAACCTGGCCCAGCCCCTGGCGCTGCGCACCCTCAGCGGCACGGCCGCCCTGCTGGAGGAAAAGCAGCTCCATCCCGGCCAGCTCAAAGACATGGTGAGCAGTCCGGGGGGCACGACGATCGCCGGCCTGCGGGAGCTGGAGCGAGCTGGGCTGCGATCGGCCTTGCTGGAGGCGGTGCTGGCTGCGGCGGAGCGCAGCCGCGCCTTGGCTTAGGTCCCTGAGAGCATCTGGAAGGGCCTGATCAGGTTTCCGCTGTGCCCGTGCCACTCCCCAGACGGGGTTCGTCGCCATCGCGCAGGCGCTTCAGATTGGCGCGGTGGCGCCAGAGCACCAAAACCGTTGTGAGCAGCGCAAGGGTGAGATAAGCGGGGCGAAAGCCGCCGTTGCTCGGGAACCAGCCCAGCATCAGCAAGGGCAAGCCAACGGCCGCCACCATGCTGGAGAGGGAAACGATGCGGCTCACACTCAGCACCGTGAGGAAGAGGCCAAAGCAAGCCAGACCCACCGGCCAGGCCAGACCAAGGAGCATTCCCAGGCCCGTGGCCACCGCTTTGCCCCCGCGCCAACCCAGCCACACCGGCCAGATGTGACCGGCCAGAGCCGCCAGACCCGCCCCGACCACCCAGCCATCGACGCCCGTGTCCCCCCAGCTAGCGCCGGCTAGCAGGCCCTTGGCCAGCAGCACGGCCGCAGTCCCCTTGAGCACATCGAGAAGAAACACCACCAGGGCTGGCCCCTTGCCCAGCACCCGCAACACATTGGTGGCACCTGTCGAGCCGGAACCCTGCTCGCGAATGTCAACGCCAGCCAGCAGGCGAGCGGCCAGGTAGCCGCTGGGTAGGGAACCGAGCAGATAGCCCGCGAGCAGAAGGCCCAATGGCAGGAGCAGGGGGGGCATGAGGGGAAGAAAGGTCAGTAGAGCTCATCCTCGGCCGCGAGCTCGATCGGGTTGCCGGCAAAGGCCAGCCAAAGAGGGAATTGCAGGATGGACGTTTCGATGGCGCGCTCCGCGGCGTCGATCACGATGAAGGGCAGTTCGTCCTGCTCCTCCAGTCGGTCGGCTCGCTCCACCAGGGCCTCCGGTCGCTCAAAGAGCACGATGCCGCTGTTGGGACCGAAATCCTCCCGGCTCAGCCCCAGGCAATCCTGGAGGCCCCGGCGCCACTCGCCCAACCGTTCCGGCCGACTCGCCAACACAAGGGTCTGGAAGCGATCCCCATAGAGATCGCCGAGGATGGCGATGGCCGCCGCGGTGACCACCAGATTGCGATGACGGGTGCCGCGACTGGGCTGGGCGCCGCGACCGCCCTGTCGGAGGAACCATTCCTCCAGCAGCTCAGCCCCCTCGGCATCCAGGGTGCGGCGGAGGCGCCAGGGGTCGGCGGAGAAGTCGGGCTGCCCCTGAAAGCTTTGCAACCACTCCCGGATGATCGCCTCATCCTGGCGGAAGAGGCCCGCCGCGGCGGGGGCGGGCTGAGGGGTGGCGGCTTCTTCCGCCCGCCGTTGATCCAGGGCTGAAGGCTGCACGATCAAAGGCTGACTGACAAGCTGGGCCTGCTCCGTCGCGGCCGCCAGATCCTGAAGGGCGGTCAGCAAGTAGTCCTGAAAGCCCCGCACCCGCTTGGCGATCGCCTCCGATTGCCCGGTGAACGTGCGTTGGATCTCCGCATTGAGCTGATCGCGGCGCCCCTCCAGGCTCTGGATTTCGCGCTCCAGAGCCGTGCGCCGCTCCCGCAACTCCCGCAGCGCCAGAGCCAGCAGTGGCTCGCTCTCGGAAGGCAGATCAGGGGGCGCCAACGGTTGCGCACTCGCGGGCGGGGGGGGGGCGGGGTCGCTGCTCATGGCCTGGGGGGAACGGGGAGGGGCACCCGTCGCTCCAGCTCGCCGCGTAGGGCGGTGGCATCAAAGAGCACGGGCAAGAGGTGGGGGCTGCTGTGCTCACGGAAGTAGAAGAGCACCGGCAGGGCGGGGAAAAAGAGCCGCCAGGCCAGCCATTCTGCGTAGGGGAAACGGCGAATCTCCTCCCCGGAACGCAGCACGAGCAGGGCCTCCGCGCTGAAACGAAGCCGCAGGATGGTGGCCTGCAGCAGCAGAAAGGCGGCGAAGGTCAGCAGGGACAGGCCCGACCAGAGGGCTCCAGGCCAGCGGGGGGTGAGCGTGAGCACCAGGCCCGCGATCAGGGCCAGGCCCAGGGGCACCCAGACCCGCGGCGTGAGGGTGACATCGTCTGGCCCCTCGACCCGGGAATCAGCGGAGCCAGTGCCGCCATCGGCCTCGGCTGGGGAAGAACTCGCCATGGACATCGCTGGAGGGCACGGGCTGAATTCTCGCCTTGCCGCCGCACCGTCAGGCGCCAAAGAGGATCTGGGTGAGGACCAAATCCACCAGTGCCACACACAACAGGATCATCACCACGGCGCCGGTTGTGCTGGTACCCACTTCCTTGGGACCCCCCTTGGTGGTGAGTCCCCAGCCGCAGGCCAATACCGCGATGATCAGGCCAAAAACAACCGACTTCAGCAGCATCGAGGGCACGTCATCCGGCTCCATCCAGGAGCGCACGGAAGTCCAGAAGACGCTGGGTGGAATGCTGTAGAGCAGCGTGCTGCTCATCTGACCCGACCACAGAGCTGTGCCGAAGAACAGCAGACATTGCACCGGCGACATGATCAGCAGCGCCAGCACCCTGGGCACCACCAGGTAGTCGACAGGATCGGTGCGCAGCATGGTGATCGCGTCAATCTGCTCGGTCACCTTCATCGTGCCGAGTTGGGCCGCGTAGGCCGTGGCCACCTTCCCGGTAAGCAAGGTGGCAGTGAGCAGGGGAGCGATCTCACGGGACAGTCCCAGGGCGAGCAGGCCCCCCACCGCGGCGTTGGCCCCCTGGCGCGAGAGCTCCGCGGCCACCTGAATGTTGAACACAGTGCCCGCTGCCAGCCCGGTGATCAACACGATCAACACGCTGCCGGGGCCCGCTTCCATCAGCTCCGCCGACAGGTCGCCCGGATGGATGCGTCCCCTGGCCATGGCGCTCACCGCCTGACCGCCAAGCATCAGGCTGGACCCCAGCCGCGCCAGCCAGCGGGGGGGGGACCACCGCTGGCGCCGCCGTGTCGCCGTCAAGGCGACTCCAGCGCCAGCTGGCGTTGGGGGCTCTTCGGCCAGCGGCGCATCACCATCAGCCCCAGCACCACCAGAAGTGCCGGGATCAGGCCCATGCACAGCCGGATGGCCACCAAGGCCCCTTGCGGTTGGGCGCTCCCCATGGCGGGGACATAGCCGCTGAGAGACATCAGGCTGCCGAAGCCAAAGAGCACCAGGCTGATGCAGAGCTTCTGGACAAACACCATGAAGGCGCTGAAGAGACCCGCCGGTTTTTCCGGATCGACGTCGATCGCGTCGGGCAGGAGTGACCAGGGGATCAGATAGGCGGTGGAGGCGCCCAGGCCCACCAGCAGGATGGCCCCCACCAGGGCGGCCAGACGCAGCTGGTTGGAGAGGGTGGCCAGGGGGGACAGCTGGGCGTCGAGGGGCACCAGAAGCATGGCCGCCAGGCAGCCCGTCACCCAAAACCCCGCCCCCCAGGCCAGGGCCCGCAGCCGGCCTTGACGGTGAGCCACCAGGGTCCACAACTGCAGGCCGGCCAGGGTGCTGATCTGGAAGGGCAGCAGGATCCAGTTGCTCCAGCTCTCCGGCAGGCGCATCACCACGGGAAGAAAGATCAGAGCAGCCGTTTGCATGAGCTGGAGGGCGCACCAGAGAAGCAGATAGAGCCCCAGCACCCGCAGGAAACGGCCGTTGTCGCCGATCCGGCGCAACAGGCGGCGGGTGGAGCCATGGCTGGGCGTGGGCTGCTGGGCCTGACGGGCGGCGGGGGCGATGCCCCAGCAGCAGGCCAAGGTGGTGGTGCTGATGATCAGTCCCGAGAGGAGGCCCAGGTGCCAGTAGCTCGTGGGGTTGGAGTGGTCGCGCAGCAGCACGCCCCCGAGGATGATGCCCACCAGGCCGGCGATGATCGAGCCGGTGAAGCGGGCGCGATTGAGGCGCGTGCGCAGGTTGGTGCTGCTGGTCACCTCTGCCATCAAGGCGGTGTAAGGGAGGTTGACGCAGGTGTACAGGCTGTTGGCCACCACGGAGATGGCCACGAAGAAGACAAATTTCAACCACAGGCCACCCGGCGGCAGCCACCACATCGCCGCCATCGAGGCCCCCAGAGGGATGGCGCTCCACACCATCCAGGGCAGGCGCGGGCCGGTGGGATGGTCGGTGCGATCACTGAGCCAGCCGACGATGGGGTCGTTGATGGCATCCCAAATGCGGGCCAGCATCAACACCGCTCCCGCCATCACGGGGGGCAGTCCGGCGGCGGAGGTGTAAAAGACGAAGAGGTAGAAGCCAATCAGGGATGCCGCCATGCCGGTGCCCGCATCCCCGAGTCCGTAGGACAGCATGAGCCGGCGCTGGGCGCCAGAAGAGGCCAGGCTAGGTTCCAAGACCTCCAGCTCTGGACCTGAGTCGTTGGTTGGCTGGGAGGAGCGGGGAGGCGTCAAACCGGCCAGGAGATCAGCGAGCCATCATGCTTGAGCCGGGGGACGGGAAGCTGTCGTGGGATACTGGAAACGGGAGTCAGGCCTTTTCACTTGCCTCTCCGTTTGCCGCAGGGCCTGTCATGCTGGCCCCCTGCGGGGGTTAAACTCCGCAGGGTCTGACAAGTGCTGATCATGTTCAGCTTTCAGACGAGGATGGAAATATCTATTAACCTGCGGGCGTAGTTTAGTGGTAAAACCTCAGCCTTCCAAGCTGATGATGCGGGTTCGATTCCCGCCGCCCGCTTTCTTTTCTGTACTCGTCCGAGAACTAGATAGGGTGTGTGAGGAGCCCTAGGGGTGTTAGTTGTGGGGCCTGTGGTGGGTCTATCGACCTGGAATGGGGCTTGTCAGGGTCACGGCGATGGCTTTCAAGCTATCGCCAGCGTCAGTCGACGGAGCGGGCCCACTGCACCACAATGGGACTCAGGTTTATCCCACCCCCTG
>JBKDSV010000213.1:0-7054 GCA_046340795.1 Cyanobacteriota bacterium | reverse complement strand
GACGGTTGGCATAGAAGAGGGAGTGCGGGTCGGCGGGGCGGAGGACGTGGCGGTCGGCGGCCCCATAGCCCTCCAGCCGGGCGGCACCCCGCCCTAAATCAACGCGCACCCGCTCGGGGGCAAGGGTTTCTTCGCCGAGGGGGTTGCAGCCGGAGCGCAGACAGTCGCCGATGTCGGTGTGCACCAGGCCCGGTTTCACGGTGTCAAGATCCACCAGGGCGACGGCCTGGCCGCTGCGGGCATCGAGGAGCACATTGTTCACCTTGGGATCGCCGTGGATGGGGCGCAGGGGCAGTTCACCCGCCGCTTTGGCGCGCTCCAGCACGCCGGCCAGCGCTTCCCGCTGCGCCACAAACGCATGGGCCCAGGCCTCCCGCTCCGGGTCGGAGCCCGGGCGGTGGGAGGCGTCGAGCGGAGCAGAGGCGCGGGGGGCATCCGCCGATGGGCCGTCTGGCGATCCACCAGCGGGCCGGTCCGCACCCGCCACCGCCGGGAGCGCGTGATACGCGGCCAGATAGCGCGGCGTGATGTGGAATCCCTCCAGGGTGTCGGCCAGCTCGTCGCAGGGCAGGTCGTGAAGCAGGGCATGGAAGCGGCCCAGGCCGTAGCCCACCTCCCGGGCCTGGCTGGTGGTCTCCAGCACATCGAGAGAGATGGTGTCGGGAACGAAGCGGATGGCCCGCCAAAACTCGCCCTCCGTTTCCAGCCAGGGCGTGCCGCTGGCGGCACGAAGCACTTGCGGGAAGACCCAGCGGCGCTCACCAGAACCCGAATCCATCCCGCAATCCCCTCCAGAGCCTGCGTGCGCCGGGGAGCCCCCCCGCTGAGCCGATCGCTCCCGCCGCAGCCGCTCCTCCACATGGCGCCCGGCGGCGAGCAGGTTGGCCCTCACCAGCCGCGGCTGGGGGAAGACCGCCGCGTTGAGGCGCTGCAACACGAAGGGCTCCCCATCGGCCAGCTCCACCCGATAGGTGGTGTTGATGTTGCCGTTGCCCAGGGGGCGCACCGCGCGCACCGCGCGGGAGCTGGCGAAGGCGGCGGCGATGCGGGCCAGGTGGTGATCGGTGCTGGACACGGGTGGGGAAGGGGCGACCGGGGGCGCCGGGTCTGGGCCGGGGGCCTGCGACGCGCCAGCCGGGGAAGGAGATGGTGGAGGCGTCTCACGCATGGGGTCCATCATCCCGGGCGGGGTCGTAGGCGCCGCGCACGCCGCGGCCATTCCAAGGCGTGAGGCGGGTCATCAGGAGAAAGGCCGGTAGGGCAGAGGCGACGGTGAGCAGGAAAAACGAGCTCCACCCCACCCCCTCCGCCACGAAACCCGCCTGGCCGGAAAGGATCGAGCGGCTGAGGGCATAGACGCCCGAGAGCAGGGCGTATTGGGTGGCGGAGAAGCGCGGATTGCAGAGGCTCATCAGCAGGGCCACGAAGGCCGCGCCCACCATGCCGCCCCCCAGGTTTTCCAGCCCCACCGCCGCGAGCAGGGCCGGCATCCCCCCGTGGAAGGTGGCCAGTGCCCAATAGGACAAATTGCCCAGGGCACCCACCAGGGCAAACACCCACAGCGAGCGATTCAGCCCGAGGCGACCAAACAACACCCCGCCCAGGATGGTGCCGGCGATCGTGGCGACAATCCCCCAGCCCGCCAGCACCGACCCCACCGTTTCCGGCGAAAAGCCCTGCTTGATCAGGAAGGGCACCGCCATCACGTTGAGCAGTCCGTCGGGCCAGCGGTAGAGCAGGATCAGCGCCAGGAGCATGGCGGCGCGGGGCCCGCCGGTGCGGCCGAGGAATTCGCGGGCGGGGCCCACCACCGCCTGGCTCAGGCTGGTCACCTTGTGGGCCAGGGGGGTCAGCGTCGGCGCGGTGAAGGTGAAGGGCAACACCAGGGCCATCAGCCCGGCCGAGGCGGCGAAGGCCAGGGGCCAGCCCTGCCGGCCCGCCAGGATGAAGCCCCCCGCGCCGATGGCGAGCATGGCGGCCCGATAGCCCAGGTTGGCCACGGCCGCGCCAGCGCCGCGCTCGTCTTGAGGGAGCAGGTCGGTGCGGTAGGAATCCTCCAAGATGTCTTGTGTGGCGCTCACCACGGCCAGCAACAGGGCCATCGCGCCCACTGCCGCCAGGCTCGCGGAGGAGGCCTCGCCGGGCCGCAGCAGGGCCATGGCGCCGATCACCGCCACCAGGGCCAGCTGCACCACCAACAACCAGCCGCGACGCCGGTCCGGCCAGGGCAGGGGCCAGCGATCCAGCAGCGGCGCCCAGAACACCTTCAGGGTGTAGGGGAGTTCGGCGTAGGCCAGGAGGCCGATCAATCCCACCGACACGCCGCTGGCCGTCAGCCAGCCCTGCAGCAGCTTGGTACCCACCATGTAGGGCGTGCCGCTCGCCACCCCCTGGGCCCCCACCGCCAGAAGGCGCCTCCAGGTGGAGGCCGGGGGGGCGCTGTCGGGCATCAAGACATCAGGCGTCGCGCGCCATCCTGCGCCGCGCCGCCGTGGCCGTCAACGGCCGCGGGCCACTTGCCTCAAGATGGGGGAACCTCAGGAGCCGCCGTGTCGTTTTTGCGTTCAAAACTCCTGCCGGCGGCGATCGTGCTCCTCTTCGCCCTGGCCCTGCTGGCGGTGAGCGCCCGCATCTGGCTGCCCGGCGACATGGCCGCCCCGGCGCCGCTCTCCTGAGGGGCGGTGGGGTCGCGCTTACGATCCGAGCGCGGAGCGTGCCTGATGCCGGAGGATCCCCAGCCTTTTTTCGAGCCTTTCCCCGAATCGCAGGACCGGCTGGCCCTCGATCCGGAGGTGTTGGCGCGGGAGCTGGCGGCCGAACTGCTGGGCGATCCGCTCGATGAGATCGACCCCCATGAGCCCACCGCCGCCGATGTGGCGCGGGAGTGCGACCTGGGGCTGGAGTGGTTGGGAGGCGGGCGGGAGCAGCGCATGCAGGGGTTGCGCGTGTTCTGCGAGCATCGGCATCCGCGGGCGGTGCCGCTGCTCTTGCCCCTGCTCACGGAGGGCTGTCCAATCCTGCGGATGAGCGCTGTCTACGCCCTCGGCCGCAACCCCCATCCGATGGCGGTGGAGCCCCTGTTGGGCCTCTTGGCCAGTGATGACAACGGCTATGTGCGCAAGGCGGTGGCCTGGAGCCTGAGCAACTATCCCGATGCGCCCGTGCTCAACCCCCTGATCCGCGCCTTGCAGGTGGATGTGGCGGCGGTGCGGCTGTGGGCGGCCAGCTCCCTGGCGGATGCCAGCGCCGCCGCCCCGGCGAAGGCCGATCCGGCCGCCGCCCAGCTGCTGCAAACCCTGCGGATCGACAGTGAACCGGCGGTGCGCAGCAACAGCGCCTGGTCCCTCGGACGCCTCTATCCCGATCTGGTGGAGCCCCGCCAGCGGGAGGTGGTGGAGGCCCTGGTGCATAGCCTTCTGCTGGATGAGGATTCCGCCGTGCGGGATGAGGCGCGCATGGCTCTGGAGCAACTGGAGCGCCCCGAAGTGTTGGAGCGCCTGCAGACGCTGGTGGAAGAGGGGCTTCTCAGCTGAGTCCGGGCCAATGGCGGCTGATCAGGATCTCCACCACGGCGCTCTGATCTTGATCCCTCGGGCGGGCACTCCGCTGCAGCTGCCCGCGCTCGGCACGCCACCACCCGCCCAAGGAAAAACGCGGCTAACATCCGCACACATCACCTCGCTTGATCCGGGATGGCCCAACAGACCATCCGCTTCCGCATCCGACCCGACGGTCGCGTGGAAGAGCTGGTGGAGGGCGTTGTGGGTGAGGCCTGTCTGGCGCTGAGCGAACGGATCGAAGCCCAACTGGGTTCGGTTCAGACCCGCCAAGCCACGGCGGCGGCTTACCAGAGCACACCTCTGATCGCCCAGCACCCTCTCACCGATCACCCTGCCGCCTGACGTCGGCTCCCGATCGCCCATCTCCCCTCAACCATGTCTCACTTCAGCACTGTGAAGACCGAACTGCGCGATCGCGGTTCCCTCCTCCAGGCCCTTGCCGAGCTCGGTCATACCCCCACGGAGGGCGACCAGCCCGTACGGGGCTACCGGGGCCAAACTGTCCGCTGCGACTTGGTGATCCACGGCGAAGAGGGCGGCGACATCGGTTTCACCCGCAACGCCGAATCCGGTTGCTACGAGTTGGTGACCGATCTCGACCTCTGGCGCCAGCCCGTGCCTGTGGAGCGTTTCCTCTCCCGGCTCAGCCAACGCTATGCCCTGCGCGCCATTCTCACCGCCAGCGAAGCTGAAGGCTTCCAGGTGAATGCGCAAACCAACCACCAGGATGGCTCAATCGAGCTGGTGGTGAGCCGCTGGACGTGATGGTCTCCGAGGGGATGGTGGATCCAGGCCTGGCCTTCACGGTCGAGGCTGAACCGGGACCTGTCCGCACAGGGAAGGAACCACTTCTGGGCGGCGCGCTGCGCCAAAAGGCCGTCTGGGTCGATGAGGCGGTGTGCATCGGCTGCCGCTACTGCGCCCACGTGGCCTCCAACACCTTTGTGGTGGAGGCGGAATGGGGGCGCTCTCGCGTGATTCGCCAGGACGGAGACAGCACCGATCGGATTCAAGAGGCCATCGATACCTGCCCCGTGGACTGCATCCATTGGGTTGCTTACGAGCAGCTGCCTGAGCTCCAGCGCCAGCGCGAAGGCCAAGACCTGCTGCCCCTCGGTCTGCCTTCCGCCGTGCGGGTGAAGCGCCTTCTCCCTCGAGCCCCTGGCGGTCACAGCGTGGCGGACCAGCGACCGCCTTTCAGCTGAATGCTTCCCACCCGCCGCTTCGGCCGCACGGGCCTGGCCATGCCAGTGCTCTCTCTCGGTGGCATGCGCTACCAACAGAGTTGGAGCGACCTCCCCGCCACGGAGATCACGGCCGAGAGCCAGGCCCAGCTGCGCAACGTGCTGGAGGCTGCCGTGGCGGCCGGGTTGCACCACATCGAAACGGCCCGCGGCTATGGCACCTCTGAACGTCAGCTGGGGGAGCTCCTGCCTCAGCTGCCGGATCCCCGGCGCATCCTGCAAACCAAGGTGGCCCCCGAAGCCGATCCGGCCCGCTTTGAGGCCCAGCTGGCCCTGAGCTTCGAGCGGCTGGCTGTCGAACGGGTGGACCTGCTCAGCATTCACGGGATCAACACACCCGATTTGCTGGAGCAAACGCTGCGGCCGGGGGGGTGCTTGGAGGTGGTGCGGCGTTGGCAGGCAGAGGGGCGCGTCGGCCATGTGGGCTTCTCCACCCATGCCCCCCTGCCCGTGATCCTGGAGGAGATCGCCAGCGACGCTTTTGCCTACATCAATCTGCATTGGTACTACATCAAGCAGGAGAACAGCCCCGCCCTGGAGGCCGCCCGCGCCCATGACATGGGGGTGTTCCTGATCAGTCCCACCGACAAGGGAGGCCACCTGCACACCCCTTCCGCCCGCCTGCTGGCGCTCTGCGCGCCACACCACCCGATCGTTGTCAATGATCTTTTCTGCCTCAGTCATCCGGCGGTGCACACGATCAGCGTCGGCGCGGCCCGGGTGGCGGATCTGGACTTGCATCAGCAAGCCGTTGCCCTCCTGGAGGAGGCCCCGGCGCTGCTGCCGCCGATCCTGGAACGTTTGGAGGCTGCCCGGCTGGAGGCCCTCGGCGGACCCTGGCTGGCGCGCTGGCGGGAAGGGCTGCCGCCCTGGCAAGAGACCCCTGGCCAGATCAACGTGCCGGTGTTGCTCTGGTTGCACAACCTGCTCGCCGCCTGGGACCTGGAAGACTTCTGCAAAGGCCGCTACCGCCTGCTGGGTCAGGGCGGCCACTGGTTTCCAGGGGAAAACGCCGATGCCCTCGACCAAGAGGTGAGCGAGGCAGAGCTGCGGGCCGCCTTGGTGGACAGCCCCTGGGCAGATCGCATTCCTGATCTGTTGCGGGAGTTGCGGCGGCGGCTGGGGGGAGGCGTGGCGAAGCGGTTGCGGGTGGAGTGAGGGGACAGACCTTTAGGCAACCCTGGGCATGGCCCGCAGTGCCTGACGATGGCTCGGCAGCAGTTGTTGCCCATGAAGCCGCTCCAGCTCTGGCTGATAGCGTTCAACGAGATGAGACAAGGTGATCATGATTGATCCTCCCAACACAAAACAAAACCGTCTATTAATTCCTCGACACCCCCAGTGTCAGGAAAGTTGTCCGCTCGATCAGAGCGATCACCTGGGGGCCTAATCGACAACCGTGAAACCGATTTATGACGCCGCTTTGCGGGATACCGTCCGTATGCGGATGAGCCCTCCCAATCGCGAAAGTGTGAGCGCGATTGCCCGTGAGACCGGGATTGCGATTCCTACGCTCTACAGCTGGCGCAGCCAGTGGAAAAAAACAAGGCCTGCTGGTGCCAGGTATAAAGCGTCCTCCGGAACAGTGGAGCGCGGCCGACAAACTGGCGGCAGTGATTCAAAGCACAGGCATGAGCGGCCCTACCCCATTGCCAGCATCGTGACAGCCAGCAGTGGATTGAAAGACAATCAGCCAAACTATTACCAGTTCTCTATTTCCTGGTCACATTCACCATTCCCGCGGAGATGAGACCGTTGTTTGGGCTCATCAAAAACTAGCTTATGATATTTGCTGAAAACAGCATGGCAAACACTTGATAGATTTGCTCGCCGTGATCCCAAGCTCAAGGACAAGATCGGTGCCCATGCTGTTCTGCACACGAATAATAGAAAACTTGATTATCATCCTCGCGTGCACATGCTGGTCCTGCTGGGGCAATTAATACGGAGACAAGTGCCTGGAAAAGCAGGAAAGGCGATCATCTATTCAATGAAATAAATCTCGCCAGGGTTTTTCGAGGCAAGTGATTTGATGCCATGAAACGAGTTGGATTGAGTGCGAAGGAGACATTGCCTGAGGAATGGGTTGTCAATTGCAAGGCTGTTGCTGCTGGCGTCCCCAGGAGTGGTGTAATTTCCCCGGCACCCCCACCCCGGCGTCGCCGGGGTGGGCCGCACACCTCAGTCGGCTGGTCCCATGGCTGGCCTTGCAAGGGGTGGGCAGGTCCGTTTCCCTGGTTTGAGAACCAC
>JBKDSV010000212.1:0-22338 GCA_046340795.1 Cyanobacteriota bacterium | reverse complement strand
GTGCCCAGCAGCTCTGAGGAACTGAGTCCCGAGCTCATAGGGGTCTCAGCGTGGGACCTGAATCACAATCGTGGCCTGGTGCCTCTATCCAACCACTCTAAAGCAGCCCTGGACTGGTGGGCAGGTGGTTGGTGGCGGCGTGGCGATCGCTTACCACCACGCCGGCAAAGCCCTGGCCCAGCAGCTCTTTGGCCGCCGCCGCAGAACGGCTCAAGCCCTGGAGGAACACCGTCAGCAGCGGGGTCACCATCACCCACAACCAGCCGCGCCTGCCTTTGGGATTGCCGCCATCCGCATTGCCGGTCGGGGCGCCGGTTTCATCGACATCAGCCACGGGCTGTCTCATCCACCCGCTCGATCGGTAGCAACTCAGGCCCATGGCTGGGATGGCCTGGCTGACCCCCACGCTCACGGCCACTGCCTTTGCGCCGCTCCGGCGGCTTAAACCCAAGACCAGAAGGGTGGTTTGGAGGAATTACACGAGCTGCGGCTGATCCGCTCCCGCAGGCTCGCCAGCTCTGTGGCCAGGGCGCTGATCTGGGCTCGCAGCTGGAGGAGTTGCTCTTACTGAACCTGCAGCTCCTCCTGTTGAGCCAGGATCAGCGCTTTGACGGCGGATGGGGTCGCCAACCAATCCGCTTCTGAAATCCCAGCCGGTGAAAAGGCCATCCCATGCGGTCTCGTACTGAGATACAAGCACAAATCGTGGCGTCGTCAAGGGCTGAACGGGATCAGAGTTCCCCGGGTGCCAGCCCGGGCTGTGAACGGGTGCCAGGCGACGCTACGGCGAAATACGCGATGAAACCAAATGAAGCCGGCCGTGTCTATGAAACCATGGTCGCAGGATGGGGAGTGGTCAACCCACCAGGGCTACCCCGTGGCTAGGTTTCCAGCCTCTGTATCGGCACACAACCATGGCCGGCTCGCGCGTGAGCGAAGCCCAGATGCATGGCGTGCGATGGCTGCTCACCACCGCCTGGCTGTTGATCATCGCCTCGTTGCTGTTTGATCCCTTCACGGCCCGCTTCACCACCCCCGATCACCCCTGGAGCCCCCTGCGACTGCCGGACACCTGCGTGGAGGTGCAGGGTCGCTGCCTCGTCGAGACCCCCTACCCCCTGGGCACCACTCTTTTCTGGGGGGCGGTGGTGCCAGCGGCGATCTTTTTGCTGCTCGTATTCGGCCATGAACTCTGGCGGCGAATCTGTCCCCTCTCCTTTCTTTCCCAGATTCCTCGTGCTCTGGGGTTGCAACGACAAACGGCACGGCGCCAGCCAAAAACAGGGGAGATCCGCCGACAGCTGGCCAAGGTGCCGCCTGAGTCTTGGCTGGCCAAGCACTATTCCGCGCTGCAGTTTGGCTGGCTCTACGTCGGTCTCTGCGGTCGCATCCTCTTTTTCAATGCCGACCGGCTCGTCCTGGCGGCCTGGCTGCTGTTCACCATCGCCGCCGCCATCACGGTGGGCTGGCTTTATGGCGGCAAGGCCTGGTGCCAATACTTCTGCCCGATGGCGCCCGTGCAGGCGATCTATTCCACTCCAGCGGGTCTGTTGGGCAGCAAAGCCCACCAAAGCCCCACCCCCATCACCCAGTCAATGTGCCGCACCACCACGGCAAACGGCGAGCAGCAGAGCGCCTGTGTGGCCTGCCAGCAACCCTGCATCGACATCGACGCGGAGCGCCTGTATTGGGCCCGGCTGGGCACCCCTGCGTTTGCCTTCGAGCGCTACGGCTACCTTGGCCTGGTGGTGGGCTACTTCCTCTACTACTACCTCTACGCCGGCAACTGGGACTACTACTTCTCCGGCGCCTGGGCCCGGCAGCCGGATCAACTGGCGTTGTTACTCAGCCCGGGAATCTTTGTGTTGGGCCAGGCGATCAACGTGCCGCGGATCGTGGCCGTTCCCCTGGTGCTGGGGCTCACCACCTGGCTGGGCTGGCTGGGGGGCCGGGCAATCGAGGCGGCAATGCGCCGTCGCGCCCGCCGCCAGGGGGCTGAACCCGACACCACTCTGATCCGGCACCGCGTGTTTCTGGCGGCCACCTTTGTGGTGTTCAACATCTTCTTCCTCTTTGCCGGCCGGCCGCTGCTGCAGTTGGCGCCCGCCTGGGTGCAATGGTTGTTTGACAGCGCGCTGGTGGCGACGAGCACCCTCTGGTTGGCGCGTGGCTGGAACCGCAACCCAGCGCTTTACGAACGGGAAAACCTGGCGGAACGCTTCCGGCGGCAGTTGCGGAAGATCGGGCTGGAGGTGGGGCAGCTTCTGCAAGGCAGGGCCCTGCGCGATCTCAACCCTGACGAGGTGTATGTCTTGGCGCGGCTGCTGCCGGGCTTTGGCAACAGGCAACGTCATGAGGCCTACAAGGGGGTCGTGCGCGAGGCCCTGGCGGAGGGGTACGTGAATGCGGCCAGCAGCCTGGAGGTCCTGCGGCGCATGCGACTGGAATTGGGCCTCTCCGATGACGAACACCGCCAGTTGCTTGAGGAGCTGGGCGTAGAGGATCCCGAGCTGTTGAATCCCGATCGCAGACGCAGCCTGGAGGAGCAGGTGAGGCTGAGCGGCTACCGGCGTTCCCTGGAGCGGTTGCTGCGGCTTCGCGGCCTGTTGCAGGGATCATCCGGCGAGGGGAGCGCCGCAGCGGCACTGCGACTGTTGCGGCGGCAGTTTTCGATCAGTCCCGGAGAGGAGGCCCGGATCCTGGACGACCTCTCGCCAGGGGAAGGGGCCGCCCGGCGGGCGGGCCTGCTGCTGGACCGGTTGGCCGAGCTCCGTGATGCCAGCCTTGCCTTGAGCCAGGCGCACTTGCGGCCACAGTCCCAGCTGGTGGCCCTGGTTGCCGATCAACTGCGGCAGCGTGAGATGCTCAGCGGCCGGGCCATTCTCGAGTGCCTGCTGGCTTTGGCGAACGATCCGGCGGCGATGACGTTGGCGAGTCGGCTGCGCGCGCTCGCGCCGGGGCCATCCCGTGAGTTGCTGGCGAACGACGCCTGGCGCGAGCGGCTGCCGGTGGCCGTGGTGGCGGCTCTGCTCGGCCCAGGAATCGAGGACGCCGCCCCAGCGGAGCTGTCGAGGGAAGCGACTTTGGACCGCCTCCAGCGCCTCGCCCACGACCCGATTCCCTCCGTGGCGGTGGCGGCCGTGGCCCTCAGCGCCGCCCTGGATCCAGGCCGGGGCCGGGCCCTCGCCAATGCCTTGCGGCAGGCAAAGCAGCCCGCCTGGGCCCGTGAGACCGGCGAGCGGCTGCTCTCCCTGGAGGGTCCGCTAGCGCTGTCGGCCCTGCCGGAGCTGGAAAAGCGCGTGGTGCTCGCCACCAGCGACTTTTTCCGACACACCTGGGCCGACACCCTGGATGCCCTCGCCGACCGGGCCGAAATTCGCACCTACGGCGCGGGGGAATGGATCACGGAGGCGGGCGACACCTGTCGCGAGCTGCTGCTGCTTGTTGAGGGCGCCGCCCGGGTGGAGCGTCGCGACGCCGAGGCTGGGGGTGTGGAGCGGATGCGACCGGGTCAGGTGCTCGATGAACTGGAGGTGCTGACCCACAGCGCCTCGGACAGCACGATCGTGGCGGAAGTGCCGGGCACACGGGTGCTTGCGGTGCCGGTGGATTCCTTCGACGCCATGCTCGAGCGCGATCCCGACTTCGCCCGCCGCGTGCTTGAGCTGGAAACCCTCCAGCTGCGGAGGCTCACGCGGGAAGTGACGGGGGCTCCGGGCTGACGACCTCCGCCAACCCCAGCGACCGCTCCAGACCGGAGAGCACCACATCGGCCAGCAGCTTCACCCGCCAGCGGCAGGCCTGCGTTTCACTGCAGGCCAGGGTGCCTTTCTCCCAATACTTGTTGCTGCCCGCCCCACCGCCGCAGAGGGCGAAGTGGTCACAGCGAAGGCGACATTCCTCCACGCCAGCGGCCATGTCGGCAGCGATGCGCGCGAAGGCGGGCGTGGTCAACACTTCTTCCAGGCTGTCGCGCCCCACTCGCCCGAGGATGAAGTCGCCATAGCGCTCCGTGCGCACTCCCAGCAGCTCCGGATCAAAGGTGGAGAAGCGCCCCTCCACATCCACGCTGAGAATCACGAACGGCCGGTTCATGTCGGTGTGCTCCATCCGGCTCCCGCCCGCCACCTGGCCACAAAGAGTTTCAAATTCCCGCAGGCGCAAGGCGCCGGGGCGGCTGGCGCAGAGCTGCCAGAAGCGCTCCAGAAAGGCCCGCCAGCGCCCCTCCATCTCCGGTTGATCCAAGCTGGAGAGGGCGTTGGCCCCTTCTGTTTCCTCCATGTTGAAGCCCACATCGACAATGCCGTTCTCCAGATAGAAGTGAAAGAGGGCATCGGCGTGATCCAGGGCGGCGGCGGTGAGCACGGTGATCACCTGAAACGGAATGCCATGGCGTCGTAACTGGCCAATGCCTCGCATCGTGGCGGCATGGCTGCCGAGGCCCGTGCGCGTGCGGCGGTGAGCGTCGTGGAGGAAAGCCGGCCCGTCCACACTCACCCCCACCTGGATGCCGTTGCGCACGAAGCAGTCGCACCAGCGCTCGTCGATCACCGTGGCGTTGGTCTGGATGGCTTGGGTGATGCGCAGATCGCCGCGGCCATGGCGGGCGAGGGCGGCGGCGACGCGATGGCTCGCCGCGTCGTAGAAGGCGGGCGGCAACATCAGAGGCTCCCCCGCATGCCAGAGGAGTGTGAAATCGCCTGAGACAAAGGGACTGCTCAGCACCGTGTCGAGGATGGGATCCAGCAAGGCCGGATCGAGGCGGCGGCGGTCGTGGCGATCGGGCAGATAGCAGTAGTCGCAGTCGAGGTTGCAGTAGGGCGTGGCCTGCACCACGAGCAACTCCAGGGGACCGGCGACATCCGAAGGTACTGAGCCGCTGTCAGGAACCAGGGCCGCGGGCGAGGGGGGAGAGAACACCATGGGAGGAGGAGATGGCGGGCTGACGGAGCGCTTCACCAGTTGAGAAAGCTGGGACCGTTGCTGAAGTTGCGCCAACCGGGGCGGAAGTTGGCCCACACCTGCGGGGGGCGGTTGTAACCGCTGCCTTGGATCCGATTGGGCCAGCCCCGGTTCACCCAGCCGCGGTTGTTGCCGTTCAACCAACCGCCCACCGCCACCCAGGACTCGTCCTGCGGCGCGCCCTGTTGACCCTCCTCCAGTGCGCTGGCGCGGGCGCGGATCGCCTCGGACAGACGACGCAGGCGCGCCTCCATGGCGTCCGCGGGAGTGGATGGGGCCTCGGTGATGGCTCCGGCCTCGGGTGCGGCCGCCACCGAGGCCTCACTGGCGGGTGGCACCACCAGGGCGAGGGAGGGCAGGGCCAACAGGAAGGCCAGCAGGCCAGCGGAAGGGGATGGGGGCATGACGGCGGGAGGTCAGGGGCGAGAGGAGGCCGCGGGAGCGGCGGGGGTGGCGACAGAGCCGGGAGCCAGCCGCTCATGGGTGAGCAACACGGCCTCGAAATAGGCGCGCACCATGTCGCTGGGCAACTGCACGATGCCTTGGGGACCAAACCAGCGGTTCACCGCCGCCACCGAGGCCGGATCGTCTTCCAGGTAGCCCTGAAGCAGCCCAACGACAGCCAGATCGGCAAGGTTGCGGAAGGTGGAGTTGTTCTCCGGCACAATGCAGCCCACCGCGTAGCGCCCATAGGGTTCTCGCGGCACCAGCTCATAGACCTGGGTGGCGTTGAAGCGCTTGGCATAGGGCTGCAGCGCCCCCGCCAACAGGATCGAATCGCCTGCCATGCCATCCAGCTTCCCCTGAATCACGCCGGCCACACCCATCTCCAGATCCTTCTGGGGCAGGCGCATGGCCGCGGGCTGCAGTGCGCGAATCGTCGCCTCCCCCAGTGAGCCGGGGATCACGCCGATGCGCTTGCCCGCCAGGGCTTCCGGCGAGGCCTGCACGCCGCCCTTGGTGAGCAGGCGAATGCCCGAAAGGCTGAAGGGCACGCTGTGATCCACCACCATTTCCTGCTGCCAGGTGAAGGGGATGCCGCAGGCCAGATCCACCTCCCCGCGGCTCACCAGCTGATACAGCGCGTCGTTGCTGTCCACCGGGCGAAACTCCAGCCGCACCGGCTTCTGGAGATGGCGCGACACCTCCTGGGCGATGCGGTTGGCCACATCCACCGCCACCCCCACCAGCTGCTGCTTGTCATCGACGTAGGCGTAGGGGATCAGGTTGGTGCGGGTGCCCAGGGTGATCACGCCCGTGCGGGCGGCTCGCTCCACCACGGTTTCCGCCCGGGCGGAGGCTGCTGTCAGCAGGGTGCCCGCCAGGCCGAGGGCCGCCAGCCAGGCCCTTGCCGACCATGTCCCATGGTGGCGTCGGGGGAGGCCGGAGGGAGGGCGCCGGTCCGGCGAGGGCGAGGGAGCGGAGGGCGCCACCGCAGGCTGGCGGGGCTTGGGGAACTGGGGCAAGCGGGGCAGGGATGGCTGATCGGATCATGGCCAGAGCTGGGGCGGAAGGCAGCCCGGGGTGGCTGCGAGCGTGGAAGTTCTTCATCTGCGCCTTTGGCTTGCTAGGCCTGAACGATGCCCGCGAGCGCCCCCCTCGAGTTTCTGCCCCCCCGCCTGGATGGGCGGGTGTTGGCCATGAGCCGCTGGCTGCTGCCCCTGTGGCTGCGGCGGCAGAGCCACATCACCCGCCTCACGGTGCGCCACCCCGATCGGCTGCTGGAGGCCATGGCCGGCTTTCAGGCGGGGGAGAGTCGGTTGTTGATCGCCTTCCGCCATCCCAGCGTGGACGATCCGGCCTGCATGGCCCATCTGCTCTGGCAGGCCCTGCCGCGGGAGGCCCGACGGCGGGGCCTGCGGCTGCGACGGGCGCCCCATGCCCAGTTTCTCTACGACCGGGGCATCCCGCTCTGGGCGGGCCAGAGCGTGGGTTGGCTGCTCAGCCGCCTGGGGGGGTGTTCGATCCAGCGGGGCAAGCTGGACGCGCCGGCCCTGCGCACCGCTCGTCAGCTGTTGCTCGATGGCCTCCACCCCCTGGCGGTGGCGCCGGAGGGGGCCACCAACGGCCACAACGAGCTTGTCAGCCCCCTGGAGCCAGGCGTGGCCCAGTTGGCCTTCTGGACGGCGGACGACCTGCGCAAGGCCGGCCGTTCCGAGCGGATGGTGGTGGTGCCAGTGGGATTGCAATACAGCTTCAGCCAGCCGGTGTGGCCTGCTATCGAGGCTCTGCTGCGCCAGCTGGAGCGGCAGGCGGGGCTTGACGGCCCTGCCACCGCCGACTCCGGGCACGACGGGCTCTACGGGCGGCTGTTCGCCCTCGCCGAACGGATGCTCACCCTGATGGAGCGCTTTTACCGCGAGGCCTACCACCGGCCCCTGCCGGCGGCCGAGCCCCTGCCCCCTGGCGACGGAGGACAGGAGGCCCTGGCGAAACGCCTGCGACGGCTGTTGGAGACCGCCCTGGAGGTGGTGGAGAGCTCCTTCGGGCTGCAGGCCCATGGGGACCTGGCCGGTCGCTGCCGCCGGCTGGAGCAGGCCGGCTGGGAGCGCATCCACACCGCTGGTGGCAACGGCGGCCGTCGCTCGGCCCTGGAGCGGGGCCTGGCGGACCGACTGGCGGAGGAAACGGAGCGGCGTCTGTGGCACATGCGGCTGGTGGAGACGTTCGTCGCCGTGAGCGGCGGCTACGTGCGGGAGCGGCCCAGCCAGGAGCGCTTCGCCGACACCCTGCTGCTGCTCTGGGACACACAGCGCCGCCTGCTCGGCGGCACCCCCGTCGACCGTCCGCGCCTGGGGCCGCGGCAAGCGTGGCTCAGCATCGACCTCCCCATCGCTGTGGATCCACGGCTGGAGGCCTACCGCGCAGACCGACGGCGGGCGGTGGCGGACCTGACCGGCGAGCTGCAGCGGCGCCTGGAGAGGCTGATCATGCCCACGGGCGGCGGCGATCTGGAGAGCGAAGCCAACGGCCTCGAGAACGCCTGAAGACCATGGGCCCTGTGCGCCTCAACCCCTCGGCTGGCCATGCGCCAGGCTCGACCGGCTGGTCAAGCCTGGGCCAACCGCTCCATGTAGGCCTCCAGGGTACCGGCATTGATCCAGCCGGTGGCGATGGTTTTGCTGTGCTCCTGGCTCACCCGGCCCCGATGGAGATGGGACAGTCCGGCGGGGAAGAGCAGCAGCTTGCCCTTCTCGGCCTCCTCATGGTGCTCCTGCCAATGGAACTCCGTGCCGCCAGCGGGCAGGGTGTTGCAGTAGAGGATCCAGGCCAGCACGCGGCGGTGGGGTTCGGTGGCCTCCGCCTCCAGGCTCCAGTCGCAGTGCCAGCTGTAAAACCCTTCCCCCGGGGCGTAGCGCTGCAGGTTGAACAGGGGACAAACAAAGAGAGCGCGCTCCGGGCAGCACTGCAGAAACAGGGGCCGCTCCGCCAGCCAGCGCTTCAGGCCCACGGAGACGCCGCGCAGCATGGCCTGCGCCAAGCCATGGGCCTCCGGATCAGAGCGATCGAAGCCCACCAGGCTGATATCGGTCGACAGCTTGTCGGGCAGGCCATCCGAGGCGCCACCAAAGGCGCTGCCGGGACGCTGAAGGTCGGCGCGGCGATCAAAGAAGCCCATCACCCCATCGGCCAAGGCCTGGTAGCCGCGGTCGTGATAGGCGCCGATCAAGCGCATGACTCACCTTCTCCCCGCCAGGGCAGGGCGATCAGTCCCTCCTGCTGACGCCAGCGCTCCGGGGGCGCCAGCCGCTGGCGCAGGCCCACCCGCTCCAGGGCTTCTGGTAGCCCGGCGGGCAGCGGCGTCCCGACTCGGGGATCGAGGGGAAGGGCAAGGGCCTGCTCCTCGGCGGGATCGGCCAGCAGTCGCAGGTTGAGATCATCCAGTTCCCGTGTGAAGAACACCCGTCGCAGGCGACTGGACAGGGCAGGGCCCAGGCCTGTAGCGAAGTCCTCCAACGCGGCCTGATCCGTCGAGCAGCCACTGTTGAGGGCCAGCCAGATCAACAGCTTTGCCCAGCTTTCCGCCGTCCAGAGGGGCAAGAAACTTTGGCGGTGCTGACGCACAAGCTCGCTGATAGCAAAGGCAAACAGGGCGGCCTGCCAGGGGGAGGCCCGCCCGTCACTGGCCAGGGAGGAGGAGGCGTGGAGCACCGGGGAAGCAACCTGTCAGCTCCAGCCTGACGCAGCGCCCTCCCTTGGGCAGACTGCGACAGCAACGTCCAAGGAGACGCCCCCCGATGGCCCTGGATCTGAATGACCCGGAGCTCGAGTTTGCGGACCTCGTCACCGCCTACCAGAGCTGGGTGATGGCTGTGATCAATGATGAGAAGCTGGATGGTGAGGAGAAGCTGCTCACCGACGAGATCGCGGAAGACGCCTTCAATGCCATGCGCTTCCTGCCGGATGTGGTGACCAGCGCCATCGAAACCACCCTGGCCCGCGTCTATGACGTGGACGAGGAGGAGCTCAACAGCCTGCTCTACCCGGAAGGCTGAGCACGGATGGCCGCCGCTCGGCGTCCCGGGAGCAGGGCCGAAGCCCCCGCACAGCCCCGCCGCACCAGGAGATCGATCCCGGCGTGGCGGGCCGCCCTGTTGGTGATCTTGCTGGCGAATGGGCTGGGCGGCTGCCGGGTGGTGCCCCCCCCGCTGCGGGGGCACCAAGCTGCGGAGTTGCGGGGTGTGGTGTTCATGGCGATGGGCATCCCGAGCGACGAGACGATCGACACCGCTCTCACGGAGGCCCTGAAGGACCGGCTCAACATGACGTTGCGGGAGTTTCACCTGATCCACCCGGAGGCCCGGGTGCAGCTCCAGCTCTATCCGGAAGAACGCCTGCCATGGGAGGTGTGGCTGCGCAGCGCCGCCGGGTTGGGGCCCGATCTGCTGTTCGTCAACGACAGCACCGCCGTCGACCTGCGCCGGATGGGACTCACGCAAGCGGTGCGGATGCCCGCCGACCTGGTGCAACGCCTCGACCAGGCCGCGGTGCGCCGCTTCCAAAGCCCCACAGGGGAGGTGACCAGCCTGCCGGTGCTGTTGCTGCCCCAGTTGGCCTGTTTCGACCAGCGCCGCTTGGCCCGGCCCCCCACAGACCTCGACACCCTGTTGCGCCTGGCCGAGGGGGGCCTGCGGGTGGGGTTGCCGCTGGATGGCTTCAATCTGGCCTGGACCTTCGGCAGCCTGGGCGTGGCCCCGAGCGTGGAGGAGCTCTTCGCTGGTCAACCCGCCACCCCGCGGCGACGTCAGGCCCTGGGCCGCTGGCTGGCCTGGCTGAAACAGGCGGATCAGGTGCCCGAGCTGTCCTTCCAGTTGTCGCAGAGCCAACTGGTGGATGATTTGAGCCATGGCCGGCTGGACTGGACCAGCTGTCGCAGCACCCATCTCGCCCGGCTGAGGGAGGCGCTGGGCCCCCATCTTGGTGTGGCCTCCCTGCCCGCGGGCCCTGGAGGTCTCCCCACTCCCCTGAGCCGACAACGGGTCTTGGTCTTCGGCCGCAACTCCAGTCCATCCCAACGGCAGGTGGTGCAAGCCTTTGCCCGTTTCATCATCACGCCCCTCACCCAGCGCAACCTGGCCCTGCAGCGGGACGAGGTCGTGCCCGTGATCCAGTCCCTGCGGATGCCCCAGGGCCGGAAGGCAACGCTGCGCCTGTTGACCATCGCCGAGGCTCAGGGCAGGAAGACACGGCAATCGAGTCAGGCGATGTTTCCAAACGGCGATCAGCAAGGGGAGGCCATGGGGCGGGTAGTGAGCCGCCACCTCTATGGCGATCTGGATGAGGCAGGGGCCATCGACGGCCTGGTGCGCACGATCCAATCCACAGGCAACCACCAATGAAGCACCGCACGGGAAGAGCCATTCCATGAATGAACTGCTGCAGGAGATCGCCGGTTGGCAGGGCTACCTGAGTCGCTGGCCTGTGATGGCCCAACTGCTGGCGGTTCCCCTGGCCTGGGTCCTGCCGCGGGCCCTGGCCCGCTGGAGCGGGCGGCCCGGTCGCCTGCGCCAGCGATCCTGGCGGCGGGGACTGGCGCTGCTGCTCCCGGGGGGACTGGCGGCGTTGCTGGCGCTGAGCGGCCATCCTGCCGGTCTGCTGGCGATCCTGATCGTCCTGATCGCCGGCTGGCAGGCCCTGGAGCTGGTGCGGCGGTGGCTGCACCCCCACGTGGAGGCCCGTGCCTTGGATGTGCTCTCCACCCGCCTGCTGCGCCCTCTCTACCTGGTCGCCTCCCTGATGCTGCTTGTGCGTTTGGTCGACAACCCCGCCGTGCTGGGGCTGATCCGCATCGGCGATTGGGTGGGCAGCGAGGTGACCCTCGGCTCCCTTCTGGGTTCGTTGCTGCTGCTCTACGTGCTGGTGATGGGAATGGAGCCGCCGACGGCGGCGGTGGCCTGGCTGGCCCAGCGCTTTGTGGGGATCAGCGACGGCAGCCGCCGGGCAATGGCCGTGATCCTCCACTACGCCGTGGTGGCCGTGGGCCTGCTGTGGATTCTCGATCGGCTGGGCGTGAACCGCACCGCCCTGGTGGCCATCGCCGGTGGCCTCTCGGTGGGTGTGGGATTTGGCATCAAAGAGGTGGTGTCCAACTTCATCAGCGGGTTGTGGCTTCTGATTGAAGGTTCCGTTCGTCCCGGCGATGTGTTGATCGTTGACGGGGAGGCTTGCCAGGTGCGTCGCCTGGGGCCTCGCGCCGCCACGCTCTGGCGTGATCGCGACAATGCCGAGCTGCTCATCCCCAACCAGACCTTCTTCACCAACGCCACCGTCACCTACACCCACACCGATTCCCTGCGCCGCTGCCAGGTGATGGTGGGAGCCGCCCATCACCACCCGCCTGCGGAGGTCATCGCCCTGCTGGAACGCACGGCCGCCACGGTGGAGCGTGTGCTGCCAATGCCTCCGCCCCGGGCCTTCCTCCTGAACTGCGCTGATTCGGCGATTCAATATTCCCTGCGCTTCTGGATCGCCAGCGCCCTCGATAACACCTCCACCTGCAGCGCCGTGCAACAGGCCATCTGGCAGGCCTTTCAGGAACATGGCATTGAGATTCCCTATCCCTACCAGGTGCAGGTGGGGGGGGAGCTGGTACAAAAGGGGCCAACGAACGTGGCAAGGCCCGATCCCCCCGCAAATTCTTGAGCTCCTTGGCGACACCCCAGGGCTCATTAAAAGCCAGGCAGAACTTGGTCGCCAACTAAGGAAGCTCTGGACAACTGGTCGCCAGTGGAAGCTGTCCCTCGCACCAACTGGGAGCTCCACGCTCTCACAGGTGCCGCTGAGGGCTTTTCCAGAGCCTCCCTAAGTAACCCAACTAAGCAGACATAACATGACGTATGCGGCATGTCAGTGACAGCTTGGGTTGTCGTCGCCGGTGTGTTGAAGTTTTTTGCTCTGGCGACTTAGTGTGCAGTCCCGCAAATACACTGTCGATCCTTTGATGGGTGTCTTGCTCGGATCCCTTCCTGAGTAGGGCATCTGGAGGTACGAACCAAGCCGAAGATGACGCATGAACTTGCGGGACTGCACACTTGGGGAAGCTCTGGACAACCGGTCACCGGTGGAAGCTGTCCCTTGCACCAACTGGGAGCTCCGCGCTCTCACAGGTGCCGCTGAGGGGTTTTCCAGAGCCTCCTCAGGCTCTCGCCGGCCCAAAAGCTCCAAAAGACCCTGGACCCTTGATGTCGTGTGACAGGGCGTCGAGCCCATCGGTGATGGACCAGAACCCAACGAAGCTGGAATCGGATGGCAACTGGATGATGTGGCTGCCGAGGATGCCACGACGCACGCGGCAGGTGGGCAGCGCCTTGAGAACAAGGTCAGATCCGTTGCGGTGGTTGGGCTTTCGAGCGAGGCTTCCAAGGGGTGACAAACGGCATGGCCCTACAAAACCGCATGTGTCAGAGCGTGTCGAGGCCTGCAGGGACACGTCTAATGAACCCTGCAACGGGGCTGGTCGTCGAACCAGATCAGCCGCCTGGCGCCAGCCACTCCGCCAGCTTCGTGTAGCGCCTGCGGCTCAGGTGATTCTTCACCGCCATGGCGAGGGCCTTCTTCTGACCCACCAGCACCACCAGTCGCTTGCCGCGGGTCAGGCCCGTGTACACCAGATTTCTTTGCAGCATGGCGTAGTGCTGCGTGAGCAACGGGATCACCACGGCGGGGTATTCGCTGCCCTGGCTCTTGTGGATTGTGCAGGCGTATGCGGGCACCAGATGGTCCAGCTCCCCCCAGCCATAGACCACCACCCGGCTGCCGGTCGCAGTGGCCTCCCTACCGGCCTCACTGGCGGGGAACAGCACGCTCAGTTCACTGTTGTCAGCGTCGATGGCGTCGATCGTGCCGACATCGCCATTGAACACCTCTTTCTCGTAGTCGTTGGCGATCTGCATCACCTTGTCGCCGGGGGCAAACCGCCAACCAAAGCGCTCCACCTGCTCGCTGGGGTCGGGGTTGAGCAGTTTCTGCAGCTCGATGTTGAGCGAGCGGGAACCGCAGCCACCGCGGGCCATCGGGCAGAGCACCTGCACCTGACCCACCGGATCGAAGCCGAAACGGGCCGGGATGCGCTCGCCCACCACCTTGAGGATCAGGGCCACCGCCCGCTCCGGCGTCTCGGCCGGCAGGAAGTAGAAGTCGCTGCTCTCGCCCTCGGGCGGAGAGCGCAGATCGGGGATCGTGCCGGCGTTGATGGCGTGGGCGGTGGTGATGATCCGGCTGGTTGCCGCCTGGCGAAACACCTCAGTGAGCCGCGCCACAGCCAGGGCGCCGCTGGCGATGGCATCGGCCAGCACCTGGCCGGGGCCCACCGACGGCAGCTGGTCCACATCCCCCACCAGCAGCAGGGCCGCACCAGGCGGGATCGCCGCCAGCAGCGACGCCATCAGTGGCACATCCACCATCGAGGTTTCGTCCACCACCAGCAGGTCGCACTCCAGCGGCAGCTCGGCGTTGCGGCGAAAGCCATGGGCTTGCGGGTCGAACTCCAGCAGTCGGTGAATCGTTTTCGCCTCCAGCCCGGTGGCCTCGGCCATGCGTTTGGCGGCCCGGCCGGTGGGAGCGCAGAGCTGGAGGCGCAGCCCCTTGGCCGCCAGGATGCGCAGGATGGCGTTGATCAGGGTGGTCTTGCCCACCCCAGGCCCGCCGGTGATCACCAGCAGCTTGCTGGCCAGGGCCAGCTCTACCGCTTGCTTCTGGCTGGCGGCGAGCTCCAGGCCCAGGCGTTGCTCCACCCAGCCGATCGCCTTGCCCGCCTCCACGGAGCCCCAGGGTGGTGCTCCTTGTGCCAGCTCCTGCAGGGATTCGGCGATGCGCCGCTCATCGCGATGCAGGTGGGCCAAGAAGATGGCGGGCTCAGCGGCCAGGGCATCAGCCACCACGGAGCCCTCGCTGAGCTCCAGATCGAGGGCGGTCTGGATCAGGGCGGGTTCGAGAGGAACGCGACGGCTGGCGCCGGTTTCATCGGCAGCGGATTGCTGTGCGTCGGTCCGCTCCACCGCCAGCAGCTCGCTGGCCAGCTTGAGCAGCTCCGCCGTGGGCAGGCCGCAATGCCCCTCCCCGCTGGCCTCCAGCAGGGCGTAGTTGATGCCAGCCCGCAGGCGGATCATCGCCGTGGGCGCGATGCCCAATCGCGTGGCAATCGCATCAGCGGTGCGGAAGCCGATGCCGCGGATGTCGCGCGCCAGGCGGTAGGGGTTCTCCGCCATCACCTGCACGGCGTCATTGCCGTATGTCGTGAAGATCCGCACCGCCCGGGCGGTGCCAACGCCATGGCTGTGCAGGAACACCATGATCTCGCGCACCACCTTCTGATCGGCCCAGGCCCGGGCGATGCGGCCGGCCCGCACCTGGCCGATGCCGGGCACCTCCCGCAGCCGCTCCGGGTTCTGTTCGATCACCGCGAACACCTCCGCCCCGAAGGCACCCACCAGCTTGCTGGCGTAGATCGGCCCGATGCCGCGGATCATCCCCGAGCCCAGGTACTTCTCAATTCCCTCAGCCGTGGTGGGGGGCGAGGAGCGCAGGAACGAGGCCTTGAACTGCTGGCCGTGCTCTCTGCTGTTCATCCAGGTGCCACTGACGGTGACCCATTCGCCGGCGCTGATTTCGGCGGCATGGCCCACCACCGTGACCAGATCGCGATGGCCACGAGCCTTGATGCGCAGCACGCAGAAGCCGTTCTCGGCGTTGTGGAAGGTGACGCGCTCGATCGAGCCGGCCAGGACTTCGGTGGGTTGGCTTGCGTTGTTGGCTGGGCTCACGGCAGCGTCAGCCCACAACGCAGGGGCAGATCCAGTTCGATCATCAGCTGCGAGGACTTGCGCAGCCCATGGCGGGGCGAGGGTTCGACCGCGATGCGCACCAGCGGAGCCTCCATCAGGGTGCTGGTGCGGCGGCAACACGCGTCATGTCATGCCTTCCAGTCGCTGCCGTCGGGCCTCTGCTCGCTCCAGTTCGGCCGCTCCAGCTGGGCCAGGTGCTCCGATCCGCGCCGGTCGGCCTGACTGTGGCCATGGCGCCGCAGGAGGTCCTGATGGATGACCTTACGGATGCAGTCCCTGCGGATCTTGTCCTGCTGCCGAGCGAGCAGATTCAGCTGCCGCTCCAGCTCCGGCTCCATCCGCACGCCGATCACCATCGGGTCAGCCGTGAAACGCTCTGCGCCACAGCTTAAGGCCGCTGGCCGGATCGATTCAGCTGTCCTGCCGCACCCGTTTCACGGCAAGGCCGGCCTCGGTGGCGCTGACGGCCGCCAGAACCAGCAGGCCGATCAGGCCCAGCAGCTGGTTCTGGGCCTCAGCGGCGGCATCGGCGTTCTGGGCGCCGTACGCCCCCAGAACGAACCAGGCGGTGGCCAGGGCGGAGGTGATCCAGTAGGCCTTCCAGCGCCGCTGGTACAGGTAGCCCGCCCCCAAGCCCGGGATCACGTTCAGCACCACTGCCACCCAACCGGCGGAGGAGGCGAGGATTTGTTCTCGAGTTGGCGTCATGACCAGGCGCTGCGGACCTGCACTCTGGCGACGGAACCCTGAGGGTGGCGTCTGGTGTGGAGACAGGAACGCACTCCCGGGGCCATCACCTCCAGACGCCGGGTCCAGTGATCCCAGCGCCTGAGCCGGACGTGCAGCAGTCAGCAACCGTCGCTGAGCCAGGCGTCGCGGGGTGACAGAGGCGGGCGGTTGCGCAGCCCACCGTTGACGCCGCTTCAGGTGCCCCTACCACCAATGGGGGCAGTGATGGTCATGGCGGTGGGCTGCAGGGGAGGGAGCGCCAGCGGCTGGGAGTCGTCAGCGGCATCTGGCTGTTCAGCGAGTGTACCGACTTGAAAAACAAGGTACCGTAATAGAGGTATCTGCAATCGGAGTGGCTCAATGACAAAGGGTCGTCCGCTGACGCCGCTAATGCTTGGCAATACGGATCGTCAAGAACTGGAGAGAATTACCAACTCACCTTCCATGCCGCATTCGCTTGTCATGCGAGCCAAGATCGTTTTAGCGTGTGCAAGCGGACAGCGGAATAAGACTGTCGCCGAAACTTTTAGGGAGGCTCTGGACAACCCCTCAGCAGCACCCGTGAGAGCGCGGAGCTCCCAGTTGGTGCAAGGGACAGCTTCCACTGGCGGCCGGTTGTCCAGAGCTTTCTTAAGCCAATCTGATCAACGAGAAACATTTAAAATCTCAACAGATTTAGGGCATCTCGAAAAATTCCGCGTCACCCTCGCCTCCCGGAGTGAAATCCCTGCCTGTCACTGACCGACCGCGCTGGCCCGTCACGACACGCCAAAAGTGATTTTTTGAGGTGCACTTTATTCTTTATTGGGAAGCGATCTGACATCGCGGGCTCGCACCTCAAGCCAACGGAGTCTGACGAGCTTCCAGTAGCGCCGTGTCCTCACCGCCGCCATGATCAGCAGCCTCAAGGACATCCTGGAGCCCCTCGGCTACACCGTTCACACCCCGTCGACCATTCCACCCCTCACGATCCACCCCCCAACGCCGACGCCAAGTGCTGCTGGACAACCGGCTGCCACTGGCCAGGGCCTCAGCCTGGGCCGCCTGTCGGTTGGCCAGAATCGTGACGGCATCCCCTGAACCGCTGGGATCGCGATAGGGCACCCCAGCCGCGCTGGCTAGATGCTCACGCTCCATCGGCGTCAACTCCCGCCAAGGGGGCTTCCCACCGGAGGGCTCCTCCACAGGGGAGCTCTCCCGGGACAGCCGAGATCCCGGGGCCCCAGTTCCCAGCGTCGTGGGACTGGCCACAGTCCCCCCGCTCCAGTCCTTCCTCCGCCGCGGAGTTTCCAGCGCGGCGCCCAACGAATCGTTGCCCGCCCTGGGGTTCTCCCCTGGCGCCGGACTTTCCAGGGCCACCAGGTGCAAACCCAGCAGCCGCAGCGTTTCGCGCACCGCCGCCGCTGAGCTGTAGCTGATCCAGCGCCCCTCTGGCACCAGCAGCGCCGTCGCCGTCGCCAACACCTCCACCGTCCAGAGCTGGGGGCAGTGGCGGGGGGAGAACGCGTCGTGCCACACCAGATCCATGTCCCCCCGCCACTCGCGGAGCAACGCCGCCAGCGTCTGGCGAGCATCGCCCCAGAGCATCCGGCCCCTGGCCAGGTCGCTCTGCCAACACCCCCGCTCCAGCAGCCGCTCCAGCACGGTCAGCGTGGTCGGTTGCCACGGCTGCCGAAACACCTCTGCCGCCAGCGCCAGTCGCAGGGGTCGCGGATCCAGCTCCAGGCCCCACCACTCCAGGGCGATCCCGCGTGTCGCGCATGCCTCCAACAGCAGCGCCAGGTTGCTGCCCGTGCCCACGCACACCTCCACCACCCGCAGCCGCGCGCCTTGTTGGAAGCGTTCCAGCTGTGACGGCGCCAAAAACGTTTCCCGCGCCTCTCGCAAGGCGCCACGGCCGCTGTGGAACCCTTCGCCGAAGGCTTCACTCCAGAGGCTGAAGCTGCCATCGCCACCCATGCGCGGCGCCAGGTCCGGCACCCGCTCCCCTTGCGCTTTCACGATCCCCTCCCCGGCCCTGTCCCCGGCGCCGGGGGGCTCCTCAGTTCCGCAGGCGGGCCAGGTCATCCCAAAAGCCGGGGTAGGAGACGGCGGCGGCGGTGCTGTCACGCAGCCGGGTGTCGCCGTCAGCCACCAGGGAGGCCACCGCCAGGCTCATCGCCACGCGGTGATCGGTTTCGCTGTCGACTTCAGCGCCATGGAGGGCTGTGGCGCCCTGAATGGTGAGGCCATCCGCCCGTTCCTGGAGCCGGGCGCCCATGGCTCCCAGGTGGCGGGCCATCACCGCCAGCCGATCGGTTTCCTTCACGCGCAATTCCTCCGCGCCGCTGATCGTGCTCACGCCGTCCGCGCGGCAGGCCGCCACCGCCAACACCGGGATTTCATCCACCAGCCGGGGGATCAGGGCGCCACCGATGGAAAAGGCCTTCAAAGGGCCGTGGCTGACGTGCAGATCGCCCACCGGTTCCCCCGCCACGTCACGGCGGTTGCGCACCTCGATCGCGGCGCCCATCTGCTCCAACACCTCCAGAATGCCAGTGCGACTGGGGTTGAGACCCACGTTTGCCACCGTGAGCTCGGCATCGGGGGTGATCGCACCTGCCACCAGCCAGAAGGCGGCCGAACTGATGTCGCCCGGCACCACCACCTCCTGTCCCCGCAGGCTGGCTCCAGGAGTGACCGTCACTGTCGTGCCACCAGCCCCGCACACCACCAGATCGGCGCCGAAGGCCCGCAGCATCCGCTCGCTGTGATCGCGGGAGAGGGCCGGCTCGATCACCGTGGTGGGGCCACTGGCGGTGAGGGCCGCCAGCAGCAGAGCGCTCTTCACTTGGGCGGAGGCCACGGGGGTATGGATCGTGGCGCCATGGAGGAGGCGGCCAGCGATGGCCAGGGGTGCCAGGTTGCCGTCATCACGACCGTGGATCGTGGCGCCCATCTCGGCCAGGGGACCCCCCACCCGCCGCATGGGCCGCCGCCGCAGGGAGGCATCACCGGTGAGCACGAAGTGGCGTCCGGCCCGGCCAGCGAGCAGGCCGAGCAACAAGCGCATCGTCGTGCCGGAATTGCCGCAGTCGAGAATGGTTTCCGGCTCCCGCAGCCCGTCCAGGCCCACCCCCTGCACCGTGACAGGTTCGCCCGCGCGGATTTCAGACACCCCCACCCCCATGGCCCGCAGGCAGGCCGCGGTGCTCAGGGGGTCTTCCGCCGGCAGCAGCCCCTCAATGCGCGTTTCCCCCTCAGCGATGGCGCCAAACAACAGGGCCCGGTGGGAGATGGATTTATCGCCCGGCACCCGCACCGTGCCCCGCAGGCTGCCGCCACCTGGCAATACAAGGGGCGCGGCGGGGGCGGCGACGGCCATGGCTCCGGAGGCGGCTGGAGGGGTGATCCTATGGAGCCGACCGGGGAGGGGTTCAGGCCTTCGCCGGCCAGGCGGACAGCTTCACGTCCACGCACAGCATGCCGTCAGCCTGCAGGGCAGGCGCCATCCGACCGGGCAGGCCCCCTAACCCACGGCCTTCCCCGGGCGTGGCGGCTGTGCGTCTTGCGTCCTGTCTGCGGCTGGATGGGCCCGGGCCGTGATCGCTGAGGGGGCGCCTGGCCGCTCACCGGTAGATTCCCGCGAGATTGATGGTCCACCCGATGCTTGCCATCGCCATCCTGGCCGCTGGAAAGGGGACGCGCATGAAAAGCCGGCTGCCCAAGGTGCTCATGCCCCTGGCGGGCGCCACCCTGGTGGAACGGGTGCTCAAGAACGCGGAAATGCTGGCGCCCGAGCGGCGCCTCCTGATCGTGGGTCACCAGGCGGAGCGTGTGCGCGCGGCGCTCTCCGGCCAGGCCGATCTGGAATTTGTGCCGCAGAACCCGCAGAACGGCACGGGCCACGCGGTGCAGCAGTTGCTTGCTCCCCTGGAGGGTTTCCAGGGGGATCTGCTGGTGCTCAACGGCGATGTTCCCCTCCTGCGGCCTGAAACCCTCGCAGCCCTGCTGGAGCGTCACCGAGCCACGGGGGCGGCGGTCACCGTACTCACCGCCCGCCTGACGGATCCCACCGGTTACGGGCGAGTGTTCACCGATGAGCAGGGGCGCGTCACGGCCATCGTGGAAGAACGCGATTGCACTCCGAGCCAGCGCAGCCATGTCCTCACCAACGCCGGCATCTATTGCTTCCACTGGCCTCGCCTGGCGGAGGTGCTGCCGCGCCTCACCACCGACAACGACCAGGGGGAGCTCTATCTCACCGACACCGTCGCCATGCTTCAGCCCGCCCTGCAGCTGGAGGTGGCGGACTGGCAGGAAACCAATGGCATCAACGATCGGCTTCAGCTGGCCCAGTGCGAGGCCGTCCTGCAGGATCGCCTGCGGCGCCACTGGATGGCGCAGGGCGTCACCTTCACCGATCCCGCCAGCTGCACCCTCAGCGACGGCACCCGCTTTGGCCGTGATGTGCTCGTGGAACCCCAGTGCCACTTCCGCGGCACTTGCGTGATCGGCGAGGGCTGCCGCATCGGGCCAGGCTGCCTGATTGAAGACAGCACCCTGGGGCATGACGTGGAGGTCACGTTCTCCGAGCTGCGCCAGGCGCAGGTGGCGGCCGGCTGCGCCGTGGGACCGTTCGCCCAGCTGCGCGCCGGCGCGGTGATGGAGGCCGATTGCCGCATCGGCATTTTCGTGGTAGTGAAGAACAGTCACCTGGGCTCGGGCGTGAAGGCGAATCACCTCAGCTATCTCGGTGACGCGGACGTGGGTGAAGGCGTGAACATCGGCGCCGGCACGATCACCGCCAACTTCGACGGGGTGCGCAAGCACCGCACCGCCATCGGCGCGGGCAGCAAGACTGGCGCCAACAGCGTCTTGGTGGCACCGATCCGCTTGGGGGAAGGCGTCACGGTAGGGGCTGGTTCCACCCTCACCAAAGACGTGCCCGCTGGCGCCCTGGCCCTGGGTCGGGCGCGTCAGGTGGTCAAACCCGGTTGGTCCTCCCCCGCCAGTGATGCCTGACGCCTCTTCCTTCAGGCCTCCAAACCCACCAGATCGAGAATCAGCACCTCGCTGCGGGGCCCCAAGCGCAGGGGGAGCAGGCTGTGCCCCACCCCCACGCTGACGCAGAGCTGCTGATCTGGCGCCAGGCTGTAGCGGCCGGCCCGGTAACGGCGGGAGAGGACGCCGGAGGCGGTGACCAGCGCCCGCCCGCCCGGCAGAGTGATCTGCCCTCCGTGGGTGTGACCGGCCAGGGCAAGGTCAAAGGGGCGATCGCCCGCGTCCAGCAGCCCTGAGGGTTGATGGATCAGCAGGAGGGTGGCGCGGCTGGCGTCCCAGCGAGCGGCCGCGGCGCAGGGTCGGCCTCCCAGATGATCATCCAGGCCCACCAGGAGCACGTTGTTGAACGGTTCCGCCAATGGCGTGCTCTGATTGCGCAGAACGCGGATGCCATTGGCCTCCAGTTGAGCCGTGATCGTGCCCGCATCCGCGCTGTGGTCATGGTTGCCCATCACGGCGAACACGCCTGCGGGAGCGCACAGGCGTCGCAGGCTCGGCAGGATGAGCTCCAACTCCTGAGCCTGGGAGCAGACGAAATCTCCCCCTAGCAGGATGAGATCCGGAGCAGCCTCCATCAACGCCTCAACGGCAGCGTTGATGGTGCCGGTGGGCGTCATCCGCCCGGCATGAAGATCCGAAGCAAAGGCCACGCGCATGTGGCTGCATTGGCCGAGGGATTTGCGCAGCGGGATCCGTTCATGCCAGCGCCGCACATCCGCTGAGCTGATCCCCCGCGATTTGCAGAGGCTGTCGCCCAGGGTCAACAGCATCCACGTCAGTGCCGATGTCAACAGGGGCTGGCGCCAGCGGCGCTGTTCAGGAGTGGCACGGACCTGCATGGACCGATCTCTGGATCGCCTCAAGCCTGTATTCAAACGGAACGCCAGCTGCGGTGGTGTGGCTGAGGACGCCCACCGCCACCGCCACCGCGAGACCGTCGATCCTGGCTGACCAAAAGATCTCATGCAAGACACTCACGAGACAGCTGAGGTGGGTGCCTTTTGCTGGACAACCGGCCGCCCGCAGGAGTCTCCTCTTGCACCAACTGGGAGCTCCACGCTCTCACAGGCGCCGCCGCTGGATTGTCCAGAGACTCCCCAAAGGCGAGAGCAACGTGTCAAGCCCCTGGGACAACTGAAGGGCACCGCAAAAAATTTCGCCTCCTCCTGGCCTCCCGGAGCAGGGCTGCTTCAAAGTAGTCGGATGGAGACGCCGGACCACGATTGTGATTTAGGTTCCACGCTGAGCTCCCTGTGAACGCTGGACTCGGGCCCTCGGAGCTGCTGGACACCCGGGCGTAGGGCGGCAAGTTTGAATCAGC
>JBKDSV010000211.1:0-29283 GCA_046340795.1 Cyanobacteriota bacterium | reverse complement strand
AGGTGCCGGGCACGCACATCACGATGATGGCGCCGCCGCATGTGGCTGTCCTGGCCGCACGGCTCAGAGGGAGCCTGGCGCTGGCCGAAGCCTGAAACGAGGCCTCAGCCTCCGGCCGCATCGGCTATCGCTTCAGTTGAGGAAGCTCTGGACAACCCGGTCGCCAGTGGAGGCCGTCCCTTGCACCAACTGGGAGCTCCGCGCTCTCACAGGTGCCGCTGAGGGGTTGTCCAGAGCTTCCTTGAGACCGCCTCTTGGTGCTGAGACAACGCGCCAGGAATGGCGGGGATCGCAACGTGACATGCCCTGCCAAGTTGCAATCCCACTCAATTAGGCAACAGCTGTCAGCAGCGCATGCGGAAGTGCCACGCTCAACCGCCTGATCCGCGAACGGAGGCCACTCAAGGACCGAGTTGTGCCTGACCTTGAATCAGTCCTGGGGTCTCTCCGGCCTGGCTACTTGACGCCAACCAGTCAAAGGATTCGACGCGAGAGGAGGCTGACCCGTCGCCGCGCTGCCCTCCACTTCCCGCACGCTCCTTAGGCTTGGGCTCCGGTCGGTGTAGACGATGCCCGCACTCCCGAGCCTCCCCGATGGTCAGGGGACGCATTGGTCTCCAGGCAGCGAGCATCCTTGGCCCAGTGCCGCCGCTGCAGAGCCCGATCTTTGCCTGCTGAAAGGGGAAGTGGTTCTAATCGGTGTGCTACGCACCACTGAGGGGGCAATCATGCGCCGCCGCACATTCACTTGTTGGAACGCCCCTTGCGTGCTGCCGGCCCTGCCAGCCCTGCCAGCAGAATTGGAGCTGCACTTCAAAGTGGTGCGGCAGGCGACCCTTGCCCCTGTGGCGGCCAAGGCGAGCGATGGTCCCAGCATTGCCTCGCTCCCCTCCGCGGTGCTTCCCGATGTCGCAGACCTTTTGCGTCAGCTCCAACGCAGGGAGGGCGTCTCCGTGCCACAGGCATCGGAGCCGGATGTCCTCACCACCCTTGTGCGCTGGCTGGCTGAACGCCATGGCACCAGCCTCGTGCCCCTGGCCAATCCGCCGACAGAACCCGCCGATCGCCTGCGGGCCCTCCTGGATCGGGCCGATCTGATCGCGGTTCCCCTGCGGCTGGAGCCCCGGCATCTGCGTGACGATTGCGGCGATCTCATCCTCTGGCAGGAGCACGGGCCCCTGCTGCTTCTCTCCCAGGCCAACGGCTATTGGGTGCGTGATCCGGCCTCACCGGATCGGGGACCTCGCCGCTTCCGCGCCTCCCAGCTTCGCGACCTGCCGGCCCCATGGAGGGCGCTTGGCGTCTCTCCAAGTCTGATGGGACAGGATGTCTCTGCGGTTGCGTTGGTGCGCTTCAGCTACGGACCCGCCAGCCAGAGGGCGCTGGTGTTCATCGCCGCTGCCAGTCTGGGATGGACGATCGGCTTTCTGCTCGCAATCGGTAAGGAGGTTGGAGCCGCCCGCTGGATCGCCGGCTTGGGCGGAGTGGGGGCTCTGCTTGGCCTTGGCCTTGCCCTGCTGAGTGATCCCCTTCGTCCGGTTCTGATCACCGCCTTGCTGAGCACCCTGTTGGGTCTGCTGATTCCCACCTTCAACACCCTGCTCACGAATCAGGCTCTTCCGGACAAGGATGTCAACCTGATGCTGCAGATGGCGGTCCTGCTGTTGGCCGCCTCCCTCTCCGACCTGGGCCTGCGCTGGCATGAGTCCCGCACCCTCCTGAGCGTGCAGCAACGGGGAGGGCACCGCCTGCAACTGGCCTCCTTGCACAGGCTGCTTCGGCTGCCCGCCGCGTTTTTTAAAAGCGTCCGGGCAGGGGAGCTCACTCTCCGCTATGGCGCCATCGGGCAGTTGCAGCAGGAGATTCAGTCATTCCTCAGCGGCGGAGCGCTGCAATCCCTACTCAGCGCGGTCTTCCTTCTGTTCATGCTGCGCATCAGCGTCAAGCTCACCATCCTGGCCGTTGTGCTCGCCCTGGTGCTGGTTGGGCCAACTGTATGGATCGGGCGCCGCACCCTTCGCCTGGAGCGGCGGCGGGAAGAACAATTGGCGGAGGCCGGAAGCCGCAATCTGGAGTTGATCAACAGTGTTTCCAAGCTGCGTCTGGCGGGGGTGGAGGCCGCCGCGGCCCGCTACTGGTGGGAGCCCTACCGCGAAGCGATCCGCAGCGGCTATGGCGTGCAGGCGCGGGGGGCATTGGCCGCCTTGCTCCAAACCGTGGTGCCCAATCTCGGCGTGCTCCTGCTGTTCATCCTGATCACCCGCCTCGTCGATGAGGCCCAGTCGCAACCCCTGCAACGGGTGCCGAATGTGGGTGAATTGCTGGGTTTCTTCTCGGCCTTCACCACCTTCATCGGCGCACTGGTGAGCACCGCCGCCTTGATGGTGCAGGCCTTTGAGCTGCCGGTGCTGCTGGAGCGCGCCAGGCCCCTGTTGGCGGAAACGCCCGAAAGCGACGACCCGCAACGGATGGACCCTGGCCTGCTACGCGGTGGGGTCGAGTTGGACGGCGTGCGGTTTCGTTACGGCGACGCCGGCCCGTGGGTGATTGATGGTCTGCGGCTCACCCTTGAGCCCGGAGAATTTGTGGCTGTCGTTGGCCCCTCCGGCAGTGGCAAGTCGACCCTGGTGCGCTTGCTGCTTGGCCTGGAGCACCCACAGCAGGGCACCATTCGTTTGGATGGCCGACCGCTGCAGCGCCTGCGCCTGGATCTCGTGCGTCGTCAGATCGGTGTGGTCCCCCAGAATGCGGCGCTGTTGGCGGGCACCATCTTGGAGGTCATCGGAGGCGGGGCCTTGATCAGCGTCGACCAGGCATGGCAGGCCGCGGAACAGGCGGCCATCGCCGCGGACATCCGAGCCTTTCCCATGGGAATGCACACCATCGTCTCTGAGGGGGGCGGTAATCTGTCAGGCGGCCAGAGGCAGCGGCTGGCCATCGCCCGTGCCCTGGCACGCCAACCAGCGCTGCTGATCCTGGATGAGGCCACCAGTGCGCTCGACAACATCAACCAGGCTGAAGTAAGCCATAACTTGGAACGTTTAGGGCTGACGCGGTTCGTGATCGCCCATCGCCTGAGCACCATCCGCCACGCCGATCGGATTGTGGTGCTGGAAGCGGGCCGAATTGCGCAGGAAGGTCCCTTCCATCGCCTGATTCAGGAGCCGGGCCCATTCGCCGAGATGATGCGGCGTCAGCGGGACGATGGTGACAGGGAGGCGCCATGATCCGATTCCGTGAAGAGGCCCTGCAGGCCCACTCCTCCCCGGACCAGCTCGATCAACCCTTGCCCCTGCTGCGGCCCAGCCTCTGGGCCCTGCTCGCTGGCCTGCTGCTCTTGCTCAGCGCCATCCTCGTCTGGTCGGTGCTGGGCCGGGTTCCCGTGCGCATCCAGGGCCGTGGGGTGCTGCTTCTCCCGGAGGCCCTGGTGCCGGTGCAAAGTCCGAGCAGTGGCCCCTTGCTGGAGATCTTGGTCAAAGAGGGCCAGTGCCTGCGGGCCGGCCAGCCCATGGCCCGGATTGACCTGGTGCAACTGCGGGGGGGGATGGAGGCGGGGGGGCGTCGCCTGCGGCAGCTGCGCCGCCAGAATCAAGTGGCCACCCTTCAGGCCCAGCGCGAGAGGGCACTGGTGTCGGCCGATCTGGAGCGCTTGCTTCCCTATCGCGGCAGTGGCGCCATCTCCGAGGAAACCTTCAGCGACAAAGAGCGACAGCTGCAGCGCATCGAAAGCCAGCAATTGGCGGAAGCCCAGCAGCGCCTTCAGGCCATCAATGACGAGCAGCTGGCGCTGGTACGGCAACAGGAGGAATATCGGCGGAACTCTCTTGTGGTTTCACCTGTGGCGGGCTGCCTTGTGGAACAGCTGGTGCAACCGGGCGCGGTGGTGAATGCGGGAACGCCTCTCTTTTCTCTGGATCGCCGGGATCGTCCCCGGGATCTTGTCAGCCTGGCCTACTTCCCCAGCCAAGATGGCAAACGTCTCAAGCCGGGTCAGGTGGTGCGCGTCACCCCCACCACCACCCGCGCCCAACGGCATGGTGGCATTCGCGGGCGCATCCTGAGCCTGCGCCCGCTGCCGGTCAGTCGGGAAGGTTTGCGCCAGCGGTTGGGACTGGACTCCCTGGTGGCGACCGTGCAACCCCCGGGTGGTGACGGCAACCAACCGCTGATTGAGGCCGTCACCAGCCTGCAACGCGATCCCCGCACCCGCAGTGGCTTTGATTGGGGTGGCGGGCCAGGTCCCAACCTCACCCTCAGCCCGGGCACGGGCACGGAGGTGTCGGTGCTGGTGGAGCATCGCCAACCGATCAGCTACGTCATCCCCCTGCTGCGGGACATCAGCGGTATCTACTGACGATGGGCCGCGTTCGCACACCCACCGTTTTGCAGATGGAGGCCAGCGAATGCGGGGCGGCCTGCCTGGCGATCGTGCTGCGCCACTATGGAAGGGTGGTGTCCCTGCTCGAACTGCGCCAGGTGTGTGGCGTCACCCGAGATGGCAGCGACGCCGCCAGCCTGTTGCGGGCCGCCAAGCTCTACGGATTGGACGGCAAGGGATATCGCATGGATCTGACGGCTCTGCGCAAACAACGGCCACCGCTGATCTTGTTTTGGGAATTCAACCATTTCCTCGTGCTTGAGGGCTTCTGTGGCCAGCGGGTCGCCCTCAACGATCCAGCCTCCGGCCCCCGTTGGCTGAGCATGGAGACGTTCAACGCCGGCTTCACCGGCGTGGTGTTGCAGCTCCGACCCGGGCCCGAGTTTCGCCGCGGCGGCCGCGTGCCCAATGCCTGGCTGCTGGTGGCCGCCCGCCTGCGGCAAGAGTGGAGGCCAGCGCTCTTCAGTCTGCTGGCGGGTCTGCTCCTGATCCTGCCCCAGCTGGCGATGCCAGTGTTCACTCAGATCTACATCGATGATGTCTGGGGATCGGCTCTGCGGCAGTGGCTGAAACCCATGCTCTGGGCCATGGCCCTCACGATCGCCCTGCAGGCCATCGGCGGACAACTTCAACTCCTGGGGAACCGTCACCTTAGTCGTCGGCTGGAAAGCCGCGGGGTGCTGGCTTTTGAGGAGCATGTGCTCGCCTTGCCGGATGGCTTCTTCCGACAGCGCTATGCGGGAGACATCAGCCAGCGGCAATTGCTCAACCGGGTGGTGGCGGATTTCATCGCTCAGCGCCTGCTTCCCCTGCTGAATGGTGTCCTGCTGTTGGTGTTGTATTTGTTGCTTACCCTGGCCTACAGCCCCCGTCTGGGTCTGGTGGTGGTGGTGAGCACGGCTCTCAATGGCTTGATGGTGATGATCAGCTTGCGGCAACAGCGCGATGCCACCTTGCTTCTGCAAAAAGACGCTGGCAAGGCGGAAGGCACTCTGATGGCCGCCCTGCGAGACATCGACATGGTGAAGGGGACGGCGATCGAGGCGGATGTGCTGCAGCGTTTTGACGGCCATCAACGCAAAGTGCAGTCCTTTCAGCACCGTCTCTCCTTGCGTCAGGCGACCCTTGGCCTGTTGCCGAACCTGCTCAACCAAGTCAACACGTTGGCTGTGTTGTTTGTGGGGTTTCTGTTGGTGTTGGATGGCCACCTCACCCTGGGCATGCTTCTGGCCGCCCAGCAAGTGGCGGCTGGACTGAAGGCGGAGATCGATCGCCTGGTGGCCTTCGTGGCCGCCCTGCCACAACTGGAGACGGCGGTGCTGCGCCTGCAGGACGTGCTGGACAACCCCCGGGATCCCTTGCTGCTGACCACCACTCCCCCCTCCCTCCCTCCCTGGCCCGCCGACCGGGATCAGCTCTCGGGTCAGGTGGACATTAAGGATCTGACCTATCGCTTTGCCCCTGTTCGGCCACCGCTGCTTGCCCATCTCAGCGTCTCCATCGCTCCCGGCATGCGGGTGGCGGTGGTGGGTGCCAGCGGATCCGGGAAAAGCACCCTGGCGCGACTGATCGCCGGACTGCTCCCGCCGAGCGGCGGAGCCATTCTTTTTGATGGCTACCCCCTGACGGCAATTCCACGACCGGTGGCGGTTGCCTCCCTGGCAATGGTGCAGCAGGACATCGCCGTCTATGGCATGACCATCCGCGACAACCTCTGCCTCTGGCGCACCGAGCTCACAGACGACCAGCTGCTTGCCGCCTGCGCTGATGCCCAGTTGCTGGAGGTGATCGAAGCCCTTCCCGATGGGCTGAACAGCCGCTTGGCGGAGGGGGGACGGAACCTTTCCGGTGGGCAGCGGCAGCGGCTGGAGCTGGCCCGCGCCCTGCTCCAGGACCCGACGATCCTCATCCTGGATGAGGCCACCAGTGCCTTGGACGCGGACAGCGAACAGCGGCTGGAGGAGGCCCTGCGTCGTCGGGCCTGCACCCAAATCGTCGTGGCGCATCGACTGAGCACCATCCGTGATGCGGATCTGATTCTTGTGCTGGAGCACGGCGTGGTGGTGCAACGGGGGCGTCACGCGGAGCTGATGGCCGATCCGGAAGGGGCCTACGCCCGGCTGCTGGCGGAGGGCATGGAGTGAGCACAGGGGGCCACGCTCTGGCCAGGGCCACGCAAAGCGAAGCCTATGGCTGATGCCAGGCCTGGAAGATCAGGTCATCTTCAAACAACTCCTGGGGATCGATGGTGGCATCACTGTGGGCCAGCACCCCTTTGTTGTGATACTCGGGCTGGGCATCTAGGCAGTGGGCGACAAGTTCGCTGCAAATCCAGCGATCGAGATGATCGCGCCGCTGGCAAACAGCCTCCTCCAAGTTCGGAAGTAGCCGGTGGCGGATGAAGTGACCTGAGATGCTGTTGACCTTCAGCTGGGCGGCGATCAAATCAATGTCATAGGCACAACCCAGATGCTCTTCAGCGGCTTGGATGATGGCCGCGGCCAATGGCGGGGTGAGCGCGTTGGGTTTGCGGAAGAAGATCTGGCAGTGCTCATCGTGGAAATAGGTGTCCAGTTTGCTGCGCTTGACACCCCCCTGCATGTGGGCTTCGATGCATTCATTCTCACCCGTCACCACAAGGGTGTGGGAGACCTTGATGTCGTGCATGCGCTGCCAGCGCGTGAAATAGGCAATCCCACGGGAGAGGATGTTCGACTGGCTGTAGGTGAAACCCACGTAGCCCGCGCCATAGTTCTCCCCATATCGGGGTTCATGGGAGACCAGATCGAGCCGTTGCTCGCTGGGTTGATGCAGGGTTGTGGTGGCGTTCATGGCTGACGCTCCCGAAGGAAAACGGGGGCCGGGGGCTGTTCCTACAGTCGGACGCGACCACAGGATCGACAGGAGCGGGCAACATGTCTTCATCGAGCCGCTTGCCTGGTGGGGTGCGCTGAGAGATGGTGGCCGGATGGCCGCTTCGCTGATGATCCGCCCCCTGACCCCGGGCGACATTCCCACTGTGACCGGCTGGGCCCGGCGGGAGGGCTTCACCCCCGGCGCGGGCGATGTGGCGATCTACCGCGACATCGACCGGCAAGGGGTGTGGGTTGGTTGCCTTGGCACGGAGCCGGTGGGGTGCATCGCCGGCGTGCGCTACAACGCGGCCTACGGCTTCATCGGCTTGTTTCTGGTGGTGCCAGAGCAGCGGGGCAAGGGCTATGGGCTGGGACTTTGGCGCCATGCCTTGCGCCACCTGGCGGATCTGCCCTGCATCGGCTTGGAGGCCGCGCTGGATCGGGTGGATGATTACGCGGGTTGGGGTTTCGCGCCCGCGTCGCCCACCACCCGCTGGTGGCGCCCGGGGGCTGGGGCCGCCGCGCCCTCCGCGACGCGGTCCGACGATTCGTCCACAGGGCCAGGTGCCGCCTGGTGTCTGCTGGCGGGCGCTGCCATTCCGGAGACAGCTGTGCAACGGTTCGATGCCCAAAGAGAACCCTCCCCACGCCCCCACTTCCTGCGGCAGTGGCTGCGGCATCCCGCGGGCACGGTGCATGCCCTGGTGGATCGAGAGGGCACTTGCCATGGCTTCGGCCGTCTCCGGCCTTGCCTGCTGAAGGAAGGTGAAGGCTGGCGCATCGGCCCCTTGGTGGCGGATCATCCCGCCGCCGCCCGGGCCCTGCTGGAGGGTTTGCTGCAACACCAGCCCGGCGTTGCGCTGATTGATGTGCCTGGCGCCAACCCCTGGGCCGTGCCGCTGCTGGAGGATCTCGGTTTTGCACCCCTCTCCCAAACGTTGCGCATGTATCGGGGCAGGGCGCCCTCGGTGTCGCTGGCGGATGTCTATGGCTTGGCGTGCCTGGAGTTGGGGTGAATCCCGCCCGGATTCCTCCTCCCCGCCACAATGGCCTCCCCTGGTATGCCGGCTCGGATGGGTTTTGATCCCCGCCGCGGGCGGACGCCCCATCGCGGCCGACCGATCACCGCCAATGTGGACGCCCTGCTGGCGGAAAACGAGGCCCTGCGCCAGGAGGTGCGGGCCCTGCGGCAGCAACTGGAGCAGCTGCGCGGCCGTGGCTCAAGCGGGGTGGGCGCCAGCCCGGGGCCCGGAATCACTGCGGAGCGGGTGGATCGCTGGTGCCAGGCGATGGCGCGCCATCCCGCCTGGGCCGCGCTGCGGTTGGGACCGTCTGGCGGTCTGCGGGGGTTGGTGGAGGAGCTGCGCCGCCACTGGTGGAACCCCTGCCTGACCCTCGAGGAGGAGCTGGATCGCCAGATCCCTGGTCTGGGCAGCGAGCTGAGCGCCGCCTTGCGGGGTCCCCACAGTCGCGGCCGCTGGGCGGTGCGCGCCGCCTTCGCGCTCTACGGGCCGCGGGCGGTGGAGTGGCTCAATGAGGAGCCGCTGCGGGTGGTGGAGGAGCTGGGCCAGCGGGTGGAGAGGCTGGATCGGCGGCAGGGGCGGAAACAGGGGCCGCGACAGCCTCAAGCGCAACAGCACGATCAAACGCAACAGCACTGGCAGCGGCAGGGGCAAAACCAAGAGCAAGAGCGGCGGCACTGGCAGCGGGATCAGGGACAGGCAGAGGGGCGCCGCCGGGGGACGCGCACGGCAAACCACAGCCAGGCCCACAGCCACGCTTCCAGCCAGGCCTCCGGCCAAACCGGGGGATCTGAGGCGCCTCCGCCGGGCGCTGGCCCGCGAGCGGCCGAGGAGCCAGCCGCCTCTCCCCCGCTGGATCCACGCCGCCTGGAGGCACTGCGGTTGCTTGGCCTGGACAGCGGCGCCAGCCCCCAGGCGATCAAGCGGGCCTACTGGCGTCTGGCCAAGGCCCACCACCCTGACCTGGGTGGCGAGCCGGAGGCCTTCCATCGCCTGGATGCCGCTTACCGGTTGCTGGTGGGGTGAGGGCTCGGGTCCTCACACACGCCCCTCACCCTCCCAGATAGGCCATCTCCGCATGGCGCACGGGCGGGGGAGCCCCCTGCCGCCAAGCCTCCAGCCGCTCTTCACTCCAGCGGTCGGCGCGAGCCCGCCACAACCCGGCTATCGCCTCCCGCAGCGCCCCTGCGGCGATGCCCGGCTGAAGCCAGGGGCGCAGATCAAAGCCGCTGGCCGGATCGGCAAAGAGGCAGGTGTAGGCCAGGCCATCGGCGGTGACGCGCAGGCGGTCGCAATCGCCGCAAAAGGGGGTGCTGACGGAGGCGACCAGGGCGAGGTGGCCGGCGCCGTCGCGGTAGCGCCAGCGGCTGGCGGTCCCATGGCGGTTGCGGCCCAGCGGCTCCAGAGGCCAGCGGGTGCGGATCCGTTCCACCATCGCGGCGGCGCTGAGCACGGCCTCAGGCCGCCAGCCGTTGCGGTTGCCCACATCCATGAACTCGATCAACCGCAGCTCCACCCCCCGCTCCCGCGCCAGGGCCGCCAGGGGCAGGAGCTGGTCGTCATTGCGGCCGTGCTGGATCACGGCGTTGAGCTTGAGCTGCCCGATGGCCGGATCAAAGCCGGCTGTGCGGGCATGCTCGATCGCCGCGAGCACTTTCGCCAGCAGGACTTCGCCAGCGGCGCCCCCCCCCGCCAGTCCCGCCATAGCCGCCACGGCCTCCCCACTGGCGCCATCCAGGCGGAGGGTGAGCCGATCAAGCCCGGCGGCGCGCAGGGACCGGGCTCGATCGGCGGTGAGCAGGGCACCGTTGCTGGTGAGGCTGATCTCCCGCAGGCCCAGCCCCTGGTCCCCATCCCCATCTGCGAAGGGGTCGAGCCCGGCTGGAGGGCTGGGGGGGGTGGGAGCGCTCCCCGGGGCTGGGGCGGAGCGGGATGTCCGCGACGGCGGGACCGTGGACCCGGGCGCACGGAGGGGCGCGGCGGCGGCGATCAGGGACTCCAGGCCTGGATGGAGCAGGGGTTCGCCACCGGTGAGGCGCAGGCGACGGGCGCCCAGGGTGACGGCGGCCTCCACCACCGCCAGGCGCTGGGCCTGGCTCAGCAGTCCTGGCGGTTCGCTGCCATCGGGCAGGCAATAGGGGCACGCCAAGTTGCAGCGGGCTGTGAGCGACAGGCGCAACACCCCCAGGGGGCGGCCGTGGCGATCGTGGGGAGGGGGCTGCATGGGCCGCATGGTCCGACCGTCCTGAGGCGCCGCACGGGCCAGAGCCTAGGGTCGTCTCCGTGGATCCGGCCTGGTTCGGGTGCGATGAAGCTCCTGGTGGTGGAGGACGATCCCCTCATCCAGCGCTCCCTGCGGGAGATGGTGGAGGCCTGGGGTCATGCCTGCGACGAAGCCGCGGACGGGGAGCAGGCCTGGGAGATGGTGCGCCAGTGCTCCTACGACCTGATTTTGCTCGACCTCAACCTGCCCCGGTTGGATGGCCTCGCCTTTTGCCAGCGTTTGCGGGCGGCCGGGGGCGAGCAGCCGATGATCCTGATGCTCACCGCCCGCGACACCAACCGCGACAAGGTGGTGGGCCTGGATCAAGGCGCCGACGATTACATGGTGAAGCCCTTTGACCCCGATGTGTTGCGGGCAAGGGTGCAAGCGTTGCTGCGCCGGGCTGGCCGGCCCCTGACGCCCACGGCCCGCTGGGGACGCCTGAGCCTTGACCGGGATGGTCACGGCGCCCGCTACGGAGAGCGGAACCTCGCCCTGACCGCCACGGAGCACCGGTTGCTGGAGGCCCTGATCCAGGCGGCGGGTGCCACCTGCTCCAAAGACAAGCTGCTGCGGGCCGTGTGGAACTGGGAGGAGACGCCTGGCACGGAGTGTGTGCGCACCCACGTGAAAAACCTGCGGGCCAAGCTTGTGGCCGCTGGCGCCCCTCCCGATTTGGTGGAGACAGTGTATGGGGTGGGATTTCGCCTGCACCCCAATCATGCGACCTGATCTGCGGGCCACCCGCCGCGAGCTCAGCGTGCGCTACGGGGGCTTTGTGGCGGCCGTGCTGGTGGTGTTCGCGCTGGGGGTGTACGGGCAGGTCAGTCGCTCGCGCGAGGAGCTGCTGCGACGACAGGCGCAACAGCTGGCGGCCACGGCGGCGGCGGAGCTGCCCCTACTCCATCACGAACTGGATGAGGCCCGCGCCAAGGGCCCTGCGCGGGGGCTGGAGGCGGTAGCTGGCGCAGAGGATGCCACTGGCCTCCGCTTGCGCGACCATCGCATCCTCTGGTTAGACGATCAGCTGCGGGCCCTCCAGTCCAGCGGCGATTTTCAACCGGACGGGGCTGCGTTGCCCCCCGCGAACGCTCGGTTGCGCGCCCAGTGGTTGCCGCTGACCAACGGGGTGGCCTGCTGGAGACCGGTGCTGGGCCCCGGGAGAAGCGGTGGTGCGCCAACCCTGCATGGGTATGTGTCCGTGGCCCTGGCCACGGCCGCCACCGAGGCGGAACTCCAGCGGCTGCGGCACGGCCTGTTGATCGGTGCCCTGCTGGCGGCACTGACAGCCTTTGCCGGCGGCCAGCAGCTCGTGGCCGCCTCGTTGGCGCCGATCCAACAGCGGATCGAGCGGCTGATCGCCTTCACCTCCGACGCCTCCCACGAGCTCCGCCAGCCCCTCACCGCCCTGCGGGCATTGATCGGCAGCCTGCGCCACGGAGAGCTGCTGGCGGAGGCCCCAGCGGCGTTGTCGCAGAAATTGATCCAGATCGACCAGACCACCGCTCGCATGGGCCGGCTGCTGGATGATCTCCTGCTGCTGACCCGTTTTGATCGGGCCATCGACGATCGCCCTTCCATGGAGAGCTTCCCGTTGGAGGAGCTGGTGGAGGATCTGATCGATCTGCATCAGGCCGAGGCGGAAGCCGCCGGAGTGCGGCTCCAGAGTCGAATCGAGGCCCCCGTGCCGGTGCGGGGCAGTCCGGAGCGGTTGCGGCGCCTGCTGGAAAACCTGCTCAACAATGCTCTGCGCTTTTCGCCTGCCGGAGGGGTGGTGACCGTGGGACTGCGACGTCAGAGGAGCCTGGCCCAGCTGTGGGTGGAGGATCAGGGGCCAGGGATCCCGCCCAGCCAGCGGGAGCTGGTGTTTGAGCGGTTTTGGCAGGCCGATCTCTCGCGGGGCGGGGCGGAACACCATGGGCTCGGTCTGGCGATCGCCCGGGCCATTGCCCGGAGCCATGGGGGAGACCTGCGGGCGGAGCGGGCGGCCGCTGGAGGCTGCCGGATGGTGGTCGAGCTGCCTGCACAGGACTGAGCCGAGACAGTCCTTGCGGACGGACCTTGGCAAGGCTCGGATTTCCCCGCCGCGATCTTCACAAGTTCTGCATGGCTGCTCTGTCAAACCGGGAAAAAACGCGATCCTGTGGCGAACTTCACGCTTTTCGATCCCCTCACCGGCTCCCTTCCCGCTCTGGTGGGCTCGCTTCTGACCAGCAACTCCGGGATCCTGGTGGACAGTGGCAGCATCAGCCTGCGTCTCTCCGGCCCTGGCGCCGTGAGCCAGTACGACGCAACAGTGGGTTCGCCCCTGGGCATGGGCGCTGGCGTGTTGCTGACTTCGGGAACCACCCCGGGCACCAGCAATACCAGCACCTGGTATGGCAGTGACAACAGTGGCAGCAGCGGCTTCGCGAATGGGGATGCCGATATCGATGCCGTGGTGAACACGGTCTTTCAGACTCTGTCGTATGACGCCACCACCCTGGCGTTTGGCTTCCATGTCAACGATCCGACGGCCACCTCAGTGAGCTTTGATCTGGTGTTCGGTTCAGATGAATATCCGGAGTGGGTGGATGCGTTTGTGGACTGCGGCATTGTGATTATCGATGGGGTGAACTATGCCCTCTTCAACAACGATCCGCTTCACCCCCTCAGCGTGATCAGCTCCAACTTGAGCGCCGGCTACTTCCAGGACAATGCTGGCAATGTCCTCCCGATTGAATATGACGGTGTCAGTGGCCGTCTGCGGATCGTCGCTCCTCTGAAAGTGGGGCAGACCAGCCACAGCATCAAGATCGGCATTGCCGACACGGGCGACCACATTCTTGATAGTGGTCTATTCATCGCCAATCTCAGTGCCGGCGTCGACCCTGGCTCGGGCCTGGTGGCGAATCCAGGCGGTGGCACCAACAGCAATGACAACTGCACGGGCAGTGGCAAAGACGAATACTTCGACCTCCAAGCCGGCGATGACACCGTCTACGCCGGTGGCGGCAATGACATCGTCGTGGCCGGCTCCGGCAACGACAAAGTGTTTGGCGGCACGGGCGACGATGTGCTCAAGGGGAACGGCGGCAATGACCTGCTCGATGGCGGTGCAGATCTCGATACGGCCGTGTATGGAGGGATCAGCGGTGGCTATGGCATCAGTTATGACATGCTCAACCAGCAATTCACAATCAACGGCACAGCTCAGGGCGAGGGTCTGGATCTGCTGACGGGTGTGGAGCAGGTGACGTTCAGCGATGGCCTGTTCAGCCTCACCCCTGGTGGTCTGGCCCCGGTGCAGCCGCCACCGTCAGCCATCAGCAACCTGCCCGGCGCGGTGGTAATCACCGGATTGGTGGCCGTTGGCAAGACCCTGCAAGCCACCGTGATGGATGCCGATGGACTGCCGAGTGGTGACGGAGCGATCCTCTACCAGTGGATAGCTGATGGCGCCGCGATCGCCGGTGCTACAGAAGCCAATTACGTCGTTCAGGCGACGGACATCGGCGTCAGCTTGGCAGTGGAGGCGGCCTACATCGATGCCAAGGGAACGGCGGAACAAGCGCTCGCCAAGGGTGTGTTGGTGCTTCCTCCCAGCGACGGTGACCTGACCGTGGCCCTGATGGCCATCGAGGGTCCAGCGGTGGCCCATGTGCACACCCCCATCACCACCTTGCTGGAGCGCGCGGTGGAGCTGGGGGAAACACCAGCCAGTGCCATGCAGAAGATCCGTTCCACCTTGAAGGTGCCGACCGCGACGCCAAATCTGCTGAGCACCAACGCCTTCCAGGTTCTCTCCACCGGTGTTGGCGATGCGGCCATGGCCCTGGCGTTGGCGAAATTGCAGCTACAGGTGGAGGTGATTTGTTCGCTTAATGATGACCAAAGTGGCGTTAAGATGACTCTTGCCTTATTGAATAAGGCCGTGAGTGGCGGCAGCTTTGATCTCACAAAAGCTTCGGACTTGTGTGCCATTCTAGATCTGGATTCCTCCGCTTTCAACTTGGCGGACAAGGCCACCTATCCCCAGCCCCTCAGGGAGATCATCGACCGCACCAGCAATATCAAAGCCGCCAGCAAGTTGTTTGGCGCCACCGACGCCAAGAGTATCGAGCATGAATGGTTGGATTTCCTCTCCAACTGGGATTCCCTCGCCGATGGAGTACCCCTCAACAGCTTGAGCCTGGCGATCAACCAGGGTCCCAGTGGCGTTGCCAGTGCCCAGCTGCCCGCCGTTGCCGCCGGTGACCTCTTCAACATCAGTCAGGCCCAGCTCCTTGCGGGGATCACCGATCCAGACAACGACCCATTGACGGTGAATTGGCTGACCAGCGATCAGGGCGACTGGTTCAGTGCCAACGGCGATGGCAGCTGGTCGCTCAACCCCTCTGCCGCTGGCTATGACCCGGCCTATGTCGGCCCCTTGGAGCTCACCTACACGATCGACGATGGCCAGAACCACAGCCTGACGGTGAATCAGATGCTGGTGGTGGTGGATCACCTCAACCAGGCCCCCACCGGCACGGTGTCGATCAGTGGTGTGGTCAGCCAGGAACACATCCTCACCGCCACCAGCAAGCTCGCTGATCCCGATGGCCTCGGCCCGATCAGCTGGCAGTGGTTGGCCAACGGCATGGCCATCAGTGGCGCCACCGCATCCAGCCTGGTGCCACAGCAGGCGCAGGTGGGTCAAACCATCTCGGTGATCGCCAGCTATGTCGACGGCTACGGCACTGCCGAAGCGGTGACGTCAGCCGCCACGGCCGCAGTGGCCAATGTGAACGACGCACCCAGCGGCAGCGTCACGATCAGCGGCTTTCCCAGCCAGGGCCAAACCCTCTTGGCTGCTCAGACCCTCGCCGATCTGGATGGTCTGGGCCCGATCAGCTGGCAGTGGTTGGCCAACGGCATGGCCATCAACGGTGCCACGGCGGCCAGCCATGTGCTGCAGCCTGCGGAGGTGGGCAAAACCATCACCGTCATGGCCAGCTACGTCGATGGTTATGGCACCCCTGAAGCGGTGACGTCGGCCGCCACCACCGCAGTGAGTGCGGAAAGCGTTCCTCCCACAGTGCTCGGCATCGGGGTGGAGGGCTCTGTCGTCAGCCTGCGGTTCTCGGAGGCGATCAGCGCCTCGGCCGTGCCAGCAAGCGCCTTCCCGCTGGCCTTGGTCAGTTCCTCGGGCACCTTGACGACGCCAACGATCAATTCCATTGCCGTCAGCGCCACGGACGCGACCCGGGTGCTGCTCACCCTGGCCAGCGCCCCTGCCGCCAGCCTGGACGTGCGACTGGGCTATAACGATCCGGCGGGCAATCAGACCAGCGGCGTGGTGGAAGACCTGGCGGGCAATGATCTGGCCAGCTTCGCCAACCAATTCGCCACCAGCTTCAGCGCTGCGGCAACCGTCTCCACCCTGGCCAGCAAATACACGAACCTGATCCTGACGGGCAGCGCTGTGATCAACGGCACCGGCAACGCCAACGCCAACACGATCCTCGGCAACGGCACCGCCAATGCGCTCAATGGGGGTCCAGGCAATGACACCTTGATCGGTGCCGCGGGCAGCGACACCCTCGCCGGCGGGGCGGGGGCTGATGTCTTGACCGGTGGCACGGGCAGCGCCGGCGACAGCACCGCCGACGCCTTCAAGCTGGCCTCCTTGAGCGATTCGCTGCTGGCTGGCCTGGATCGGCTCACCGATCTGGTGATCGGAACGGACAAGATTGATGGCCCGAGCTCGGTGAGCGCGGCCAATCTCAAAGACGGTCTGGGCCCTGTGAGCGACCTCAGCCAGAGCGGGATCCAGGCGGTGCTCACCGGCACCACCTTCGCCGCCTCGGGCGCAGCGACGTTCACCTTCGGCAGTGGCGTCAGCGCCCGCACCTTCCTCGCCCTCAACGACAGCGCTGCTGGCTACGCGGCCGCCACCGACGCGATTGTGGAGATCACGGGCTACAGCGGCTCGCTGAGCAATCTGGCGGTGGTCTGAGTGTCGCGCGCCAGTCGTTGAACTGCTCGGGAGTGTTGACATTGGCCAGGGCCGCGGCGGGCAGGGCGAGGCTGTGGGCCACCTCCCCGGCCAGCCAGCGCCGCAAACCCCGCTCGCCCCGCGCCAGAGCCTCTTGCAGGCGCTGGCGCGGGCGGGTGTCGCTGGGGTAGAGGCCCAAGAGAGGCTGGGGCTGGGATGCGTCATCGTCGGGGGCGGCGATCCAGATGGCCTCCGGGGCGGCGCTGGCTGCGTCCAGGAGGGCCCGCAGGCAGGACGGGGTGAGGGCCGGCATGTCAATCGGGCAGAGGAGGAGCCGCTCATCTGGATGGACCGCCATCAGGTGCCCGAGGGCGACCAGGGGGCCTTGCGGGCGCGGGGGAACCATGGGCGACCGCGACAGTCCAGGGGGCTCCAGCAGCAGCTCCAGGGCCACTCCCCGACGGGCAAAGGGGATGGCCAGGGCGCTCGCCTGCCACAGATGGGCGGGCCAGCCGCTCAGAAGCGTCAAGGGCGCCCGCAACTCGGCAAGCAGCCGTAGCTGGCGCTCCAGCCAGCTGCCTCCTTCCGGGTGGGGCAGCAGAGCCTTGTCCTGCCCCATGCGCCGGCTGGCGCCGCCGCTGAGGAGACAACAGCGCAGGGGGAGGGAGCGGGAAGGTGGGGGAGCGGGGCAGGAAGGTTGCGGCATCGGTTTCCCGTCATCCCGTTCGTGCCGTCATCTTCTCCGCCAGCTGTCTTATTGGCCAGGCTGCTTGCCGCTGTTTTCGCTTGTTGAGTCGATCGCGTTGATCGCCAGCCAGCTTCGCAGATCCGCCAGCCCCGAGAACTCGAGGGCACCTCGAAAAATTCCGCCTCCTCCTCGCCTCCCGGAGTGAAATCCCTTGCTGTCACTGACCTCGCTGGCCAGTCGCGGCAAGCCAAAAGTGATTTTTCGAGGTGTCCTCGAGCAGGTCCTCCGCCAGCTGCTCCAGCCGTGAAACCAGCGGTCGGTGTTCACAACCGAGAAGGTGCCCGGTGGCAAGTTACAACCTGCTGGCGCAGCTGAAGATGATGCAGACCCGGGGCCACGCCCCCCTGTTCCCGCTCGCGCCCCGTAGCCATCGCGACAACCGAATTCCTCCTCACCTGCTGAGCTGTTCGCGCCGGCCAGCCTCGTCGCCGGCTGTCAGCCCCGGCGCAGCCTTGTGAAGCCAGGGGATTCCGGCCCACAAGGCCTGGCCCGGCGCACCCTGATGTCCTCTCCATGTCCAGCGGCCCGGGCCCAATGCCCCTACTGCGGCGTAGGCTGCGGCCTGGAACTCAAGCCAGCGGTCCCGGCCTCTCCCGGCACCGGCGACGGTTCCGCCGATCCTGCGGCACCTCCGGCGCTCCTTCCCCCTGAGCCCCTCTGGATCGCCCGCGGAGACCGCCACCACCCCTCCTCCCTCGGCCAGGTGTGCATCAAGGGCGCCACGGTGGGCGAAACCCTGCACCACAACCGCCTCACGACCCCCCTCTGGCGGGCCACCACCACCGAACCCTTCGCCCCGATCAGCTGGGAGCGAGCCATGGAGCTGCTGGTGGCCCGCATCCAAGCCACCCTCGCCAGTCGCGGACCCGAAGGGTTGGCGATCTATGGCTCCGGCCAGTTCCTCACAGAGGACTATTACGTCGCCAACAAGCTTCTCAAAGGCGCACTCGGCAGCAATAACTTCGACGCCAACTCGCGGTTGTGCATGAGTTCGGCGGTGGCTGGCTATGCCCGCAGTCTCGGTTCTGATGGCCCTCCCTGCTGCTACGACGATCTGGACCTCGCTGATCTGGTAGTGCTCATCGGCACCAATACCGCCGACTGCCACCCAGTACTCTTTCAACGGCTCCTCAAACGTCGCCGACGGGAGGGAGGAACACCGCGACTGGTGGTTGTTGATCCCCGCGCCACCGACACCGCCGCCGCCGCGGATCTGCACCTGTCGCTCCGGTCCGGCACCGACCTGGCCCTGCTCCATGGCGTCGGCCATCTGCTGCTACGCGGTGGCGCTCTGGATCAGGCCTTCCTCTCCAACCACACGGAGGGCTTCATCGAACTGGAGCCGTTGCTCCGCGCCTGGACACCGGAGCGCACCGCCGCTGTCTGCGGCATCGACGAGGCGAGCTTGCGCCAGCTGGCCCAGTGGTGGGCCGCCAGCGAGGCGGTGCTCAGTCTCTGGTCGATGGGTGTGAACCAACGGCAGGAAGGCACCGCCACCGTGGCTGGCATCATCAACCTCCATCTGCTCACAGGCCAGATCGGCCGGCCTGGCGCAGGACCCTTCTCCCTGACCGGCCAGCCCAACGCCATGGGCGGCCGGGAGGTGGGCGGCCTGGCGCAACTTCTACCGGGCTACCGGGCCGTGACCAACAGCGAGCATCGAGCGGTGGTGGAGCGCCACTGGGGGTTCGCCGCTGGAACGATCAGCGCCGCGCCCGGACTGGCGGTGTGGGAGCAGATCGAGGCGATGGAGCGGGGCGCGCTGGATCTCTGGTGGGTGGCGGCCACCAACCCGCTCGTGAGCCTCCCCTGGCTGGATCGGGTGCGGGCGGCGGTAGCCCGCTGCCCCTTCGTAGTGCTCAGCGAGGCCTACGCGGGCACCGAAACTGCCGCCGTGGCCCACCTGCTGCTGCCCGCGGCCCAGTGGAGCGAGAAGGCGGGCACGATGACCAATTCCGAGCGGCGGGTGACGCTTTGCCCGGCCTTTCGCCAGCCGCCAGGGCAGGCCCGAGCCGATTGGGATGTGTTCGCTGAGCTGGGGCGGCGGCTGGGATTTGAGCAGCAGTTCGCCTGGGCCTCGGCGGCGGAGGTGCATGCCGAGTTCGTGGAGCTCACCCGCGGTCGCGTCTGTGACATGGCGGGCCTCAGCCACGCCCTCCTCGCGGAGCATGGTCCCCAGCAGTGGCCGTTCCCGGCAGGCACACCCCCCGCTGGCGGTGGCGCCCGCCTCTATGGCGACCACCGGTTCCCCACCCCCAGCGGTCGGGCTCGGCTGATTGCCGAGGCGCCCCTCGGCCTGGCCGAACCCCCGAATGAGGCCTACCCCCTGGTGCTCAGCGTGGGCCGCTACCTGGCCCACTGGCACACTCTCACGCGCACCGTGCATGTGGAGCGGGCGCGGCAGCGGCACCCCGGCCCCGTGCTGGAGGTGCATCCCGCTGATGCCGCACCCCTGGGCCTGGTGGATGGCGCCCTCGTCCTGGTGCGCTCCCGCCGGGGCAGCCTGCGGGTGCCCGTGCGCTTGAGCGAGGCGATCCGGCCGGGGGTGGTGTTCCTGCCGATGCATTGGGGCGCGTCTCAGCCCCAGGCCTGCGAAGCCAATCGCTTGATGCATCAGTTGGGCTGCCCCCTCTCCAAACAACCGGAGCTCAAGGCCGCCGCCGTGCGGCTGGAAGCCTTGGCCTGAGGCCGCTGTCAGATGAGGCGCTGTGGCCTCGCTGATCGGGCTGCTTCCCTCCCCCCGGCGCAGGATGGGAGCTCAGCTTCCGGGAGGCCACCTTTGCCATGACCTCTGCCCTGGCCCGCGAAATCCTGTGGCGCAGCGCTGAACACCTCCTGCTTGTGGCCTTGGCGGTGGCCTTCGCCCTTGCCCTCGCCCTGCCGTTGGGCCTGGTGATCCATGGCCGCCCCCGCTGGACGCAGGTGGTGTTGGGCCTGGCCAACGCGGTGCAGACCATCCCCAGCCTGGCCATCTTCGGCTTGCTGCTCACGGTGCCGGTTCTGGGAGGCATCGGCCCCACCCCGGCGGTGGTGGCCCTCACTCTCTACGCCTTGCTCCCCCTGCTGCGAGGCCTGGTGAGCGGCCTGAGCCAGGTGCCCCAAGGGCTCAAGGAGGCGGGCCAAGCCCTGGGCCTGAGCCCCGCCCAGGTGTTGCGCCATGTGGAAGCTCCCCTGGCGCTGCCCAGCCTGATGGCGGGTCTGCGGGTGGCCACGGTGATCTCCGTGGGGGTGGCCACGATCGGCGCGGCCATCGGCGCTGGTGGGTTGGGGGTGTTCATCTTCCGGGGCATCGCCACGGTGAACAACAGCCTGCTGCTGGCTGGCGCCCTGCCCGCAGCGGCGATCGCCCTCGCGGCCGACGGGACCCTCGGCGCCCTGGAGAAACGCCTGGCCCGCCACACCCGAGAGCCTTCCAGACCCCAGGCAGGCTTTCGGGCCTCCTGGTGGCGGCGCCGTTGGTGGCTGGTGGTTGTCGGCTCCCTGCTGGTCGCGGCGCTCCTGGCCACTCCCCTGCTCTGGCAGCGGCTGGGGGCTGGAGCGGGCTCCGGGGCGGGCACGGTGGTGATCGGTGCCAAGGGCTTCACCGAACAGCTCATCCTTGGCGAGCTGCTGGCCCAGGAGATTGAGGCGCGCACGCCCCTGCGAGTGAAGCGGGAGTTCAGTCTGGGCAGCACGTTCCTTGTTCATGAGGCCGTGCGCCAGGGCCGCATCGACGGCTACGTGGAATACACCGGCACCGCCTGGACCGCCATCCTGCGCCAGCCGCCCCTGCCGCCAGATCAGCGCTCCGCCGTGTGGCAGCGCGCGCGTCAGCTCTATGGCGAGCGCTACGGGCTGACGCTGTTTCCCTCCCTGGGATTTGAGAACACCTTCGCTCTCCTCATCCGCCGCGCCGATGGGCAACGCTTGGGATTGCGCGCGATCAGTGAGGCCGTGGGGCCGGCTCGCCAGTGGCGCGCTGGCTTCGGCTATGAATTTCTCAATCGTCAGGATGGCTTTCCGGGTCTGGCGGAACGCTACGGACTGCGGTTCGCCACACCGCCCAGCGCCATGGATCTGGGCCTCACCTACCGGGCGCTGGCCGAGGGACGTGTGGATCTGATCGCCGGTGACAGCACCAATGGCCTGATCCCCACCTTGAAGCTGCAGGCGCTGGATGACGACCTCCATTACTTCCCCCCCTACGACGCGGTGCCGGTGTTCAACGGGGCCAGCCTGCGGCGCCATCCGGAGCTGGTGGCGGTGGTCGACCGCCTGGCCGGGCGTCTGTCGGCCGCCACCATGCAACGACTCAACGCGGCTGTGGATCTGGAGCGGCAAACACCGCAGGCGGTGGCGCGCCGCTGGCGGGAGGAGACGCTGCGGTAGGGATTCCTCGGCGAGGGCGATTCCAAGGGCGCGGTGAAAGCAGACCTTGTGCTGCGGAAGCTCTCGACAACCGGTCGCCAGTGGAAGCTGTTCCTTGCGCCAACTAATGTGCTGCCCCGCAAGTTCATGCATCATCCCCGGCTTGGTCCGTGCGCCTCAATGCCGTCATCAGCAAGGACTACAGGCGAGACACCCATCAAAGGATCCACAGCGCATGTGCGGGGCGGCACACGAGGATCTCCGTGCTCTCACAGGTGCCGCTGAGGGGTTGTCCAGAGCCTCCCTGTCTCTTCTGGCCCTGCCCTTTCAGCGCAATGGAGCCAAAGGGACCTGTCAGGTGTCAGGAGCTCTGGAGTTGGATCACCTTGGCTTGCCCTTCCCCAATCCCCCCTGCCCTGCGGTTCAACCCACCCGTGTGCCAGCGGCCCTGGATGGTGTCATCCGTCAGCGGGAGAGTGGCGCCCTGGTAAGCAGGAGGACATCTCCATCCTGTTGGTTTCGTTTACAAATCCTCCTCGACCAGCGCCTCGATCCGCCCCGCTTGCACCGCGTCCACCAATGCCTTGTGATCCTTCTCTGTCTGATCGGCATAGGCGACGGCGAAGCTTCCCATGGCCCGGTCAAACACATCGCCTTTACCGAGATAGCCACTGATGGTTGTTCCCTCTCCTGATTTGGCGTGGGCGCGGGCAACGGTCCAGCCGCAATATTCGGCATAGCGCTTCATCTGCACAGCTGAAAATCCCTCCACCGGGAACGACATCTTCATGTCACGCAACTGACGTACATAGAAGTCACGGCCATTCCGCCCTCGCACCCAACCCAAAAAGATGTCACTTGACGATTGCGTCAACCGTTGTCCCATCACCACACGCTGCCCCTGGTTCTCATAAAGACTTTTCTCAGTGTAGGGCTCCAGAACGGAACGGCGCGCTTCCTTGAATTGCAGCAGCAGAGGATGGTTGTCCTCCGAGAAAAACAAGCCAATCAAGCAGCGGGTACCGACGCTGCCAATCCCCACCACCTTCAGAGCAGCATCCTCAAATCGGTAACGATCAAATAGAATGCGACGCTCATCAGACAGTGACTGCCGATAATCTTCCAATCCCTCCCGCATGATTGTGTCAAAGTCTTCCAACGCCGGATGGAAGAGAATCGGCGGCTGGTCCACAATGCGGGGGCGTCCGCCAACGCTGGTCACAATCTTAGGAAAAAGGTGGTCAACAACCCGTTCGCGGGCCTTTTCAGCCAAGTCCTGCCGATGCTCTTTCGCTTTGGCATCGGGAGCCATCGCAATGATGCTCTCCATATCAAGGCGGCTATACCACACCTCCAGCGGACTCATGCGCGAATACTCGCGCAGATGGTCGCGATAGGAGCGGGCACAGGCAATGGCGGCCTCCTTACAGTCCCCATCGCCTAGATCATTCTCGCGCCCCGCGATCACAAGGCTGGTTACCAGACGCTTGAGATCCCATTCCCAAGGCGCGGGATGGGTTTCATCAAAATCGTTGAGATCAAACACCAGGTTGCGCTCCGGTGTGGCGAATAAGCCAAAATTCAACAGGTGACAATCACCACAGGCCTGCACCCGCACACCGGTGGTGGGCAGAGCGGCGTGGTCGCAGGCCATCAGGGGCGCGGCACCACGCAAGAAAGCAAAGGGGCTGCGCAGCATGCGCCCGTAGCGGATCGGAATCAGCTCAGGCAGCCGGTCTTGGTTGGAGTCCTCCAGAACCTCGATTGGATCGCGGCGCTGGCTTGGCGGTTGCCACTGGGCCTGGACATCCCGGGGCACCCGGGTGCGCAGGGATTTGCCCAGGCGCAGGCGTTCATCACGCGAGCGAAAGCGCGCCTGGGAGGCGCCACGCAAGATGTCGTCTGGACGGCTGTTCATGGGCGGACACCTCTGGCTTCGAGCCAATGACATCCCCATCTTCAATGCCTCGACCCCCTTTGCCCAGCGATGGCTGCCCTACCATCCGCCCCACTGGCTTGGCACCCCTTGGGGCGGACTTCAGAGCAAGGGTCGCGCTACGTGCACTATGGCTGTGGCCTGTCGGTCGCCAAGGGCTGGCGCAATTTTGATGGCTCCCCCCGGCTCCGGCTGGAAAAGGTTCCCCTCCTGGGCCGGGTGCTCACCGGCAATCGTCCCCTGTTCCCAAAGGAAGTCGAATTCGGCGACATCGTGACGGGCCTGCCCGTTGCGGAGGCCTCCTGCAAAGCGATCTACTGCTCCCATGTGCTGGAGCACCTCTGCCTGCGGGATTGTCAACAGGCCCTGCGCAACACCAGAACCCTTCTCCTGCCGGGTGGCGTATTTCGCCTGGTGATCCCGGATTTGCGCATCTTGAGCGAGCGCTACATCAACAGTTCCTCTCCCCAAGCCGCCTCAGAGTTCATGCGCGCCAGCTGCCTTGGCCTGGAAAGCCGCCCGCGGGGCTTCAAGGGCCTGTTGAGCGCTTGGCTTGGCAATTCCCCACACCTCTGGATGTGGGATGCCCATTCCATGCGGGACGCCCTGGCGGAGGCGGGATTTGTGGACATCCGCCCGGCGGTTTTCGGCGATGCCAGCGACCCGATGTTTGCCAATGTGGAAGAGCGGGTGCGTTGGAGAGAAGGCATCGGTTTCGATTGCCGCCGGCCCGCTTGATGTCGCTCAAGGGCCAGGCCACCTCCTCATGGGGCCGCGGCGTTCGGACCGGCGCCCTCGCCTCCGGGCAATCCCCCCGGCCGCGCCGGGCCCCGTTCCCCCAGCCAACGGGCTGCGTCAAAGCCTGTGGCGGCCTGCACCTGGGCCAGCAGGGTGGGCAGCGAGGGCGCCTGGCTTTGCCCTTCGCCAATCAGCCGCAGCTCCTTCACTTCCAGTGGGGGCACAGCACTCCGCAACTGGGCCAACAGGGGCTGAAGACGCTGGGTGATGTAGACAGCGCGGGCGTCGGGCCCCGCCTGTTGCCAGGAGGCCACCAGGGCGCTCAGTCCCTCCGCCCGGGCGGCCCCCTCCTCCAAGATGGCCGCCGCCTCCCCCTTGGCGATGGCGACGTCCCGCGCACAGGCGGCCTCAGCTGGCGCCACCACATCCGCCTGGAGTTGATTGGCCACCATGGCGATCCGCTCGGCCTGCATCGGCAGCTCCGCCTCCACCCGGGCCTGCTCACCAGCGATCTGCGCTTCCGCCTCCGCCACCAGCGCCGCTTCTCGCGTCACGGCATCACGGATGCGCCGCTCCGCCTCCACCCGCGCAATCGCCTCATCCCGCCGCAGTCGCACCAGCTCTGTCACCTTGCCTTGCTCCGCCTCCTGAATCCGCGCCAGTGCCCGGGCTTCCGCCTCCGCGATTCGCGACTGGCGCAGCAGCTGCACCTGCTGCGGCCGACCAAGGGAATCGAGGAAGTGAGCCTCATCGGTGATGGCGATGATCTGCAGGCTGTCGAGATCCAGGCCGAGCCGTTGCAGGTCATCCTCCGCCTCGGCGAGCATCGCCAGGGCAAACGCCTCCCGATCGGCGTTCACCTGTTCGGGAGTGAGGGTGGCCAGCACGCCGCGCAGGTTGCTCTCCAGCGTCACCTGGGCCAGCGCCTTGATCTGTTCATTGCTCTTGCCCAACAGCCGTTCCACCGCCGCGTGGATCGCCGGTTCCCGGCTGGCCACCTTCACATTGGCGACGGCCTCCACCGAAATTCGAATGCCGCCGCGCGTGAGCGCGTTGGGCACTTCCAACGGGATGATCAGGTTGCCCAAATCCATTGCAGTCACTTGTTCCACCAGGGGCAACACGAAACTGCTGCCCCCCTTGAGCAGCCGATAGCCAATCATGCGCTCGTCGCCGGGGCGTTTGCGGCTGCGCAGTCCGTAGAGGATCAGCACCTGATTGGGTTGGCATACCGCGTACCAGGAGCGCACGCCCGTGACGGCCATCAGACCGCCGATCATCAAGAGCAGGGAAAAGAGGGAGGTCATGGGTTAGACGAGGTCAGGGGGCGTGGAGGCTGGGTTGTGTCTTGGGAGACGGCAAGGGCACCGAGCACGTCAATGCCGAGGATGTCGCGCACGCTTTCGAGGAAGCCGCGCATCACAGCGGGGTAGAGGGTGACGAGCTCGGCCAGGGAGGCCGGACTACCGCTCTCGAGCACCTCGATGCGCCCCAGCTGCAGCTGGCTGGCCAGTTGGGCCGCCTCAGCCACGATCGTCTCCACCTGCTGCAGCAGGAAGATCGTGGCAGCCTCCTCGCCAGCGCTGTGCCACACGGCGGCAAGCCTGTCGTTGACGCTGGCGGCGGCCTTGGTCGACTCGGCCGTGGCCGCCGCGGCGCCCCGAGCACGCCATTCCTCCGCCTCCTGCCGCGCCCGGGCCGGCAGCACCGTATCCGCCTCCAGGCGACGTCGTTCCAGCTCGGCGCGCAACCGCTGCAGCACCTGCTCAGCCCGCGTGCGGGCCTCCGCTGCCGCCGCCTCCACCCGGTCTTCGGCCTGGCGGGCCTGCTGATCCAGCTGGGCAGTGGTGGCGCGCAGGGCGTTTTGGGCTTGCTGCACGACCGTGCGAGCCTCCGTGCGTGCCACCTCCGCCCGCTGTTGCGCTTCCGCTTCCCGCTGGTCGGCGTCCGCAAACCCTTCCGCCTCGGCGATCGCCGCATCGCGCAACACCTCCGCCAGGCGCGCGCGGCCGAGGGAGTCGTAGTACTCGACCTGATCAGTCACCCGCAAGATCTTGAAGGTGTCGAGACGCAGACCGAGCTTGCCCATCTCCGGCTGCACCACCTCCGCCACCTCATGGGCGAAGCGCAAGCGGTCCTCGTTCACCTGCTCCGGACTGAGGCTGGCCACCATCGCCCGCAGATGGCCCTCCAGCGTTTGGCGCGACACCTCCACCAACTCTTTGGGGTCGTGATGCAGGAAGCGCTCGATGGCATTGCCAACGGTGTTGGCCTCGCTGTCGATCTTCACGCAGGCGATCGCCTGCACGTTGATCGGGGTGCCCCCCATGGCATAGGCCTTCTCCACCTGGATGCTCACTGGCACAGTGCGCACATCCATCCAGCTGCAGCGCTCCAGCAGGGGCAGGGCAAAGGCCCGTCCGCCGGTGATCACCCGGTAGCCCACTGTCTGGCCGTCACTCCGGCGATGGCGTCTCCCGGCGATCACCAGGATCTGGTTGGGACGGCAATTGGGAAAACAGATCCGATAGCCCACCAGCAGCAGGCCTCCCACCAGCAGAGGGGTGAGCAGGGGCACCGCAACCGTGGCGGCCGTGGCGGGGGGAGGCGGGACCGCCTGGGCAGGTTGGCCCTCCAAAGCGATGGCGGGCACGGACACCGCTGCTCCAAGCGCCGCCGCTGGGCCACCAAATCGGGACACGGCGACGGGGCTGGGGCAAGCAGCGGCGAAGCCGGTGGACCTGTCGCCACCGCTGTGCGGGCCAAGCCCGGGAATCGGCAGGAGCGGGCGCAAAGGCGGGACCATGGGCCGCGGGGGCGGTGAGGCGGGGATGTCGGCCATTGGGCTTCGGGGGGTCAGGACATCCGGGGGGCGCTGAGTGGTGTCACCCACACATCCCCTTCCCTCTGCTCCAGCACCATCACGGCCTGGCCACGGAGGAGCGATCCCGCGCTGCTGTAGGCGGGCACGTCTATCACGGTGCCGCGCACCGTGAGGCGCACCAGACCGCGATCGCTTGGACCGCAAGGCAATCGCACGTTCCCTACCTGGCCGACCAGATCCTCGCTGGTGACCAGGCTGTTGCCGTGGCGCATTGCCAAGACGGCGCGCCAAAGCAGCAGGGCCGCCACAAGGGCGCCGCCGATCAACCAACCCAGCAGGAGCGCAGCCACAAGGGACACCAGAGGTGTGAGAGGGGGGGCATCCCCCGGACAGCCCATTATGGTTCCGGGAAACACACCTTGATTCAGGGCCAGGACCCTGGCTGACCGACACAAGTCTGAAAAGCATTGCCAAAGAATGAATCTCAGACAAAAGGGTGGGTAGGGGTCCCTGAGATGTTAGGGATGCTCTCAGGGCTGACCAAAAGTCCTGTGGAAGCTGGGGATCAGGGCGCCTGTTCATCGGCAGACCCGTCGTCATTTGCGGGGTTGCCCCAATTCTATGGACAGGTCTCACGCCACTATAAGCGTTACTTTATCACGTTCTGCCTGGCGTTTCTCAAAGGCAACTGGAGTGGAATAACCGATGAAAGAATGAAGTCGTTTCCCATTGTAATATCCTTCTATCCACATCCAGAGATCGTATAATAGCTGCTCTGGATCACGGACCAAGCCATCTAGAATCTCAAGCTCATCTTTGAGGGCATCTCGAAAAATACCGGTTTCGTTTGAAAGCGCCGATTGAGACTCATGTCTTGGTCGGCGTTGGCCTTGTCCATTGGTCGCTGCAAAGCCGATTTTTCGAGGTGCCCCTGAGTGTTGCAAAGAAGCTCTCAACGACAGCGTTGTCCCAGCAATTTCCTTTGCGAGACATGCTGCATGTAATTTCCTTGTCAACCAGACGTTTTTGAAATTCTTTGCCTGTGTACTGACTCCCCTGATTTGTATGAATCATTAACTCATCCAGGTTGACAGATCTGCAGCCAAATGCACGTTCAAGTGCTTCGGTGACAAGAGATGATTCCAGTGTTTCCCCTAAGGAAGCTCTGGACAACTGCTCACCAGTGGAAGCCGTCCCTTGCGCCAACTGGGAGCTCCGTGCTCTCACAGGTGCCGCTGAGGGGTTGTCCAGAGCTTCCCTAATGCCCAGCCAATAATACGCCTGGAGTGCAAGTCCATCCAGACGGCCAGGTAGCGCCACCCCTCCGTTGTATCGATGTAAGTGATGTCCCCAGCCCAGACAATATCGGGCCGGATCGGGCAAAAGTGTCTATTCAAAAGATTTCCAGCAATTGCCTGGATTCCAGAGGTTTTAGTTCTTTTAAATTGCTTGCGGCACTTGGCTTTCATGCCTTTTTTCTTCATGATTCGCGCCACGCATTTGCGGCCGACTCCAAAACCCTGTCCGCGTAACTCCTGGTGAATCCGAAATGATCCATAAAGCTCTTTGTGTTCGCTAAAGATGGGCTCAATGGCCTTGGCAATCGTTTCTTCTTCCTGAGCACGTGGCCCAGGGTTGTCTTGCCGATGCAGCCAGGCTTAGTAGCCGCCACGGGAAAACTCAAGTTTATTAGCCATCCAATTGATTGAGAAGTTGGCGGATTGTTAAGGAAGCTCTGGACAACCAGTGACCAGTGGAAGCTGTCCCTTTCACCAACTGGGATCTCTGCGCTCTCACAGGTGCCGCTGAGGGGTTTTCCAGAGTCTCCTTAATTCATGAATTGATACTTTTCGGCGACAGCTGCTCCTTTGCAAAGTGCGCTGCCGCCAACTTGAAAAAATCTCGTTCCCTCCTCAGTTCGCGAATCTCCTTTCGCATCCGGGTCATCTCATCTCTCTCGGATGTGCTCAGAGGGCCAGCTTTCGTAGGTCCCTGGGCATCAATCCCAGCTTGTCTGACCCAGCGACCCAAGCATGTTGGGTGAATGCCAAGGCGTTTGAAGGCTTCCATAATGGTCAGTCCCTCGTTTTGACAGAGGGCAATGGCTTCAGCCTTTTGCTGAGGCGTGAATCGGCGGCGTTGACGAGTCATGGCGTCCATTATCGGTTGGGAAGGCGGCTTAGCGACCTGTCCACTGAACCGGGACAACCCCA
>JBKDSV010000210.1:0-18756 GCA_046340795.1 Cyanobacteriota bacterium | reverse complement strand
TGGAGCGCCATGGGGGAAGAACAGCGCTGTGCCCTGATCTCCTTTGCCTGGAATCTGGGGGAAGACTTTTATGGCGGCGATGGCTTCGCCACCATCAGCCGTGCCCTGCGGGAGCGGGATTGGCCCTCCGTTCCCCAGGCGCTGCTGTTGTATTGCAATCCTGGCAGCGCGGTGAGTGACGGGCTTCTTCGGCGCCGGCAGGCGGAAGGCCAGCTGTGGCAAAGGGGATTGACGCAACGATCCCCCGCTCCCATCGCGGCCGCCGTTCCCACAGCGCGCGGATCGAGCGCCCCCATGGCCAATCCTCTTTCCGTGCCCTGGTTTGACCAGTTGTCGATGGACGACGGCCAGGGTTGGCGGGATTGCTTCTCCGCCAGCGCGGCCATGCTCGCCGCCTTCTGGGGGAAGGAGGCCAACGAGGACGACTACAACGCCCTGCGCGGCCACTACGGCGACTCCACCAGCGCGGAAGCGCAGCTGGCAGCTCTGCGCCATCTGGGCCTGAAGGCGGAGTTTCGCACCGATGGCAGCCTGCAAACCCTCAAAGATGAGATCGACGCGGGTCGGCCAGTGGCAGTGGGTTGGCTGCACCACGGCCCACCCTCGGCGCCGAGCGGCGGCGGCCACTGGACCGTGGTGATCGGCTACGACGACAACGGCGTGATCATGAATGATCCCTACGGCAGCTGCGACTTGGTGAATGGCGGCTACCCGGCTAACCACAACGGGGCCCATCAGCATTACTCCTACGCCAACTGGGAACCCCGTTGGCGTCCCCAGGGAAGCGGCGGCTGGTATCTGGTCGCCCAGCGATGAGGGTCCAAGCCCCAGGCCAACAGGGAGGTCGCTGGTGGCTTCTGGTGCGGGCCTTGCTTGACACCCTCATCGAGCCGGCTCCGCCCCCACTGGAGAGGCCCGCCCTCGCCATCAGCGTTCCCGCTCATCGGCTCAGCCGCTCAGGGCAGATCGCCTTGGGGCTGACCATCACCCTCCTGGCCATGTTTCTGTATAGCCAAACGATGGTGGTGAATCAGCGGTTGAGCAAGCGTTTCGCGTTTTGTCAACCATCGCGATCGGCAGAGTTGGCCCAGAGCGAAGCGACGCGGCAAACCCAGAGCCTGATCAGCAACCTCGCCAGCGCGACGCCGTCCCAGAAGTTGCGGCTGGCGCAACAGGCCAACGGACTGGTCACTGAAAGCGCTCGGCTCTGCGAGCTTGCCGCCCTCAATCACGGGCAGGAGGCGGCGTTGATCACGGTGGCCACAGCGGCGTTGTGTCTGCTGAGTCTGACGGTGGCTCTTGGGTTGGCCCATGGGTTGGTCAACAGCACCAATCGCACATTGCGCACCCTGCAGGTCACCGCTGTGTTTTTACTGGTGGTGCCGATGGTATTTCTCCAACTTGGGGAACAAGTCCGCAACAGTACATTCTATTTAAAGCTCTATCTTGTTCATCGTAATTTGCATCAGCAGCTGTTGAGTGCCCTGGCGAATCAAGACCTGCCTGTCATGAATCCCAATCCCACCAATGCCAACCAGATTGCGATCCGCAATTTACCTCCCCTTTCAACCTCCACCAGGGTGGCTGATCTGATTCGCGCCATCGATCTCCAGTTACAAGTTTTACCACCCGTTAGTTTGAGTATCAATGACTCTACCGTGAGCAAGGTGTTTCGGCTCCTGACGAATGGATGGAAAGATGACTTCACAGATTGATCATTTTAACCATGTCCATCCTTGATTGGCAAAGGCTCCCTCGTGGTCCGCCCCAGAAGACTTCTTCTTTCTCACAGTTTTCCTGATTCCCACACCTATTGCCATGAGCACCCCCAATCCGTATCAAGCCCAGTGGAGCAAACTCATCGCCAAAGCCTGGTCGACTCCCTCATTCCGCTCACAATTTGATGCCAATCCTGCCGCCACTTTACTGTCGTACGGCATTCAGACCGTGCAGGGTCATGATGTTTCCCAATTAACGGGAAAAATCAAGGTGACGGAACAATCTCCCAACTGGACCCAAAAGCCTTCTTTCGCCAACGGTGAGCTAACCATTCCCTTCCCGACACCAGCGAAAAGCTATTCCTGATCATCGCGCCATATCGTCCGCTCTTTTCCTTCTTTCCTGGAAATCAACCAACCATGACATCGTCTTCTTGCAGCCCCTTCATCCCCGCCGGTTCCTATCAGGAAACCTTGGCCTCCAACACCGTGATTCAAGTCACTCTTTCTGCGACTTGCAAGAACGAAAGTGGAGAGTCAGTTCAATCAACACTAACCTTTAATTCTGGTGGCTTATCGGGATATAACGACATCTCAAATGCCAACGGCAAACTGACTCTGGAGTCTGGCAGCGGCAGTCCTACCAACACAGAGAATCCATATGTTCCAGCTGGAAGCTATCAAAATTCGAGCGCAGATATTCAGATCACGCTGACAGCTACTTGCATGAGCGAAAAGGGCGATCCAACCACATCAAACATTACCTACTCCGAAAAAGACGCAAAGAAATTCTCGGGCATCGAAAATAATAACGGTAATCTAGAGCAGCTCACTTCGAATTCCATCAGCCTGCCAACGGTCTCTGACTCGAGCGCGGGAGATGATGATGACGATGATGGCGCAGACGATGATGGCAGCGCTGAGGGTGGAGATGAGGGCGGGGCTGATGCCGGTGGAGACGCTGCCGCTGACGGAGGTGGAGATGCCGCCGCCGCTGGTGGTGCGGATGCTGCTGGGGACACTGCAGCTGCGGCTGGTGGCGCCGACGCCGCTGCCGATGCTTCAGCGGCGGCCGCGGCATTTTGTGCCTGATGCTTGTTGCCGGGGGCTGGCGTGCCTGCCCCTGGCACTTGCAATCCGGTCGTTTCCCCTGTCCGTTGATTCATGACTTCCGCTCACGCCTTCCACCCCTCTACGACTGAAGATCTGTCAGCACCAACTGGACTCTGGGCCACGCCGAATGATGGCAAGAGCGTGGCACAGCGGTTTGCTCACTACGCTGCTCGAACCGCTACGCTTGACTTCTCAAATATCCTCCACAAAGTGAGGCATCCCAACCCCAACATTGGTTATGGATGGAGCGAGGAGTTCAGCAACCGCTTGGAGAAGGAATACCGCATTTTCTTTGCCATGCACGCCGCCTTTCCCGAGCTTTGGCTCCCGCCAAGTCGGGTGATGGATCTGTTTTGGCACGAGCACATCCTCGACACACACGCCTACTTCGCCGATTGCCAACAGGTGGCCGGGCGCTATCTGCATCATCTGCCCTACTTCGGCATGCGCAACCCGGAGGATGCGGTCCTGTGTGTGGCCGCGCTGAACAGCGAGCACCAGCTCTACCTCCACTGCGTCGGCAAGGAGCCTCCCCGGGATCTGTGGATCGTCGGCTTCACGGAGGACGAGATGCGGGCCCTCGTCGCTGGCCGCTACCTCTCCGAGATTGTGTAGGTGACCATGACCAGTTTGCTCAGCTCAGATCCTGGCCAGGCCTTCGCCGACCCAAGTGCTCCCAAGGGCTTTCGCGGCTCCACCCATCGGGCCTGCCCCCCCGAGGACACCCTGGCCCGCATCACCCCCCACCTGGCGCTGGCGGGCATCACCCGCCTGGCAGACATCACCGGCCTGGACCGCGTTGGCATTCCCGTGACCCTGGCGATTCGGCCCAATGCCCGCACAGTGGTCGGCTCCACCGGCAAAGGACCCACCCTGGTGGCGGCCCAGGTGTCGGGGGCGATGGAAGCCATCGAAATGCACCACGCGGAGTACGCCGGCTTTGAGGTCATCGAGGCCAGCCTCGAGGATCTCCAGCGCCAAGACCGCCTTCTGCTCGACATCCACCGCATCCCGACGGTGCGGCACCAGCGCCTGATCCCTGATGCCCCCCTGCAGTGGACCACCGGGGAGGACGTTGCCTCCGGTTCCCCTGTTCTTGTGCCCTTCTCCTGCGTTCATCTGCGACCCCCGCGCAAGGGCCTGTCCCTGGCCCGTTCCCCCTTCCAACGCAGCTCCAACGGGCTGGCCTCGGGCAACAACAGGCTGGAGGCGATCCTGGCGGGGATGTACGAGCTGATCGAGCGGGACGCCTACGCCCTGGCCCGAGCCCTTCCTGGTTTCTGGAGCCGGGGCGCCAGCATCGTCGATCTGCGCGCCCTTGACCTGCCGCAGGTGGCACCCCTGCTCGCGGCCTGCGCCGCCGCCGACGTGATGGTGTTGGTGCGCGACATGCCCAGCGATCTGGGCGTGCCGGCCTTCGCTGCCCGCCTGTTCGACCTGGCCCAGCCGGAAACAGGCACCGCCGTCGGTTATGGCTGTCATCTGGACACGGAGGTGGCCCTGGTGCGGGCGATCACGGAGGCGGTGCAGAGCCGGGTGGTGGTGCAGGTGGCTGGTTCTCGGGATGACACCACCAAGTACGAACGCTGGACCATGGGCCTGTTCGCCAGCGAAATGGAGCACGCCCGACGCCTCCAGGCGCAGGCCCGGCATGTGCCTGAGGTTCGCCGGGCCGGGCGCTGCTTCAGCGACGACTTTCGCCTTCTCCTGGCGCGGCTGGCGGCTGCGGATCTGCCCCGGGTGGGCGTGGTCGACATGCAGGAGCCCCCCTTCCCTGTGGCGGTGGTGCGGGTCGTGATCCCCGGTCTGGAGGGCATCTGCACCTTCCCCTCCTATAGCCCCGGCCCCCGGGCCCGGGCTCGGGCCGCCCACCTCTCCCCTCCGCTTTGAATGCCATGACCCAGGTTGTTTTTGTTGGCCCAAGCCTGCCCGAACGGGAGGTCCGCAGTCTCCACCCCGAGGTGGTGATCCAGCCACCTGTGCGCCAAGGCGACATCGTTTCCGTGTTGCGTGCCTATCGCCCTTCGGCGATCGGCATCATTGACGGGGTCTTCCTCAACGTGCTCTCCGTCTGGCACAAGGAACTTCTGCTCGCCCTCGATGAAGGTGTGGCCCTCTACGGGGCGGCGAGCATGGGGGCGTTGCGGGCGGCGGAGTGCGCCCCCTTTGGCATGGTGGGCCTCGGCCGCATCTACGCACGCTTCGCCGATGGCACCCTCAGCCGTGATGACGAGGTGGCCGTGGCCCACGCCACGGCGGAATTCGGCCATCGCAGCCTGAGTGAGCCGCTGGTGAACCTGCGCTTCAACCTGGAGGATGCGGTGACAGCAGGCGTGATTGACGCGGATCTCGCCGCGGCCCTCATCGACGAGGCGGCCGCGGTGTATTTTCCCGACCGCTGCTGGCCGCGCCTGTTGGCCTCATCGTTGCTCACCCACACACAGCGGTCAGGCCTGGAGGCCCACCTGCGCGAGCACGCCATCGACCACAAGGCCGCTGACGCCCGACTGCTGCTGCGCACCATGGCGTCCCTGGTCACCGACAGCACCGACAGCACCGACAACGGGCCCTCTCCCGCCCCGACCCCAGCCCTTGCGCCCTGGTCCCTGGAGGACACCCACTACCTCCAGGCGCTGGTGGAGCGCGACCGCTGGACCATGCGCCAGGGGGAGGCCATCAGCCAAGAGGCCATCGCCCGCCACGCCTTGGTCAATGATCCGCGAGCGCCGGAGCTGGTGCGGCGCTCGCTGGTGGATCTCCTCGCCCTGGTGGCCGCTCGCCATCTCGGGCTGGAGGCGGAGAAGGCCGAGCTGCGACAGTGGCGGGCCTCCTTCATGGCCGAACGGGGCCTGGCCACGGAGGAGGACCTGGCCCGTTTCTATGCCGACAACGACCTCACGGAGGCTGAAGGCGACCAACTCCTGGCCGACCGGGCCACCCTCGACAAGGCCGTGGAGTGGCTGCGGCTCACCCGTTTCAAGCTCGGGGTGGTGCGACCCCTGTTGGACAGCTACCGGCACCAAGGGGAGTATCCGGCCCGGGCTGATGCCGCCGCCGCCACGCAGCAGCACTGTGGGCGTGGAGCGGATGGCTTGCCCCCGATGGTCCCGCTGCCCCCGCTGAGCACAGCGGAGCAGATCGCCCGCCATGGCCGGGAGACCGGCTGGCCCGTGCCCAAGGATTTGTTGGCCTGGAGCCAGCGGCACGGTTTCCAACATCCAAACGCGCTGTTGATGGAGATCGAGCGCTCCCGACAGGCCCGCACCCAGGGCCTGGCCAGTCGGCCCCTGACCTTGGAGGGCGGAGGAGCAGGGGAGAGCCATGGGCACGGCAGCTGATGGTGCGGCCCCCAGGCTTCCGGGGGAGGAGGTGTTGCGGCGGGAGCTGGCCGAGCTCCTGCCAGAGCTCACCCCTGTGAGATGCCTCTGGCCAAGGCAAGCGGGAGGGGTGCTCCTGGCTCGGCGGGGCGACGGCCTGCTGGTGGTGAAGGCCCTCCCCCACAAGCCCGGCCGCCGTCGGATCCAGCGGGGTGCCGCCCGCCGGGAAACGGCCATGTTGCAGGCAGCCCAGGGCTCCCATGTGGTGCGCCTGGAGGAGGTGGCGATTGGCACCTGGTTCACCTTCCTGGTGATGGAGCATCTGCCGTTGTCCACTCTGCGCGGGCGCCTGGGGGAGCACTGGAGCGGGGTGGATCTGGTGGCGGCTGGCCTTGGGGTGACGGCCGCCCTCGCCCGGCTCCACGGGGCGGGCCTTTTGTTCAATGACTTCAAACCGCGCAACGTTGGGATTGCGACCACCACAAGCCCTGGAGCCGCTGGCGGGGAGGTGGTGAAGCTGATCGACTTTGGCCACGCCCGTAGCCTGGAGGACACCCGCGCGCGCCACTGTTTCTGTGGCACTGTCGACTACGCGCCGCCAGAAGCCTGGGGTCCGGGACTGATGGCTGCGGCCAGCGATGTCTGGGCCTGGGGTCGCTCCTGGCATCTGTTGGCGTCAGGCCACTACTTTGAGCGCATTGAAAATTTTCGACAGCTCCTGCGGGCGGAGCGAGCTCCCCTGCCCCCCGTGGCCCAGGTGAGCCGCTCTCCCCTCCCCCCCAGCCTGGCGACGCTGATTGATGCCGCTCTTGATCCCAGGCCGGAGCGCCGACCAGCGGACGGGCGGGAGGTCCATGAACGGCTTCGGGAAATCGCGCGGGCCGAATGGGGGGAGGCCTTGGGCGTCCTCTCCCGCTTTGCCCTGGCTGCGCCGGAGGACGCACCTGTCGCCTCCCTCCCGACGACTCCGCAAACCAGCCTGTGATCCTGGCCCGAGAAAAACCCCTTCTTCCCCGCAAGCGGCGGCTTGGAGCGGGTCGTGTCTGAGCTGGCTGCTCATGACTGTTCGGCAAAACCGCGCCGCATGGCCTCCATGAACAGGCGCACGGCCAGGGTGTTCGCATGGGGTTTCAAAAATGGAGTGCGGAACAGCACCGGCGCCGAGTAACAGCGGTGTTTGACGCTGAGCTTTAAAAGTTGGACCGCTTCCTCCTGGCGATCAAGAGCCAAGGCGGCCAGGCCCCAGTAGCCGATGGCGCCAACCTCGGCAACGGACTCCTTGGTGAGGGCCAGCGCCTGATCCAGAAGCTGGTGGCTCCGCCGACGCAGGTCACCCGGCGCCAGGGCATAGGCGGTCAGCGCCTGCACCCCCTGAAAGGGGCGGTCCAGAAGACCCGAATCTTCGATCAGTCTGGCGGCCTGCTGCGACTTGCCCTGGCTGGCCTTCAACACAGCCAGGAACAGCCGCGTCCCCACCATGCCGGAATCCACAAGCAACTGGTGGTGCACGGCGTCTTCCGCGGCGGCGAGGTCTCCGAGGGCGCAGTAGGCCATGGCCAGATTCATCCAGCCTTGACAAAGGTCATCTCGCACATGCTGGTTCAACAGCCGCACGGCTGTTTCCGGCTGGCCCGAAAAAATGAGGTGGCGCGCCCAGGAGTATCGGGGCATGCCGTCGGGCAGGGTGTCCGCCAGCCAGGTTCCGTAAAGCCGCTGGGTGGTGCACGGTTGCCAGAGCAGAAGACTTTGGATTTCCGCCTTGATGCCCAACCAACCGTCTGGCTTGCTGGGAAATTGCTCAATGCTCAACAATTGCCTCTGCATGGCTGGACGCACATCAAGAGAGGAGCGCATACCCCAAAAACATTGCAACAACTGCAAATAGCACAATTCGAGATAGCCCTGTTGGAAATACGGATCATGGTCAATGCTTTTTTTCAGCAAAAGTTCTTGCCGGCTTAATTTATAGGGATCGCGTTGGGGCCAAACATCATGCGCCTCCAGATGAAATGGATTGGTGGTGGCATCAGGCTGTTTTCGTGGCAGTTCATGGAGTGATCGCGGGGCAGACTCCATTGGCTGAACAGGAGCTACCAGGATGTATCCCTGGCCATAGATCGTGCGGATGGCATCCTGACCCAGAGGGCCCTGGGCCAGCTCCTGCCGGAGACGGTGCACCATTAAGGTCACATTATTTCGAGCGCTTCGTTGTCTGTCATTCTGATGATCAAGTTCTACGGCGATCTCTTCACGGCTCAATAGTTGATTGGCATTTCTAGCAAAAAGCACCAGCAATCGCTCCTGCAGAGAAGGCATGGCCACTCGGACACCGGCCAGGGTCAACGCACCGTTGGCATTGAGTTGATAGGGTCCGATCTGCCAACTCTCAGGAATGCTCTGGCCGCTATTGCATAGGGCCTGTTGACCATCCCGCAAGATCCTGCGAGCCAGATCCATACTGCGTTGACTGACACGCAATCCCCGTTCGTGTTCCAGCTGCAAACATAAGCGTTCGCTGTGATCTTCTCGTCTATTAGACTCTAATGTCTTCAGCCACTCCAGCGTCACTTGCAATCTGCTCTGCCGCTGCTTCACGGAAGGAACATCCGATCCATGCCAATTGATGATGCGAGTAACGGTATTGCGTGAAATACCAAGTTCAGCCGCAATTCTTCTCTTGCTCCAGCCTGCTTTTTGACAGGAAAGAACATGCTCAATTTCCTCGGAAGTCTTCATCAGTGTTCAAAAGCCAATCCATGCAGATCGATGATGATTGGCGTCTCAAAGCTGTTGAGTCTGGAACCAGACCATCAGGGGCAGAAGTCTCAGCTGCAGTGGGCTACCACTACCGCCGCTGCCCCCGCGCGGGGACCATGGCAGTCTTGCCCTACGGAGTGGACCAGTTTTCATATCGCCTGCGGACCAGTTTTCCTCAAGGCACGAACGACTGCGGCAGTGGCTGTCGCCTTACACTTACGTCTCCGCCCCTCAAATTCAGCAAGCGCTTCAGTCCATGTCGGTTCTTGGAAGAGACGCCATTTTGCAGGCCATTGACGCAGGTATGATCCGCATCACGCCCTTCAGCCGTGAGCTGGTGGGTCCCGCCTCGGTGGATCTCACGCTGGCCAGCACGATCCGTGTGTTTCGCAAGGTGCATGAGGTGATTGATGTGCAGGAGAGCACCGATTACCGTTCCTACACCGAGAAGATTGAGATTGCGGCAGGACAACACATTCTGATCATGCCTGGCGAAACGATTCTTGGTATCACCAGGGAACGGCTTTGTTTGGGACCGGGGTTGTGCGGCTGGTTGGAGGGACGGAGCCGTTTCGCGCGCCTTGGCTTGATGGTGCACATCAGCGCCCCGTTCATGGGACCGGGAATTGACAGCCAGCAGGTATTGGAGATGAGTAATTTTGGTCCGGCTCCGCTGGCGGTGTCACCAGGGCTACCAATTTGTCAGTTCGTATTCCAGAAGTTAGAGGGAAACGAGCAGTATGAAGGTCGCTTTGCCGGACAGACAGAGCAGACATTTTAGGCATCCTTGGCTGCAGATTTATTGTCGTTTTTTAGGATTAAGCTGCGCAGCAGCTTTGGGGTGAATGGATGTTTGCGGAGTGCTTGAAGTGATCAACTTGGGGGCAGCTCGAAAAATCACTTTTGGCCTGCCGCGGCTGGCCAGCGAGGTCATTGACGGCAAGGGATTTCACTCCGGGAGGCGAGGGGGAGGCGGAATTTTTCGAGGTGCTCCAAAAACAAGAGAAACAATCAAATAAGTAGCCCGACCAAATAAACATAACACGAACCGCGAGGCATGCCAGTGACTGCTTGGGTTGTTGTCGCTGGTGTGTTGAAGTTTTTCCTCTGGCTACTTACAAAGATTTAGAGAGTTTCAGTGTAAAGAGGTTAGGGAAGCTCTGGAAAACCCCTCGGCGGCACCTGTGAGAGTGCGGAGCTCCCAGCTGGTGCAAGGCACAGCTTCCAGCGGCGACCGGTTGTCCAGAGCTTCCTTAGGCCTGGGGGAGGTAGCAGACGCGGAAACCAACGAAATCATCATGACTGCCTGGGCGGAGCCTGATGCGGAAAGCTGAACGGCAGTCGTCAGGATCGCAGTTCCACGACCCGCCACGCAGCGGCTTTAATGAAGCTTCATCGGAATCATTGTCAATCCATGGGGAATCATCTTCGGGTGCATTATCACAATTGCTATGCCATTGATCAGCGCACCATTCCCACACATTGCCGTGCATATCATGCAGCCCCCAGGCGTTAGCAGGGAAGCTGGCAACATCCGTTGTTTGTTGGCGATAGACTCCTTTATGGCCATCAGTATAGATATAATTTCCGTCGTAATTCGCTAGTTCTGTGCTAAGGGTCGCACCGAAGTGAAAGGGCGTGGTGGTGCCAGCTCGGCAGGCGTATTCCCACTGTGCCTCACTTGGAAGAGTGTAGTAGCGCCCTGTACGTTGGCTGAGACGACGGCAAAAGCGCATCGCTTCAGTCCAGCTCACGCTGACAACAGGACGTTGCGCTCCTTCAAACCGTTTTCGCTCCCAGAGCTTGGACACTGGGTCGGGAGCCAGCTTCTCGGACCAAAAGCGTTCGTTGTTCAGTGGTTTCCAGCCAGCCACCGCTTGCCACTGGGCCTGGGTGACGGGCGTCTGGCCCAGGAAGAAACCCTGCAGTTGCACCAGATGCTGGGGTCCCTCCCTGTCCAAGCGTTTCGCTTCGTCGGCAGGGGAGCCCATGAGGAAACGGCCGGGTGGGATCCAAAGCATGGTGAGGCTGACGCCATTGTCACTGCTGTCGTTTGGCGGGGCGGTCAGCCATTCGCGATAGCCTTGTGTGCGGTGCCGCTGGGTGAAAAGGAAGGGGAAGAAGCGGGGGCCGTGGTCTGGGCTGGTGCTGGAGGGGCGCATGGCGCTCGCAGGGGAGTGAAGCAAAAAAGGCGGTCTATCGTCACTGTGAAAATCACACCGCAGCCCACTTGGCGCTGTGCGCATCACCCGGTGCTTGCGCAGTGGGTGATCACTGGAGCGGGTCTGGACCCTGCCGATGCTCCCACTGGCTTTCTATCCGGTGGCTCTTCAGACTAAACCTTCCGCAAAGGGCAGTCCGGGGAAGAGCCCGCAGCGCAGGCTCCAGGTGTGGCCATGGGCCAGATCGGCGTTCCAGCTGTGAAGATGGGCCTGGGCCGCAGCTTCGGGCAAGGTACCGGAGATGACCCCTTGCGACACAAGGCGCAGGGGGCACTTGCCTTTGAACAGATGATGGTTGTGCAGGCGCACCCGCCCTGGAAACAGGCGGCGGTAGGTGGCGGCGGAGATCCAATGCCGTTTCGGATCACAACTCTCCAACTGCCGCGAGGGGCCGGGGGTGCAGGTGAAGCTTTGAGGGGTTCAAGGGTGGAGGGCTTGGCACAGGCATAATGAGCGTGCAACAACTGATCCAGAAGTTGATACAAATTAGCGGTGAGGCCATCACCGCAGCCGAATTGCTGCTGGCGGGGCAGACTTGGATGATGGGCAGTTCGCCACTGGGGATGGCTGAGATGGCAGGAGCGGCCATGGAGGGCAGTTGTAAAAAAATTTGCACCGCAGGCTCTATTAACCATAGAAACAAACATTCTTGAAAAGAATTTTTGCTGACTAGACATAAGTAACCCAGTCAAATAAACATAATATGACGTACGATCCGCGCCAGTGACTGCTTGGACTGCTGTCGCCGGTGTGTTGAAGTTTGCTTCTCTAGCGACTTGCCGGAAATCGCAAAATTCTTTCCATCGCAAAAGATATAAAACAAAATATAAAAACAGTCAAGCACAAAGGACTAGAGAGTTTAAGTATAGACAATGGGGTCTTGGGGGAGGCAGCAGACGCGGAAACCAAAACGAATACTGCGTTTCGCCGGATGGATCCTGGCGCGGTAGGCCGAGCGGCAGAGCCCGGAGTCGTTGTCCCAAGAGCCGCCGCGCAGCAGCTTCATTGAATCATCATCAGTCTTGTTGTCAATCCATGGGCTGCCATCTGCAGGTGCTTTATCATAATTGCTATGCCATTGATCAGCGCACCATTCCCAGACATTGCCGTGCATATCATACAAGCCCCAGGCATTGGCATAGAAACTGGTCACCTCCGTCGTTTGCTGACGATACCCATCTTTTTGACCATTGCCAGAGGTGAGGCTGTCATCGTAGTTTGCCAGCTCAGATATAAGCGTGGTACCAAAATAAAAGGGTGTGGTGGTGCCAGCTCGGCAGGCATATTCCCATTGCGCTTCACTCGGAAGAGTGTAATGCTTGCCAGTGCGAACGCGTAGGCGGTAGCAAAACTCCATCGCATCGTGCCAGCTCACATTCACCACCGGCCGTTGCTCCCCCAGAAAGCGCTGTGCGTTAGAGAGTTGTGACACCGGATCGGCATCCAAGGCACGGGGCCAGGGATCTTCGCTTTCCATCGGTTTCCATTGCGCTACCGCGCGCCATTGAGCCTGAGTGACGAGAGTGCGGGAGAGGAAAAACTCGCCCAGCTCCACGTCATGCTGAGGACCTTCGTCGTCGTCATGTCCTGCCTCATCGGGGGGAGAGCCCATCAGAAAACGGCCGGAAGGAATCTGGAGCATCGCCAAGGTGGCCCCACGGACCCCGCTGTCGCACACGGGTCGACGCTGGGAAGCTTCAGCCCAGCCAGGTTCCAGCGGCTCACAAAAACCACGCACACGGGCCGTCTGCTTGGCGAGGACGCTTCCTTGAAGCGTGGCTGTTTCAAACTCGAAATCCTGCCCTTCCACGGAGCGCAGGCTCGCGCTCACAACCGTGACGGGCTCCAGTTCAGGAATCCTTACAAGCTGCGCCACCTCACAGTCCACCTCCTGGAAGGTGAACAGGTTGCTGGGCCACGGATTCTTGCGTTGAGCCTCACGTAGTTGCTCGGCAAAAGTTCTGTAGTGCCCCCCAAGCTCGGCAATAATCTCGGCCCTAAGCCTGGCGAAGTGATGGATTTGCTTCAGTTGAAACGGTGCCGCGATGGCTGGGTCCGTGAGAAAGGCAAGAAAGGATCCCCAGCCCTGCTGGCTCCAATGGCTGTTGATGAAGTCGGTGACAGCCTCGATCACCTCCAGCGTGGTGTCCGGGGACTGTTGCCTGAGCAATGCGGCGCGGATCGGCGCGGCGAATGTGAGCTGCAAGGTCTCTGGCTTCAGAGGAGTGGCCCGCGCGACAGGACGCAACAGGCCGCTCAACAACACCTCCGCCATGGCCGAGGTGCCAATGCCTTCCAGCAGCTCGGCTTGGATCAAGCGCATCACGGGCAGGGTGAGCACCGGCGCCGCAGCGAACAAGGCCAGCAACCGTTGGGCGTTAGGTGATGCCAGATGCTGAAAGCGCCGCAGGGGGAGCAGCGCGTCTGGCTGCTCCAGCTTCTTTGCAGAGGCTTCTTCATCCGGCGGTTGGCGCTCGGGTTCTGAAGCCCTGGGCCGGTCGATGGGCTGCTTTGGCAAAAGGATGCCGGGGATCACCATAAAGGGAGATCCACTGAAAAGTTTGCCCCAGGTCCGCAAACCCGCGAGCGTCAGCTCAAACACCGGCAACGGGCGGAGCGGGCCGCCTTCGCCATGCGAGCGGGTTTCCAGGGGCCTGGCGAGTTGAAACGGCCAGGCGCTGCCCTCGCTGGAGCGTCGCAGGGCAACGGCTTCCTCCTGGCCCAGGGCCGTGCGGCGCCACATCCAATCCGGCAGCACCTGCCAGATCGCAACCGGACGGCTGGCACCCAGCCGCTGAAGCAGGCTGAAAGCCGGCCCAGGGCCAACGCCTCCCTTTGCCCACCACTTCAGGCCCGCGCAATCGGAGACCACCACCACCAGCCCATCCGACGCAGGCCCCTGCCGATCGATCAGGGCGGCGGTCTCGGCGAAAGGCTCGTCAGAACGGTCCGCCTCGTTCGAGGGATCCGTCGCCCAGGGCACCACCCGGATGCCCTGAAATCCATGAAAGCCACGGAGACAGTGGCTGAGCTTGTCGAGAAGCGGCTGCCACAGGCTCATCGAAAACCCCTCGTCGATCATTAGCGTCAACAGGAAGCGATAGTGCTGATCTGGCCGCCAGACCGGCATCAGCTGGCGCCACAGGACATAACGTTCCAAGGTGGCCTCTTCATCCAGGCTTGCTGGCCGATCTCCAGCCACCTCCTGCATCAGCGGCAGAACAGCCTCAAACAAACGTTGAGGATCCGGCAACGCCAAGGGATCCCTCACCCGGACAGGCAACCGCTCTGATCCGGGCACGCTGGCCTCGGGCAGGAGCTGAGCCTCCAGCCTGTGGGATGTCCACCGGGTCTCCTTGCTCTTGGGCGCGACAACAGAGGTGACTGGGGCGGAGAAGATTGGCTCCGTCGAATCTGAAAGAGGTTCAGGGCCAACATCCGGGTTTGGGGTTTCGCCTTGCTCCTTGTCGTCCTGATTTGGCGGCACAGGCGGCGTAACGACTCGACCGCCCCAGGCAAGGGCCGGGTGATTCACCGCCAACCAGAGCACATCGGCGATCGCCTCCGGGTCTAGATCCGGCCCTTGTTTGGCCTGTGAATCCCGTCCAACCCTCTCGCTGTCGCAGCCCAGGAAGCGCACGAAGGATTCGAGGGCGCCGGAGTCACGGGAGTGGCGGGTCACATCAGGCCCTCATTTCCCCTCGCTGGCGCCCAGCTCCTTGAGTAGGATGGGCTTGAGCTGCTGCAGCACTTCGTATGGTGGGCGGCCCTTGGGGTCTTCGCTAAAGAGATGGAGATAATTCAACAGTTGATCAGTGGCGCGATCATGGCGTTCCCCCTGACCTGGTTGTTTGAACTCGTCGATCAAGTCGACGAGCTTCTCTTTATGGCTGCTCCAGAAGTTTTCGCCAATACAGGTGAAGTGAGAGCGCAAGATTGTCATCAGCTGGGCTGAATCAGGATAGGGCATGGAGATGCGCAAGCAACGGCGTTTGAAGGCTGGGGAAAAGTCCCGTTCGTCATTGCTTGTCATCACGACAATCGGGAACTGGCAACAGCGCACTGGAACGCGATTCACCTGAACAGACTTAGGCTGGACTCGCTGGGGGTCCACACCTGACTCTGAAGCTTTATTGTCTGTTGAGTCTTCACCTTTTAAAGGCAACAGATCTGCCGTTGCCAGCTCCCACGGTTTGACCCCTTGTCCGGGTGGCGGATCAGGCTGCTGCGGATCAGGCTGCTGATGCTGTCGTTCCCGGGTGAGTTCTGGAATGTCAAACTCACCTTCCTCAAACAGGTGCAGAAGCTCATTGGGCAATTGGGGATCCGCTTTGTCGATCTCGTCAATCAGCAACACACGCGGCAGCAGGGAGGGGAGAAAAGCTGTCCCCACGGGACCGAGGCTGATGTAGTTCGCTATCTGGCGCTCCGCTGGAATAGCGGGAGGATTAGCCACCGACGCATCCACTTGGGACTGGATCTGTGCCTGGCGTCTCAGCTGAAAATCATCCCGTTGCAGATCTTGCAAGAGGCCCAAGGCATCGTAGCGATATAGCCCATCCACCAGGCGCGTTCGGGAGGTGATGCGCCAGTGCAACACAGGGCCAAGCTGGAGACGATGGGCCAAGGCATAGGCTAGGCTGGTTTTGCCTGTGCCAGGTCCTCCCCGCACCAATAGGGGCCGCCGCAGATGGATGGCGGCATTGACGGACTGAAGCAGCACCTGACTGTCTCGTTCGAAGCGTTCCCTTTCGAAGCGTTCCCTTTGGGAATTCTCCTTTTCAGAACGGGAGAGTCCGGATTCTTCGGAACGGGAGAGTCCGGATCCAAGACGAAAGCTCTCGCCCCTGCGCTCAGAGTTTTTGTCGTTCCTCTGGATGCGCAGAAGATCCTTCCAATAATTCTCATCATTTTTCTTATCGATCTGATCTTCCTTAAGGAATCTACGCCAAGGCGGGGCTTCGGGCCAGCGCTTGAGATTATCTGAATAAATCTTTTCAAGCTTTTTATCTTCTTCATTTTCCTTGTCTCCACTTTTATTTTGATTATCTATGGATTCATCTGAGGCGCTTGAGGTGCATGGCTGATTTTCAGTCGTCGTCTCTGCAGGTAGATGAAATAGAGGCCAAGAAGATTGGGATGGGGAAGACATAATGGCGAGGGAAGAGTTGCGGTTGATTAATGAAGACGTGCTAAATATGATTTTTTAGAAATCCACCTTCTTCATGTTCATAACGGATGCTTGTTGGCCATCGTTTAGGATGATCCATCAGCAGCATTAAGCGACCGATCCATCCCTTACACTCCTCTTCTCCTGCTAAATACAATCTTTTTTCTGCCACTTTTTTCTCCATAGCATGAAGATGTTGAGGGGCATTAAGATCGCTTTTGGCATCAGCTTGTAATTTATCTTTGGGATCAGACTCTACTTCATCTAGACATAAACATTTACACAGATATTCAAGCCTGTCAGTCTCCGTTTCATGTTCCTCTAATTCAGGATCAGCTTCATGGCGATCTCTCCACCATGCGCAATGCGGAATTTCAGAGTTGATGATCATCCAGAACAAAAGTTCTCTTTTTTTGGATTCAGGTGGAAGATTAAGCAACATCGATAGGACAGCAACTTCATTTCTGCTGAGACGTGAATGCAATAAACCTGTCTCTAGCTGAGATTCCTGAGATACGCTATGAATCTTTGCACTGCCTTGACGCAATCCTTCCCACTTGCTGTGCAGAGTTGTCATTGGAGTTTTCTTTGCCATTTGGACACGATCGAAAGATCGCAGGACAAAAGGAATTCCACACGCGGCCAGGTCTATCACCTCGCCTTCCTCATCATACGGTAATTTGAATGTCAAGCGAGGGCTTTTCGTGAGCAGCTTGTGGGGAAGAAAAATCTCCATGTACAGCCGATGACCATTAGGCATCATTTCTTTGGCTTTATGGAGCCATTTTCCCAAGAGTTTTGGCAAAATATCTATCCTTCCTTCCGGCCACTTGCCATCTGGCTCTCGTCCCGCATCAAAGCTGAAGGGCTCCATCGATTTCTCTTTTATCAGTTCCGCTCGAAATTTATAGCAGTCAGCCGGTTCAAAATCTGGATCGACAATAATAAGCAAAAAAGAAATGCTGTTTATCTCCTTTCCAGCCGTAGCAGCTTCGCCCAGTTTCTGCCTAAATTCTTCTATTGAACTCTGGGGGTAAGCTGCTAAAAGCTCTCTGAGCTTATGCTTTATCCGTGCTTTTGTCGTGAATAGCGAGAGATTAACATCTGCAAGTCGCTGAGAGAAAATACCCCCTGGTTGCGCCATTTCCGTGATGACTTGTTTCACCATATTTGATGCTTTTTTATCGTCTACATTGTCGATTATGGGATCAAGAAAACTGATGTCAACCTCTCTTATATTATGAGATTGGCGATTTCCTTCCCAATCAATGCAGTAGAATACTGGGGTTTGACTAGGGAAAAGCTGGTCATTATTTCGCTCACGAAAAGAGTTGTTTACCTGTTGAGCAATAGTATCCATGTCTGGCGGCCAAGCTGACTTCGATTGGGATTGTGCCTGCAGACAGTCTAGCAAGAGCTTCGTAAATAATCCATTTTTTTCCTTGGCTGAATCATTAGCGGCCTCACCCTGTTTGTAGGAAGAAGCGGCGTAACCCTGTTGGCAAGCAAAGAACAGGAACTGGCTCTTGTGAAACGCTTTACCCTCGGGAAGATCCTGCCTTGAAGGGGAAATTGTGGGGTTGCGATGAAAAGATCGGCAGGCATCAAAGAAGAAGATTTGCTGTGGAAATCCCAAACAGTCTGCACTTGCAAAGCTAGCACGAATATTTTCCACGGTATAGCAGGCAATGTCTTTCTTTGTCGCCGTAGAAAGAAGAAGATAATCTCGTCCATCGTGGCTGACGCCATGTCCAGCCCAATAGATGATCAACAGCTCTGCCTGGCAGGCAGGAAGATCTCGTAACTGGAGCAATGTTTTGCGCAGCGCCTGCTCTGTTGCGTCTTGGGGATTCCCCCCGGCTCCCTGCAGCCTGGATTGATTCCGAGACAATGCAGAGACATGTAGATGTATCTGCCCTTCTGGTACGCCCCTGCCAGAGAGCCAGTCGTGGATGGCCAGGGCGTCATTGATTGGTCCATCCAAATTAAAGGCCTCACCTTCGTCATATTTCTCTATGCCAATAATCACCGCATGGGTGTGCTCAGGACTGGCGGAGTTGTGGGGCAAGCGGATCAGCGGGTCAAGAGGGAAAGGACGGCCTCCCAAACCTCTGGATTCGACCAGTAAGCGCTGTGGGAGCCAGGGAAGGCATGACGGTTATCGACGCAATGGTCAACAACACGGCCTGGAAAGACACCTGCGCCAACATAACTCAGGAAGTCCCTCAGATCATAGATGTTAAGCCAGGGTGGCATGGAGGCCGGCAAGGGCGCGCCAAAGGGCAGCGAGCGCAGAGCATTGATCTCGTAAAGGAAGGGGTAAGCGTTCACGGGGCATCACCAGCTGAGCAGAAAAATTCCCTCCTGGCTCCATGCCCGAGTGGTCTGAGAACCACTGGCCTCAGACCTGTTGTGCCAGCTTGTGCAGACTTCAGTCGCGCTGGGGGAGAAGGCTTGGT
>JBKDSV010000209.1:0-11838 GCA_046340795.1 Cyanobacteriota bacterium | reverse complement strand
ACAGCCCGAAGCGGGCGGTTGCAGGGGACGGATGGAAGGACGGAAACCCGTCAGGCCCCCGTCGCACAGCACTGTAACGGAGTGTTGCGGTTTTGTGAAGGGGGTTCATGAAGAAAGGTTTGGAGCGGTTGCCAGGGCGGGGTTGGACACGCTCTGGCCAGTCCGCACCGGTGCGCTGCCGTGGTTGCCGTGCCCGGACGGTCTGGCCGCCAACCCCGACGCCTGGGGAGACTCTGGACAACCCCTCAGCGGCACCTGTGCGAGCGCGGAGCTCCCAGTTGGCGCAAAGAACGGCTTCCACTGGCGACCGGTTGGTTGTCCAGAGCTTCCCTTACTCCAGGATCAGCTACTCCAGGATCAGCTGACTGATGCCAAAGACCACAGCCTCTGGCCCTGAGGCCGTTGCCCTTCGCAAATGCTCCAAACAGCGCCGTGAATAGGTCCGTTGCAGCCAACGCTGACCTCGTTGCGGGATCGCGGCGCGACCATGCAAGCAGCGCTGGTTGTTCAGGAGGAGTAATTCACCGGGACCGATCACGAGCTCGCGGCTGACTTCAGGCAACACCTCCTGGATGGCCAGCAGGGCACGCTCAGCCTCTGGATCCAGAGCGGTGAGGGAGTTGAAATTGGCGGCGATGGTTTCGCGGCCCAGATCGCCGGCGGTCAGCAGGGGGCGCGGCTCGGAGCGCAGGCTTTTGCCGCCCCAGAGCCGCAGCAGCGGTGGGGATTCAAGCCGAAACCTGGGCTCACGCAAGGGCGCGATCAGCTGGGCACTGCGCGCGCGGATTGCGGCCAAAATGTCATCGAGATCGGCAATCAGGGTGGGCGTGGCTGCATCATTGCGCAGGCCAGCGAGAGCAAGGAACTCAGGCTGGTAAGGCGCACGAAGGATCGCCAGGTCTGTGTGGAAGCCAAGCGCGGCGATGCCGGCGCTGCTAACTTGCCTGTCGTGTCCTGCTACTGGGGTGATCTCGTGAATCAACTTCTCATTCTCCTCTTTATAGCTGAACGGTTTGAGGCGACAGGCGTTGATCAGCTGGAGGGCGGCGGATTCTGAGCAGGCGCTTTTGCCCCGTGGTCTTATTCCGTCGCGGGGTGGCGCCGGCAGCTCCGGATCGATCGGTAGGTTTTCGATCAGGAGGCTGCTGATCACTTGCTCTGTGGAAAGGGCCTGCAGGCTATCTGCAATCGAAGCAAAAGACAGGGGATGCTGCTGCACGATCGACAGCAACTGTTGATCGTCAGCCATGCCTGATCTAGCTGGCTGGCTGAGACTGAACTCGGCAAGTTTACGCTTCTCAACGGCTGATAGGGCAACCCTTTGCTGGCGCTTGCAAAAGAGAATCGGCAGAGACATGGTTGTGATCTGGGAAGGAGGAACAATCAATACAATTTCATTGGGCATTTCGATCGTCAAGCAAAAATCATTTATTTTTCCTGCCCAAAGCCTTGTCACAACTGACTTTTTAGCTTGGGCAAAGATTAGCTTGGGCCTTTTCTGCCGCACCTTGCTCCGTTGCATGTCTTGCACAACGTGCAGGCAAAGGGGTGAGGATGGAGATGACCGCTGGTTTTTTCTTAAAATGGAAAAGTAGAAGCTATACCTGCCAGACGAACAAACCTTTACCACAAGATTTTTTGTGCTTCCGCTCTCCGCCCTAGCCGATCGTCAAACCCTTGCCCAAACCAGCTTGGCAGCCGTGGCCTGGCTTGGTTGGAAGGACTGTTTGCCGCCCAAGCCGTCCGTCGCGCACCACCAGCGCTAGGCTTCCTGTCGGCGCGCACAGGAGCGAGAGCACCTGCCCCCTTCCTCCAGCAGAGGCTGGGCAGGTGCAAGCAGACACCCGGGCGCTTTACGGGCTCAAGCCGTGCTCGTCTGTAGCGGCAGGGCTGACCAAACGTCCTGTGCAAGCTGGGGATCAGGGCGCCTGTTCATCGGCAGACCCGTCGTCATTTGTGCCCAGCCAGGACGGTTCGCGTTCGTCAGCTCCATTTGCAGGACCTCAACTTGACCTTGAGGCAGCCCTGTCTGTAGCAGGGGTTTCGCCGTCTGCTTTTACAGTGTCGATGCATGCAAGGAGTGCTGAGGGAGCCGCCGGATGACGAATGTGACAACAGCTAGGCATCATGAGCATCTGCAAGAGATTCTGGATCTGCTCCTGCAATTGGCGAACGACGGCGATCGTTGTTGGAGAACAATTAAAAACAAGCAAAATGAGCGTGTGGGCACAGCGCGAAACAAAACAGGCTTGAATTGTCCGATTGAAGATGAGAATGATAACTGGCTGCGCAGGGCGCTGATTGTGAAGTGGGAAAGAGATTCAGGGCCATCGCCGTTGCTGCTGACATCGTCACGGCATGAGAGAAAGGATAAAGCAATGGATGTGGCCACACATCAAGCGATTAAGCTGTGCTTGAGTCTTCTGAAAGGAGTGTCATATACACCGGATCAAATTACAGATGCTTTTTATCTTCTTGCTAAGCTGGAACTATTGCAAGATAGAACTCCTAGCCCCGCCGATAAATCCAAGGGTTTTCGCAACTATCGAATTAATTTTTCCGCTTCTCCTTCTCAAGAAAATAATGCTTGCAAGAGCTATGTAGAATCAATCTGGCAGAAAAAATTCCCACAGAAAACTAGAAAAACTTCTAAATCTGCGTCGCATTCACAATCTTCTGAAATCGATCAGCTGCAGCGACTGGATCGCCTGGTGATCAGCCTTAAGCAGACGTTGGAGTCAGAGCTGTTGTCGCGACGCACAGAGGAAAAAAAGAAAATCCATGTGCCCCTCAAGGTTATGATCACCACGATGCGCGATGGTGAGCGACAGCAGCGGGAGTGTGTTCCGAGCCCCGCTGATTTATGGCCGCTTGTGGAGAGTAAGAGCAGCCAGCTGCTGTTGATCTGGGCAGAAGGCGGCGCGGGCAAAACGAGTCTGGCTTTTGAGATTGCCCTTTGGGGTCTGGAGGAGAAGTTGGCCCCTCATCCGCTGCTGCCCTGTTTTCTGGAGCGCCTGGCTGATCCAGCGGAAGAGGCGACGTTGACGGAGCGCCTGGCCGCCTATTTCAACACCCGAACTGGCAGCAGCCTCACTTCGAAGCAGGTGGAGGAGTTGCTCAGCCATAGGCGCCTACTGCTGATTGTGGATCATTTTTCTGAACTCAACCCCGATCAGCAGCGCTGGATTCAGAACAATCTTCCCCCCCAACCCTGCTTGCTGCTGCTCACATCACGACTGCGGGAGCATCATCAAACCTTTAAGAATAAAGGCTGGATGATCATGGAAATTCAGCCACAGCGGTTGAAAGGGGCGGAGCTGCTGGATTTTTTCCATGCTTATTTACACGAGCGCTGGCAAAAGGAAACCACTGACAAGCAGGTTCCCCTGCTGTCGGCAGTTGACCAAACTCGCACCCAGGAACTGCTGGAGCGCATGGTGGGAAATCAGCCGATCACCGTTTTGCTGGCTTGGATGGTGATTGAAAAAGCGATCCAACACATCAACGATCGAAAAGTCAAGCTCAAGGATGGGCCCGTCGATCTGCTGCCAAGCAGCGTGCCAGAGCTGATGGAGGAGTATGTCAAAACCAGAGCCGAATCCATCGCCATGGAAAGCCGCTGGTTTCAAACATATCCCGAACAAGAGCCAGAACAGATGCTTATTTTCTTGAAAGCTCTTGCTCTTGCAGCCCATCGCCAGGGAGCGCATCATCCGCGCTATCAACCGCAAAATTTCAACGAGCAGTTGGCGTTTAGCGCTTGGGCCGAGGAACTTGTCGACAACAAGCCGCTGCAGCCTGCTCAAAAGCGAGCGTTGCTCATTTATATCAAAGATAAGCTGACTTTGCTCACCTTTGATCAGAGTGCGGGGTATCGGCTCGCCCTTGATCCACTGGCGGATTATCTGGCGGCGCTGGCTCAGCAGGAGCGTTGGCGACGGCAACAGGAGTCTGACCCCCAGCGCAAACCGCTCGAACATGACAGCATCACGCACCGGAAGGTGGTTGAGCGTTGGTTGAACGAGCAGTGGGGCCGTCGGCAGAATCCATTCACGGAGAATGAGGCTGAGCTCGATCCCCTCTCCGGCATGCGCGGCTTTTTGGCGGCTTGTCGTGACTGCTACAGGCAGTGGCTGAATCAGCATCAAGAGTCCCTCGATGCAACAGAGCGAAAGCAATGGGAGAACTTGCTTGATTTCTTTGCCCATGCGGCCAAGATTGACAAGCTGGAGGAAAGGATCTTGACGGTAAGGCACCTGATCCGTCGTCATGCCGACGATCTGGAGTGGGCCAACCCGGAGCTGCGCGCCAAGGCGATCGCTGCTCTCATTGCCTATGCCCGGGAATTCAAAACCATCACCCAGCCTGCAGACAGCGCAAAGGAATTCGCTGGTGTCCGCGAGCTGGATCCGGCCTTGGGCCCGCTGCAGAGCACGATGGCCAAAACCAGCTATCCCGAGGCCGACCGCGCCGCCGCCGCCGAGGCATTGGGCCACATCGGTGGACAGCGGGCGGCGGCGGCCTTGCTTGCTGTGATCACCAGCGCTAACGAGCCGGTGACGTTGCGTCGCGCGGCGGCTTCGGCCCTTGGCCTGGTGGACGCCAGCCCTGAGGAGCTCAACGTTCACTGGAACGCCTTGAAAGCGATCTTGTCAGACGAGGCCAACCACCTGCGCGGCGAGTTTGACGACAACACCAAGCTTCCCCTGCTGCAGGGCGCCTCTCGGGGGTTGCAGCGCCTGGCTGCCCGTTCCACCCCTCCCTTTCTCCTGCCCGATTGGGGAGCCCAGTCAGGTTTGGTGGTGCCGATGCTCACGCTCACCACGTCCAACCAGGCGGTGACGACACGGCTGGTGGAGGTAGAGGTTTGGCAGTTGCCCTTGCCTGGTGGGTTGCCTCTGGAAGTGGTGAGGATTCCTGCTGGCACCTACAAGCTGGGTTCGCCATCGGGAGAGTGGGGGCGTGATGTTTATGGCCTGACCCAGGTGGTGCGGCCCGAGGAGGCGGAACGTGTGGAAGCGTTGCGGACGCTGACGGTGCCCTCCTTCGCCCTGGCTCGCTACCCCCTCACCCAGGCTCAATGGGCAACCCTGGCGGGGCCTGAGCACAGGCTGGATTTGGAGGATTCCCCGAACGTGTTGGGCGATGCCCTGGAGTTGGAGCCGGCCAAGCAGAGGGGACCCGAGCTGCCGGTGGAAAGCGTGAGTTGGCGCCAGGCGAGTGCCTGGTGCCTTCGTTTGCAACGCCATCTCTCCACTCAGCTGGGCGACCGGGCGCCGCGGGTGGGGTTGCCCAGCGAGAGCCTCTGGGAGTTGGCTTGCCGGGCGAGCAGCCCCACTCCCTTCCACTTTGGTGACAGCCTTGACGCCGCCTGGGCCAATTACGACGCCAATGATGCTTATCCTCCGGGCAAGCCAGGGCCATATCCGAACCAGCTCACGCCTGTCGGTGCTTACGGTCTGGTGAATGCCTTTGGTTTGGCCGATTTGCATGGAAACGTCTGGGAATGGTGCGCTGATGCTTGGCATCCCGACCCATCTGGCGCTCCCCGGGATGGAAGCCCGCGCACAGATCCCGCTGTGGGGCTGCTGGAGACCCGGCTGCTGCGCGGCGGCTCCTGGTTCAATCGCCCGAGGTTCTGCCGGTCGGCCTACCGGCTCAGGGGGCATCAAGACGGCCGCTACGACTACGTTGGTTTCCGCCTCTGTGTTTTCCCCCCAGGATTGCCTTCTTGGTCTTTAAGCCCTTGAGCCCTTGGCCCTTTCCCGGCTTTGCCCTTTTTTTATCGAAGGGTGCAGGTTGTCAGCAGCGTCTGGCTGTTGGCTGTTGAACCTGCGCGCCGCAGGCGCGCCAAAAATTTTTCGGGCACAACGCCCCCTTGTCCAGCCCCCAGGTTGAAGGCTTCCGGTTCGATTCCCCTCCCCGGGCTTGATCGTCTGAAAACCAGCCAATCGGCCGGCGCGCCAAGCCCGGGCCTTCCATGTAGCAAAAAGCACAAGGCTGGTTGTCCGAGGCGCTTCGCCCCGCCAGGACCGCTGCCTCCGTCAAACAAGAGTTTTAAGCTGAAACATCTCCTTCAGCCCAGCCCATGCCCCTGAGTGCCGCGCGGAAAGGTCAGCGGCTTCGCATCCTCTCCCTCCCCAGCCACCCGGCCCTGCGCCAACGGCTCCATTCCATGGGCATCCAGCCAGGTGCGGAGGTGGAAGTGCTGCGGCGTGGTTTCCCCGGAGGCATTTTGCATGTGGCCTGCGGCCTGCTCGAATTCATGCTGCGTCAAGACCAAGCCGAAGAAATGACCGTCGCCTTGATCCACGCTCAGGCCAGCTGAACGCCGCCCCTGCCACCAGGCCCGCCCTGAGGGCTGTGGCGGCGGGAGAAACAGCCCCATCTCCCCCGTTCCCAAGCCGGCCTACGTCAAGCCCGTGAGCCAGTGGCCACCCTGATACACCACCAGGGCCGCAGTCCAGGCCAAACCCAGGGACCAGGCCAGGGAGGTGAGGGCAAAGGCCCGGCTCTTGGATTCCTGAAGTTGGGCGGCGATGGTGCCCAGGCACGGGGTGTAAAGCAGCACGAAGGTCATGAAGCTCAGCGCTTGCAGGGGTGTGATCGCTGCCCGCACGCTACCGGCGAGATTGGCTTCAGTGGTGCGGTAGATCACGGCCAGGGCCCCCAGCAGAATCTCCTTGGCGATGAAGCCAAAAAACAGCGATACACTTAAATCCGGATTCAAGCCAATCGGCCCCAGCAGCGGATGCAACAAACCGCCGATTGCTTCTGCCAAACTGGGCCGGCCCGCCTCCACGGCGCCGGGAGGGAAATGGGTCAGAAACCAGATCGCCGTCGCCCCCACAATGATGAACACCCTTGTGGTGACAAAGAAATTCAGCATCGAGCTCCAACCGCGCCGCAACACGGTCATCAGGCTGGGGGTGCGATAGGGCGGCAGCTCCAACACAAAAGCTTCCTTGCTTGGATACACCCGTTTGAAGATCAGCCCCGTGATCACCGCCGCAGCAAAACTCAACAGATAAAAACTGAACAACACCAGCCCCGGCGCCCACCAAGGCCTGGCAAAAAACACCCCCACCAGAAACACAAACACCGTCAGCCGGGCCTGGCAGAGCGCAAAGGGAATGCAAAGCATCGCCAGCAGACGCATTCCCCGATCCCGAATCACCCGCGTGCCCATGATCGAGGGCACATTGCAGCCAAATCCCATCACCTGCAACACAAACGAGCGCCCATCCAGACCCAGCCAGCGCATGAAGCCATCCATCAAAAAAGCCGCGCGCGGCAGATAGCCCGAATCTTCAATAACGCCGATCAACACATAAAACAGAAAGATCAGCGGCATGAACGTGGCCAGCGTGCCCACCCCCAGCCAGAGGCCATCGATCAAAAAACTGCGCAATAGCGCCGGCGCTGCCGCAGCGGAGAGAGCCGGCTCCAACACCCTGGCTTGCACCCCATCGAGCAGGGAACCCAGCAGATCCTGAAGCGGCGTGGTGAGGCCATAGAGGAGCTGAAACATCAGCAACACCAGCGCCAGAAACACCGCCACCCCCACCAGGGGATGGAGCAGCACCCGATCAACAGCGCGGGAGCGGCGGTTCGTCACCCCCTCCGGCAAACGCACAAACCGCGCCACCAGCTGCCGCTGCAAGGCCTCCAGCTCCTCTGAATCCAGCTCCCGGGGCTCCTCGTGTCCGAGGCCCCCCCCAGCCTCTTCCGACGCCAGAGCGTCTCCTTGGCGATGCAGCGCCTGGATCAGGGCCTCCACGCCCTGGCGCCGCTTGGCACTCACTGGAAACACGGGCAAGCCCAGCGCCGCCGACAAGCCCCTGTGGTCGATGGCAATGCCGAAGCGCTGCGCTTCATCGCTCATGTTCAACGCCACCACCAGCGGCAGATCCAGCGCCCGCAGTTGGAGCAGCAAGCGCAGCTGACTGCTGATCTGGCTGGCGTTGAGCACCAGCAACACCAGCTCAGGGGGCGTGTTGCGCAGGAAGCGCTGGACGATGGCCTCGTCTTCACTGCTGCCGGAGAGGTCGTGAATGCCGGGGAGATCCACCAAGGCGTAGGGAAACCCCCGGGCATCAGCCGGCAATGAACCCCAGAGCAAATCCATCGTCAGCCCAGGCCAGTTGGCGATTTGGGCATTACCCCCCGTGAGGGCGTTGAAAAGGGTGGATTTGCCGGTGTTCGGCAGACCCAGCAAAGCCACGCGCAGGGGTTCAACCACCCCCGGGCGTCGCTTTGACCCACCGTCGTGACAGGAGCGCTTCACACCCGCGGGCAACGGCATGGACTGTGTTGACAGTACAGCGGGGTGCCAGCTCGGCCAGAGCGGTCTCAGCTGAAGGGCTTCTGCAGCCGAATCCGGGCCGACACCTGGGCCTCCGGGTCCACCCCCTCAAAGGTGGGCGGCAGCCAGACGCGCACCACCATCAGCAGGGCCGCGGTGGCCAGAAAGAGACACACCGCAAAAATCTGTTGCCACTCCGTTTCCAGCACCCCTTTGACGATCACCTCACGCAACACAGACACAATGGCAATCTCCACCGAAACGCCGATCGACACCCGCTGCTCTTGCAGATAAATGATCAGCAGGCGAAACAACTCCACCAAGATCAGGATGAAGAGGATGTCGGCTGTGATCGCATGGAATTGGGGAGTTTTCAATAAGGAATAGAAAATTGCTTTCAGCTGCAGCGCCATCACGCAGAACAGACCCATGCACAGGGAGACGGCGATCAGATCCTGCACCGCCTCCAAAGACTGGACAATTTGCGGGCGTCGAAACAGCTGATACCAGGGGAGACTCTTGACAGGCAAGGGATGCAGATCAGATGGATCGCTTTCAACGAGGGGATGGGGCCTCGGCGGTGAAGCTGTCATGATGATCAGGAAAAATCCGAATTGCCAAAAGAATATGAACAGAATCCGCAACAGTCAATCACCCATATATCGCTCTCTCTGATTGCATGTATTTGCCAAACCGTTGCCTGCTTCGGCCTGGGCCTCAAGATGGAAGCTCCGCTGAACAGGCCACGGTCGCATCCTTGCCGATCACCAGACGCAGCAGGATCGGCGCCAGGAAAGTGGTGCCGATCACCATCAGCAGAATCGCCGCCTCCAAGGAGGGGGTGAGAATGTGGGCCTGGCTGCCCAGCCCGAGAAAGATCAGGCCCACCTCACCGCGCGGCATCATCCCCAGCCCCACCACCAGCCGACGGGTGGGTTCCTTGCTGAGGTAGCTCCAACCGGAGGCCACCTTGCCGATGATCGCCACCACCAACAGAAACGCTGCCACGATCAAGCCCTCCCGGTTGGCCGGATTGAAGGGGTTGAGCACGGAGAGGTCCATGCCGGTGCCGATCAACACGAAAAACACCGTGGCAAACAGGGCCACCAAGGGCTTGACGGCCTTGTCGATGTCGGCGGTGTGCTTTGAGGCGCTCAGGATCAGCCCAGCGGCAAAGGCCCCCAGGGCGGCCTCCAGGCCGATCGCCTGGGCGGCGAAACAACAGAGTGTGAGCACCAGAAAGCTGGCCACCGCCACATCCCCTGGCGCCTTGAGGCGATCCACCACCCAGTCAAAGAGAGGCGCCGCCGTGCGACTCAACACCAGGGCCACCGCCACGAAGGCCACCGCAGCCACACAGAGCTTCACCAGCGGACCCACGCTGAACGCTCCACCCCCGACGATCGCCACCACCACCGCCAGGATCACAATGCCGAGAATGTCATCCAGCACGGCGGCACCGATCACACTCTGGCCCTCGCGGCGCTTCAGCCAGCGCAACTCGCCAAAGACGCTGGCGGTGATTCCAATCGAGGTGGCCGTCATCGCCGCCCCGGCAAACACCGCTGGAATGAGCGGTAGATGAAAGCCATAGACCAGGCCTGCCGTGCCCAGGGCGAAGGGCAAGACCACGCCCGTGATCGCCACCGTCGTCGCCTGGCCTCCCACCGCCACCAGCTCATCGAGCTCACTCTCCAGACCGGTCAGAAACAAGAGAGAGAAGAGCCCGATCTCTGAGATCGCCTCCAGGTTGGGGAAGGTGGTGGCATACACCTCGCGCACCGCGTCGGGCCCGATCTCCGCCAGTGCCCCCACCAAACGGGCGGCTCCATCGCTGAGCTGGGCCTGCAGATCCGGCGGCACGATCAGGTGGAGTCCTGAGGCGCCGATCAACACACCAGCCACCAGCTCCCCGAGGATGGTGGGCAGCTGCAAGCGCACCGTCAGCTCGCAAATGATGCGTGCCGCCAGGAAGATCACCAAAAAACACCCCACCTGCAACAGGGTTTTGGCCACCTCCAGCTGATGGGGACTGACCGCCGACGCAACAGGCGGAATCACAGGCATGCAAGCGCATGGGCGCCGCTCAAGCTACAGGAGGCCACCCGCCGCCGCTGCCCCGCCGTGATGCACGGCCGCCTGTGGCGGGCTTGAATCACGGCCCGCGCCGCTCAACCAAGGGAGAGGCGACCCTGCCGCTCCAACCATGCGTCCCGAGCGTTTCAAGCCCCCGAGGGGGTGGTCCCTCGGCGTGGTGCCCCTGGGGCTGGGCCTGGGCCTGAGCACTGTGCTGTTCATCGCCGGGCTTGGGCTGCGCTGGCCCGTGCTCCTCGGCGCGCTGCTGCCGCCTCTGGCCGCCGGCCACGTTTGGAAGCGTCGCCAGCGGCAGCTCATGGCCGTGGCCATCGCCTCCGGTGATCTGCTCGATCCCTGGATCCTCCAGCAGCGGCTGGCGGCGAGTTTGGCCCGGCCGCCGCGGGAGCCGGACGATCAGAGCTGGTGGGAGGAAATCTGCGCCGAGCTGGAGGCGATGCGCCGTGATGTCGCCAGCTGCGCTGAACTCGACCCCACAAGCACCGTGTCGCTTCTGCTGCTGTTGGAGAGCTGGCTGGATCGGGTGCGACAGGCGACGGGCAGCGCGCACTGGCGGACGACGGATCTGGTCCACCGCCTGGACACCTGCCGCGCACACCTGGCCCTCATCCATGACCAGGCCCTGATCTTCCGCCAACGCCATCCCAACGAACCCGTCTTCCTGCTCCCCATCCCCGGCTGTTTTCTGCCATGAAACACCCCTCTGTGATCCTCAGCGGCCTGCTGCTTCTCGGCGGGCTGGGCCTGCTTGGGCGTCAATTTGTCCCAGGGCCGATCACCTCCCAGGAGCAGGCCCAGGCCAAGCTCGTTCAAGAGCTCCTGCCCGCGATTGCCCTGGATCCCGCCATCCCTCTGGCCGATCTGGGCGTCGCCACCAGCCCGGGGGCCGCCATCTCCAAGCGCGATGCGCTCCCCTCGGTGGAGGCGTTCCCGCTCTATGGCGCCCCGGCCGTCCCGCCGGATCGGGAGGGCAGCCTGCGGGTGGAAATCGTCAGTTCCCTGGAGAAGGCCAACAGTCAGCGCGCCGGCGGCAGGTGGCTGGTGGATGCGGCCGAACGCTTCAATCAGCGAGGCGAGCGGGGCAACGACGGCCGCCGCATCGAAGGGGTGGTGCGGCCGATCCCCTCGGGCCTGGCGGCGCAGATGCTGGTGGCCGGCGGCTATCGGCCCGCCGGCTACTCGCCAGCCAGCCAGCCGTGGCTGGAGCTGTTGCGGCTCGACGGCGTCACCCCGACGCTGCTGCAGCCCTCACTGGTGGGCAACCGCTCGGTGATCGCCGTGCGCGGCGGCGCCTGGAAGCAGAGCGGCGGCGGAACGCTGGCGTTCGGGCCGGTGATGGAGCGGACCCTCGCGGGTCAGCTGCGCATGGGCACCTGCAATCCCTACCTGTGTTCCCCCGGCCTGGATTTCATGCACACGCTGCTGTGGACCACCGCCGG
>JBKDSV010000208.1:0-17858 GCA_046340795.1 Cyanobacteriota bacterium | reverse complement strand
GGTAGCCAGGTCTTCCTGGAAGCGCTTGAGCTCTTTGGCTTTGCAAAACCATCCGGAGGCCAGGCGGTGGGGAAGCTCCAGGCTGCTGGTGGTGCGGGTGCGACCGGCGGGGTCTGTGATCGTCAGCCGCACGTAGGGCATGGCCTCCAATCCGTCGATCACCTGGCCGGGTTGTTTGATCAGGGTGGCTTCGATGTGGTTGGCCAGGGACTGAACGGAGTCGACGATCACCAGGTTCTTGCCGGTGCTCGCATCCCTGACGACGCTGTGGCCGACATCGACAAAGCCTGCTGGCACAAAGGTCGGCAGGAGGGAGGTGAGTTCGAGATTCAGGTGCATGGAGTTGACGGGGAGGGGAATTGCCAGCGGCGGGACGCGCGCCCATCCGCCTCACGGACAAGGGCTTCCAGCCAGGCCAGGCGAAATGGTCCGTAGGAACGGTGAAGACCATGGCAAAGGGAAGTCCAACCTTTGCCCAGACCATTGGGTGGGTAGGGCAAGGGAGTGGCAGGGCTGACGCCCTCGACAGCAGGAAGCTCTTCTCGATCAATCACCCCGTGAAGCGGTGCTTCTGGCTCTTGCCAGGGGAAGGGCGCAAACCGCAATCGCACTTTGCCGTGGTGGCTCATCAGCAGATAGGAAATCAGGGCATCTTCTCCACGATGCAAGGTAGCGAGTGCGGAGGCCACCTCATGGCGAAAGCCGGTTCTGCTGTGGCGTGATCCTCGACCTGGCGCCTTGGCCCATTGGCCCTCGCCGCAGCCGTTGGCCCGCATGGTGGCTTGAAAAACTGGATGGGCCTTGCCGATGTCATGCAGCCAAGCGGCCCGCTCAATGGCTGTTGCCAGGGGATCGGGCACGCTCAGGGCGGCGCAGAGGGCGGCAGCTTCCTCTCGGGCATCCAAAAGATGCTGGGGGAGGGTCACGGGCACGGAGGTGCCAAAGCTGGCGCGATCTTCCGGGTCAAGCACCAGCCCATCAGGTGGGACAGGAGGTACGGGGGTCAGATCGTCGGGTTGCCAACCCAGCTCAACGCTGTAGCCACCAGCGGAGGCGGGGACCGCGGCCACATCTCCCACACGCAACTGCTGTGAGCTGATCTCCTGCCAGCCATCCCCCCGCGGAACCCAGAGTTTGGGAAAGCGCTTCTTGGCCTGGGCAAGGGGGACAGGGCACAGCTCCCGGTCTGTCGCCGGTGGCATCTCGGGAGATAGAAACTCCCGCCACAACAGAGAAACATCTCGCAGCTCTCCCACCCGCAGGTATGGGGCAATGTCGATCTCTCCTTGGTGGAGGGGATGGGTATCGAAGAGCTGAGCAAAGAGGTCTGTCGTGAGGTGTTCGCCCGCACCCGGCTGGGGAGGAGCCTCGATGGCCATCAGGTGACGCACGGCCACATCGTTGAGGGTCTCCAACCGCTGCCGGCTGGCGACGAGTTCAGCCGGCTCGTAGGGGCGGGGAGAGCTGGGCTCCACCACAAACACCACCGCATCGGGATAGGAATTGTTGCGCCCGACTCGGCCGCAACGCTGCACCATTGAGGCCCACGGGCAAAGGTCACTCACCAGCAAGCGGGCATCAAGGTCAATGCCCGCCTCCACGGTCTGCGTGGCCACAACCACGCCACGGAACCCTTTCAACTCCTGCTCTATGCCCTCGCGTTCAGCGCGACGGAAGCGGGAATGGAGGAGCAGCCTGGGCAGATCGGACAGGTTGTGGAAGATGGCCTGGGCTCTGGCCACAGTATTGGCCACAACGAGGGTGAGGGTTTCGGGTTGGTGGTGATCACGGACCAAGGCAACGGGATCGGCATCATCGGCCAGTGTCAACGGCTTGGGCCGACCGACCTTGCGTTGGCCTACAGGATGGGAGTAGTCGTCATCCCCTAATCCGAAGCGTGGAGTGCTCGGGGGGAGGAGGGCGGGGTCAAGCGTGGCGGAGCAGAGGATCAGATCACGGGGAGCCGGCCCTCCGAACTCTTGATGAAAGTGCTGCAGACGAATGGCGGTGCGCACGGCCGCGCCTTGAAGCTGGGTTTCATCGACCACCACACGCACGTCCACATTGAGGGCCGCGAAGTGCCTTGGCCAAGACCAGCGTGAGCAGCAATAGCCCCGCATGAGCTGTCGACTCACCACCTGATCCAAGGTGCCGACAATGACAGCTTCCGCAGCCAGGGCATCCACGTAATCGTTGTCGATCTGGCCGCCGCGCAGAACGAACACCGGAATCGTTGCCCCGAGACGTGTGATCACCGCGCGGCACTCGGCTGCGATCTGATCTGTGAGAGCACGCAGCGGCAACTGGTAGACCAGGCGGCGGGGTGTTGTGGCAGGCCGCTGTTGGCGCTCCCAGAGCCAGCCAACGAGTGTGGCCAGGGTTTTTCCAAGACCTGTTGGAGCTTCCAACGTGCGGATGGGAGCAGCAGGCTCCTCCATCCAAGCGAGTTGGAAGGGCAGTGGAGAAAAGCCGGCCGCAGACGCAAAGAAGGATGCCGCATCCGCATTGAGCAGTTCCTGGCTCATGGCTGCATGGTGCGCCCTTGAAGTAGTGAGATGACGCGGATGCGTGTGCTTTGCCAGGAAAGGGAGCTCAGGGGAATGAGCTGTAGCAAATTGTACTCCACAGTGGCTTGTCAGCCGTACCTTAGGCCAATCCGCAGTGATGGCGGCAGATGGCCTCAATCTATGCAGATCGTGCATAGATTACAGAATCTAACAACCTTAGCGGGTGAGGTAGCTCATCATGTCTTGAATTCATGCGACGCTGAAAGGCATAAGCGACTCACCACCATGCGGACGCTGTATCTGCTGCGCAGTCACGGGCGAGCATCGCTCAGCGGCGAATTGGTGGTGGTGCATGAAGGAGAGCAGGAGTTGCAGCGCGTCCCTCTCCCCTTGTTGGATCAAATTCTAGTGATGGGCAACGTGCAAATCACAACCCCATTGATTGAAGCCTGTCTCAGGCGCCAGGTTCCCATCGCCTTCCTGACGGAATCCGGTTGGTGCCATGGCCGATTGCAGCCGCTGGCACGCGATTATCGGCATAGGCCAAGACATCAACTGGCCCTTGGTATAGGGGAACGACTGCAGGCAGGCCGTCAACTGGTCGTAGGGAAGATTTGCAATGGGCGTGTGCTATTGCTTCGCCTGACACGACGGGATCGACGTGAATCTGTTCAGGGTAGTATCGACAAGTTAGACCATTACCAACAGCAGGCTAGTCGCTGTTTAGAGGAAGAAGCACTGCGAGGCCTGGAAGGACAAGCAGCTTTTGAATACTTCCAGGCTCTTGGAAGCCTGATGGCAGACGATGGCTTTGGATTTACGGGGAGACACCGCCGACCACCCACGACGCCTTTTGATGCTCTTGCCAGTTTTGGCTACAGCGTGCTTTGGAATGCAATGTATGCGTATGTGGAACTACAGGGGCTGGATCCCTATGAGGGGGTGCTGCATCATGGCAGTGCACGCCATGCGGCATTGGTTTCTGATTTGATCGAGCCCTTGCGCACATTGCTGGTGGATGCTTTCAACTGTTGGAGGATTCGCACCAAGAGAGTGCTGGCGGATCGAGATATGGAGCACAGTGACGGTGGGGTGAGGCTCACCGATGAAGCCCGACGACAGTGGCTGAAGGACTGGAGTCATTACATGGCGGAAGACATTTCGCTGACCCTGGAGGATCATGGCCCGCGCTGGGCGTTGCTTGAACAGCTTGTGCGAAGTTTTGTACAGTTTGTTTATGATCCGTCAAGCGGCTTGATCATCCCTAAGCGGCGCTGACAGTGGCACGCACGCAGCTATGGATCGTGGCCTATGACAGCCCGAGCGACCAACGCCGTCGCAAATTGTCTCAACTGCTGCAGGGTTATGGCCAACGACTTCAGTGGAGCGTATTTGAGTGCCGCCTCAGAGAGGACCAACTGCGGGCACTGCGGTGGCAACTGGAGCGCCGGATTGACGCCGGGCAGGATCGGGTGTGCTTATGGCCGGTGGCTGGCCCACAGGTGGCCTCCATCGTGACCATCGGTCTGCCACCCCCAGAAGCCGACCCGATGGATTACATCCTGTGAAATTGCTCGTCCCAGCGCGCAGGGTCCCCGCCCAGGTCAATGCACAGTTTCTCAGTGGAGCTGCGCGCTGCCTTGCGCCGCAGTGGGTTTCGGGAAAACTCATGCGGGGACATGGAGGGCGCCCATGGGCCATAATGGGGCCGCGCGCTGAAGGCTCTCAAACCAGAAGCCGCCCGTAGCTTTTTGAGGGCTGCGGTTCCGGATGGTTCTTCCGTCCGGGGAAGTTGAAACGAGTCAAAGGCCAGCTCGGGGGGGCGTCTGAGCGTGGTTCCGGATGGTTCTTCCGTCCGGGGAAGTTGAAACTGGCGCCGCCGTCGGTGCTGTACTGCCAGCTGGCACGTTCCGGATGGTTCTTCCGTCCGGGGAAGTTGAAACCTGTCGATCACTGAATCCAACGGTCATCAGGTGACAGTTCCGGATGGTTCTTCCGTCCGGGGAAGTTGAAACATGGCAGGGAGCACAAAGGCGGAAACCAACGCAGATGGTTCCGGATGGTTCTTCCGTCCGGGGAAGTTGAAACGAGAGACCAGCCCTTCTGGCTGTCGTGTTCACTCCGGTTCCGGATGGTTCTTCCGTCCGGGGAAGTTGAAACTACGACCTCAGCAACAGCGCAATCCAGCTCACTCGCCGTTCCGGATGGTTCTTCCGTCCGGGGAAGTTGAAACTCCCCCCAGCCAGCACCACGGGCTTGCCTCCGGGTGTTTCGAGTTCCGGATGGTTCTTCCGTCCGGGGAAGTTGAAACGTGTAGGTGAACTCACCCTCGCGAGTCCATTGGCCAGTTCCGGATGGTTCTTCCCCGGGGAAGTTGAAACTTCTGCCCTGTCCCAGATCGGGTCGTAGCGCTCCCCAGGTTCCGGATGGTTCTTCCGTCCGGGGAAGTTGAAATAAGAATTGCACTCCCATCGGGATGGAGAGCAACACCATCAGACCCGCCGATCTTCCAAACCCATGGAGTCAATCCTCTCCTGCCCGGGCCGCACAACTTGACCCCCGCAAAGAGCAGGCAGGCTGCCTCAAGGGCACTGGCGGGCGTGGAGTTGGGCAGAGAACAGAGCTGGAGCCGTGTATCGGCTTCATTGATGTTCAGGCCCTTCTGTCCAGCGTTAGCCATCTCCATCAGAGGCTACTTCTGGGCGGCGTTATCTCCTGGGGCGCGCATGGCTGCCTGGCGCAGGTGGGGCAGGAACGCTCGCTGGGAGCGGTGGGCTATGGGGAAGGAGGGCCATTGCTTTCAGGCAGAAGGCTCTGAAGCTTGGCCTGGAGCTTGGCCTCCGAGTAGCCCATCTGCTGCAGGACCCCCAGTGTCAGGAAAGTTGTCCGCTCGATCAGACCGATCACCTGGGGGCCTAAGGAGGCTCTGGACAACCGGTCGCCCGTGGAAGCTGTCCCTTGCACCAACTGGGAGCTCCGCGCTCTCACGGGTGCCGCTGAGGGGTTGCCCCGAGCCTCCCTAGACAAATCATGTTGTTAATTTACCATATTTCCACCATGCCAACGGTCACCTTGCGCTTCTCAGCAGACCTTGATGTCTATCTCTTAATCGAGCAAGCGAAGATTTGACTTCCTCGACAATCTGCTGAGGATATGGCACAAAGAAGTGCCCAGCATCCTTTATTAGCTGCTTTTCCCTAGATAAAGAATAAAGACTGTCTTGTTGTGCAATATGCTTGATAAGCTGCTCAAGGTAGATAGGTATTTGGGCATTTTCCAGCAGATGAGTTTTGGTGTTAATTATGCCTACAATTTGCGAGTCTAGATCAAGAAGATATCTGTCAACAAGAAAGTGCCATGCATCCCAGTCAGTATTGCTCCATTGATTGCGTAATTGTTTTTCTCCATCTGATGGAAATGCAGCTAGTGAGACTTCAAAAATACTCTTGCGTTGCTGGAGGAGACCCGCTAGAGGGCCATAAAGCTCTCCTATCTGGATCCTCAAGAACTCCAGCTCCGCAGACTGGCGTCTTCTAACCTGTTCTTGTCTTGCATTATAAACAGCTGCAACTAATGTCCCAACCAAACCTAGGGCAGCTACTTGCAAAGCTAGATCCATTTTATTGTCAGCAATTTCGTTTTGCTTGACTACTTTACAGGCTTCGCGCCTGTCTTGCCTCTAATTGCAAGAATCTGTATAACGAGTATGGATAGATCGTGCCCAGCCACGACCTTAGGGCACCTCGAAACATCACGTTTGGCCTGCCGCGACTGGCCAGCGAGGTCAGTGACAGCAAGGGATTTCATTCCAGGAGGCGAGGGGGAGGCGGAATTTTTCGAGGTGTTCTTATGACCCTCGCCCTGCGAGTATCAAGGGAGTCACTGTGGCCGCATCGAAAGCCCTGGAACAAAATTCAGCACGTCCTATTGACGACTTCTGTACCTCCGAGGTCGCCCCATCGAAGTAGCGAGAACCCCTTCTTGGTTGAAGGGAAAGCATTTTGACACTGGCGCGAAGCATGGCTGGAGCAGGTGTCTTTGTGGTCGTCCTGCCCCCTGAACGACTACCCACCGCAAAGCGGAAACCATGTTCGCTGGGGAGGCCTGAACCAGGCTAGTGCGCAGTCCCGCAAGTTCATGCATCATCCTCGGCCTGGTCCGTGCGCCTAGACGCTGTTATCAGCAAGGACTGCAGGCTAGATACCCATCAAAGGATTCACAGCGCATTTGCGGGACAGCATACCAGGAGCCTGTTGCGCATGGAACAACTTGGCCAACGGTCACAGACAAAAGCTGCAAGACGCACCAACCGAGAGCTCTTGAGGAGCTCATTGAGCTGGCTCAAGCAAACAGGTTCTTCAGCAATCCTTTTTTGGAAGCAGATTTGGCCTGGATCCAGTCGAGTCGGAGCTCGATTTATCGCGGAATAATTCCGTCTTGGCCTCGAATGATCTTGATATCCTCGCCTGGACATCTATGCGCAACAGGCTCCTGGCGGCCCTCTGTCGGCTATCCAGAAGCCCCGAAGGACTGGGTTCTGGTTTTACGGGGCTCAGCGTGGGTCCCAAACCACAATTGGGACCTGGCGTCTCCGTCCAAGCACTTTGAAGCAGCCCTGTCCAGCTCCCAGCCCCCTGAATCTGCCGGGTGTGCCCTCCGCCCTCTGGTCTGTGTTGCGGGAGGCCGCAGGTTCTGAGCGAATTGCCCTGGTGGGTGGTGCCGTGCGGGATTGGCTGTTGCACCACCAGCACCGGGATCCCTGGCGAGGACTGGTGGATTTGGATGTGGTGATCGAGGCGCGAAACACAACCCGGCCAGCTGTCGGGCAGGAGCAGATCGGCCCGTCCGATCCTTCCCGTCCTCTCAGCCCGCCCGGATGGCCGAGCCCTGCCTCGCGGCTGGTGGAGCGCCTCACTGGCCTGGCCGCCGGCGTCACAGTGCGGGAGGCCAGGCCCCACGGCCAATACGGCACGGTGGAGCTGGAGCTGGAACTGGATCTCCCGGCAGTGGAGGCGGAGGCCTCTCCGGCCCCGACCCGCCTGCTGTTGGATGTGGCCAGCGCCCGGGGGGAGATCTATCCGGTGCCAGCGGACAATCCGGTGGTGCGCTTCGGCGCCCTGGAGGACGACCTGGCCCGTCGGGATCTGACCATCAATGCGATGGCCATCGACCTGGCCACAGGCTGCCTCCTCGATCCCCACGGCGGCGGCAGGGATCTGGCGCAGCGCTCGCTGCGGTTTCTGCACGCGGCCAGCTTGCGGGATGATCCCACTCGCCTGCTGCGGGCAGCCCGTTATGCGGCCCGGCTTGGTTTTACCCTCGCCCCTGAGAGCCAGGACCAAGCCACCAGCACTCTCGCTGCCTGGCCCTGGCCTTGGCGCCCTGGAGATCCACCGACCCGGGCCCCTGCGGCCCTGGGAACCCGTCTGCGCCGGGAGCTGGAGCTCCTGTTGGAGCAGCGCAACTGGCGCCTCGCCCTGGACCGCCTGCAAACATGGAACGGTCTGCTTCTCCTCGATCCCGCCCTTCAGGCTGATCGGCGATGGTCCTGTCGGTTGCGGGGAGCGCGGCGGTTTCAACTGCCTCCGCTGGTGGCCTTGATGGCGGTGGCCCACGATCCCCTGGCTCTGTCGGAGCGGCTCCAGCTGCCCCACCGCCACCACAAGCTGCTGGCCCAGTTCCTCACGCTTCGCCGCCAGCTCAACCCAGAAGACATCCAGCCCCCACTGTCACCACCCGGCCTCCGGCCCATCGTCCGGCGGGATCGCTCAACCCCCTGGCAGTGGTGCCAAAGGCTGGAAACCCCCGGCCTTTCCCCTGACGCGATCGCCCTGGCCCTGGTCTGCGGGGTAGGTCCCCGTCGCCCTTTGCTGCGCTGGTTGTTGCGCTGGCGCCACCTCGGCCCCTCGTGTTCCGGCCATGACCTGATTGCCTCCGGTGTGCCGCCCGGCCCGGCGCTGGGGGAGCGTCTCCGCCGCTCCCGCCAGGAACGGCTGGAACGCGAACGTCCCTGATCGATCCCTCAGATCTCGCCAGGCGGCCTACGATCGGGGCCCCGCCGGTTGTCATCCCCGCATGTCCAGCCTCACCGTCCTCAAGTTCAGCTCCGAGGATTGCGGCACCTGCCATCGCATGAGCCATTACGACGCCACGGTGGTGGAGGAGCTGGGCCTGGCTTTTGTGAGCGTGATGCTGCAGGACACCGACACCTATCGCCTGTATCGCAGGGTGTTGCTGGCGCAATACCCCACAAAGGAGGGCATGGGCTGGCCCACCTATCTGGTGGTCAGCGATGTGCACGCCGAATTCGTTGTGCACGGTGAGCTCAAGGGGGGGATGCCGAAGGGTGATTTTCGTCAGCGGCTTCAGGCCCTTCTCGACGCGGTGGGGTCGTAGACGCACCCTCGCCGACACCATAGCCCCGGGGATTGTCCGCATGCCACCGCCAGCCATCGCGGCAGATGTCCGCGAGGGTGCGGCGGGTGCTCCACCCCAGTTGCTCCTTCGCCAGGGAAGGATCCGCCACGCTGCAGGCCGCGTCGCCTTCGCGGCGCGGCAACAGATCGTGGGGAATCAGCCGGCCACTCACGGCACCGTAGGCCTTGACCATCTCCAGCACCGAGATCCCCTGGCCGCTGCCCAGATTCAAGGTGAGGAGGGTGTCCCGTTCGGCCTGGAGCAGATGGTTCAGAGCGCTGCCATGGCCTTCGGCCAGGTCCATCACGTGGATGTAGTCGCGCACGCCACTGCCATCAACGGTGGGCCAGTCGGTGCCGAAGATGGGCAGAGAGGGTCTCTGGCCCATAGCCACTTGGCCGATCAGGGGAAAGAGATTGCTGGGCACGCCGCGGGGATCTTCGCCGATGCGACCGCTGGGATGGGCGCCCACTGGATTGAAATAGCGGAGCCGAGCGATCCGCCAGCCGGGCTCGCTAGCCGCCATGTCGGCCAGCAATTGCTCCACCGCCGCCTTGGTGTGGCCATAGGGATGGAGGGGGCGCACCGGAGCACTCTCGGCGATCGGCAGGCTGGCCGGGTAGCCATAGAGGGTGGCGCTGCTGCTGAAGATCAAGGTGCGGCAATCGTGGCGCCGCATCGTTTCCAGCAGGCAGCGGCTGCCATTGACGTTGACGTCCCAGTAGAGGAGGGGCTCACGGATCGATTCCGCCAGGGCCTTCAGACCCGCGAAATGGAGCACGGCCTCCACGGATCGCAGGGCCATGGCCAGCTCCATGTCGGCTGGACAGCGCACATCCCCCCGTATCACCGTCAGGCCAGGGCCCCTTTCTCGCGCCTGCCACATCCCGGGGGCGGTGCGGATCAACGGGGGCAGGCCCACCAGCTGGGCCACCCGGCGCAGGGCCTCCAGGTCGCTGTTGACGAAGCTGTCGATCACCACAACATCGTGGCCCTCGGCCAACAGGCAGAGTGTGCTGTGGCTGCCGATGAATCCCCCGCCGCCAGTAATCAGTAAATTGGCCAACTGTCAGCTCAACCCCTGCTGCTTTGTCAGCAACTTTACGCGCGCTGATGGCGGCTGCTCAGGCGAAGGTCGATGATTTGCGCCTGGTGCTCTCGCCTCGTCCGCAGGCGGCAAGAGAGCCGCTTTCTCAGCCGACCAAGTCTTCTTCGCGGGCAGACGTTGTAGTGTCATAAGGATTCAGCCAGTCCAAATGCCCTCCCACCCGCCAGTTCGCTCCATCTGCTGCATCGGAGCTGGCTATGTCGGCGGGCCAACAATGGCAGTCATTGCAGACCATTGCCCTGACATCAAGGTCACTGTTGTTGATTTAAATGCTGAGCGCATTTCAGCCTGGAATCATCACGATCTTTCCTGTTTGCCTGTTTACGAACCTGGTTTGGATGCCGTTGTCGGCCGTGCCCGCTCCCGCAACCTGCACTTCACCACAGCGGTGGATCAGGCCATTGCCGAAGCCGACATGGTGTTTCTCTCGGTGAACACCCCGACCAAGACCCGTGGCGTCGGAGCCGGGCAGGCCAGTGACTTGCGCTGGATTGAGGCGTCCGCTCGCCAGGTGGCTGCCGCCGCCAGCGGGCACACCATCGTGGTGGAGAAGAGCACCCTGCCCGTGCGCACGGCGGAGGCGGTGAAGGCGATCCTGGCGGCGGCCCAGGGCGACACCGGCGGCAGCAAGACGTTCTCCGTGCTCTCCAATCCTGAGTTTTTGGCGGAGGGCACCGCCATTGCCGATCTGGAGTCGCCCGACCGGGTGTTGATCGGCGGGGAAGATCAGGAGGCCATCGAGGCACTGGCGTCGGTGTATGGCCATTGGGTGCCACCGGAGCGGATCCTGCGCACCAACCTGTGGAGCAGCGAGCTCTCCAAGCTCACGGCCAATGCTTTCCTGGCCCAGCGTATTTCCTCGATCAACGCCATCGCCTCCCTCTGCGAGGCCACAGGCGCTGATGTGCGGGAGGTGGCGCGGGCCATTGGCAGCGACTCCCGCATCGGCGCGAAATTTCTCCAGGCCGGCCCCGGCTACGGCGGCAGCTGCTTTCAAAAAGACATCCTCAATCTTGTCTATCTCTGCCGTCACTACGGGCTGGAAGAGGTGGCCAGCTACTGGGAGAGCGTGGTGACGCTCAACACCTGGCAGCAGCGGCGCATCGCCCGGCTGGTGGTGAACAGACTCTTCGGCACGGTCAGCGGCAAGCGCATCGCCGTGCTGGGGTTCGCCTTCAAGGCCGACACCAACGACACCCGCGAAGCCCCCGCCATCCGGATCTGTCGCGATTTGATCGAGGAAGGGGCCCAGCTGGCGATCGTGGATCCCAAGGTGGACCCAGGCCAGATGGCGCGGGATTTGGAGAAACCTCCCGTCCATCCAGCCGATCCTGGTCAAGCCGTTCCCCTCGGTGCCGAGGGCACCTGGACCCATGAAGCCACCCCCCTGGAGGCCGCACGAGGAGCGGATGCGGTGCTGATTCTCACGGAGTGGAAGGACTACCGCCAGCTGGATTGGCAGGCTCTGTACGGGGTGATGCGCCGGCCAGCCTGGCTGTTTGATGCCCGCGCCGTGGCCGATCCGGTGGCGGCGCGGGCTGCCGGGTTGAATGTCTGGCGTGTGGGGGAGGGCTGATCATGACGCATCGCAATCTGGTCACTGGAGGCGCCGGTTTTCTCGGTTCCCATCTGATCGACCGCCTGATGCAGGCCGGTGAAGAGGTGATTTGTCTCGACAATTACTTCACGGGCCGCAAAGACAACATTCGTCAGTGGTTGGGTCATGCCAATTTCGAGCTGATTCGTCACGATGTGACCGATCCCATCCGTCTTGAGGTGGATCGCATCTGGCATCTGGCCTGTCCAGCCTCACCGGTGCACTACCAGTTCAACCCCATCAAAACCGCCAAGACGAGCTTTCTGGGCACCTACAACATGCTTGGCCTGGCCCGTCGGGTGGGTGCGCGCTTGCTGCTCGCCAGCACCAGTGAAGTCTATGGCGATCCGGAAGTGCATCCTCAGCCGGAGAGCTATCGTGGCTGCGTGAACACCATCGGCATTCGTTCCTGTTACGACGAAGGCAAGCGCATCGCCGAAACCCTGTGCTTCGACTATCAGCGCATGCACAGCACCGAAATCCGGGTGATGCGCATCTTCAACACCTATGGCCCCCGCATGCTCCCGGATGATGGACGGGTGGTGAGCAACTTCATCGTGCAAGCCTTGCAAGGTCAGCCCTTGACCCTCTACGGCGATGGCAGCCAGACCCGTTCCTTCTGGTATGTGGATGATCTCATCGAAGGGATGATTCGTTTGATGAATGGTCGCCACACCGGTCCGATCAACATCGGCAATCCCGGTGAATTCACCATCCGCCAGCTGGCGGAGCTAGTGCGTGACCGCATCAATCCCTCCCTCAACCTCACCAGCCTGCCCTTGCCCCAGGATGATCCCCTGCAGCGCCAGCCCGTGATCGACCTGGCCCGTCAGGAGCTGGGCTGGGAGCCGAAGGTGAGCCTGGCGCAGGGTTTGGAGCCCACCATCGCCTACTTCCGGGAGCGGCTGGTGGCGCAGCCGGGCTGAGCGATCGCCGCTCCGCGGTCGGCCTGCTGCAAGCAGGTTGAGGCGCCCTCGAAGGCGGTTGGGCACAGTGGAGGCGGTATCGCGATCGGGCCGATGGTGGAAGCGCTCCAGAGCTTGAGGGGCATGGTGGACCTGTTGCCAGAGCAGATCAGCCTCTGGCAGCACCTGGAAGCCGTGGCCCGCGAGCAGTTTCGCCGCTCTGGCGTGCGCGAGATCCGCACGCCTCTGCTGGAGGTGACAGAGCTCTTTGCCCGCGGAATCGGCGAGGCCACCGATGTGGTGGGCAAGGAGATGTACAGCTTCCTCGATCGGGGGGAGCGCAGCTGCACGTTGCGGCCGGAGGGAACGGCCTCGGTGGTGCGGGCCGTGATGCAACACGGGTTGCTGGGCCAGGGACCGCAACGGCTCTGGTATGGCGGGCCAATGTTTCGCTATGAACGCCCCCAGAAGGGCCGCCAACGACAATTTCACCAGATCGGCCTCGAACTGCTCGGAGTCAGCGAGGCCCGCGCCGATGTGGAGGCCATCGCCATCGCCTGGGATCTGCTGGAGGCCCTGGGGCTCGACGAGCTCACCCTCGAGCTCAACACCCTGGGAACTGGTGAGGATCGGGCCCGCTACCGGGCGGAGCTGGTGCGCTGGCTGGAGGCGCATCAGGAGGCGTTGGATCCCGATTCCCGCAGCCGGGTGCACACCAATCCCCTGCGAGTGCTCGATTCCAAGGACGCCGGCACCCAGGCTTTGCTGGCGGGCGCGCCCCAGCTGGGGGACGCCCTGAGCGGCACGAGCCACGAGCGTTTTGCCTTGGTGCGCCAGGGGCTGGAGGCGCTGGACATCCCCTTCTGCCTCAATCCCCGCCTGGTGCGCGGGCTCGATTACTACAGCCACACGGCTTTCGAGATCACCAGCAGCCACCTGGGCGCCCAGGCCACCGTCTGTGGCGGCGGCCGGTATGACGGGCTGGTGGAGCAGCTGGGCGGACCGGCCACACCAGCGGTGGGCTGGGCGCTGGGGCTGGAGCGGCTGGTGTTGCTCCTGGCCCAGCGGCAGGTGGCACCCGCCGCCCCGCCCCCACCCGATCTCTACGTGGTCAACCGGGGCGGAGACGCCGAGGCCTGGGCCCTGGCCCTCACGCGCCGCTGGCGCCTGGCGGGCCTGGCGGTGGAGCTGGATCTGACTGGCGCCGCCTTTGGCAAGCAGTTCAAGCGGGCCGATCGCAGCGGCGCCCCCTGGGCCGTCGTGATCGGTGACAGCGAAGCGGCCGATGGGCTGGTGGTGCTCAAGAATCTGCGGGGGGAGACAAGAGATGATCGGCGGTTGACGCCGGAGGCGGTGGCAGAAGCCCTAAGGCTGGGTTAAGGTCCCCCAAACGGAGAATCCGTGTCGGCAAGGAGAGGGTCACAGGCCACCAGACGCCGATCCCGCCGCTGGCGCCGCTGCAACAGGCTTCGGTCTTGCTTGCATCGGGCGGCGGCTGTCTCTTGTTTCGATCCACGGTGGCTGCCTGGTTGCTGCCTCAGCCCTCCGGCAGGCAGACATCACCGTCGGTCCCCTGGTTTGCTGATGTGCGGAGGAAGGACTTTAAAGGGCATCTCGGAAGACCACTTTTAGCCTGCCGCAGCTGGCCAGCGAGATCAATAACAAGACTTGATTAGGCAGAAAGCTCCACTGGTGCTCTGGACCAACTCCAGAGCTGCCTCAAGGTCAAGTTGAGGTCCCGCAAATGGAGCTGAAGAACGCGGACCGTCCTGGCTCGGCACAAATGACGACGGGCCTGCCGATGGACAGGCGCCCTGACCCCCAGCTTCCACAGGACTTTTGGTCAGCCCTGCCTTCTGTCCCTGCCCGAGTGGCTCGGTTTGGGATTGGTGGAGCTTGCTGCCTAATCAAGTAACGGGAAAGTATTTCACCCCGGGAGGCGGGGGGGAAGATGAATGTTTCGAGGTACCCCAAGGAGGCTCTGGAAAACCCCTCAGCGGCACCCGTGAGACCGCAGAGCTCCCAGTTGGCGCAAGGGACAGCTTCCACTGGCGACCGGTTGTCCAGAGCTTCCCTAAAGTACTGATTCAAAAGCCTATTCGTTCCTTATGCTTGTCCGTGCGATGAAAGGCCTTGATAAGGCGATGCTTGTCTTGGTCTTGCTGGCGATTCTCATGAGTGTTGTTTTTTTTCGCCCTTGGTACTGGGATGCAACGGCTTATCACTTGCCGTTCTCAGCACGAGCCATGAATTTAGCTAAATATGCACAAATCTCTGCTATTGAGAATGAGCGTTACAACGGTTTTCCTGTGCTTTGGAGATATGCACTTGCTCCCGGCTTGATTTTCGATCTGCCGCGTTTGTATGTCCTGCCCAATCTGGCTGCGGCTGTGGCCATGGCTTTCTCCTCCGTCGCAACGCTTGGGCTTTCCTGGCCAGTCGCACTTGCCTGCACGCTGTGTTTCCCGATCTCTCTGCTTGGCTTCGCCAGTGCATATCAAGATTACTTCACCAATGTGATCGCCCTGGCAGGGGCTCTTCATCTCTTCAAGTGGATTCATGACGTCCGTTATGTTAGCGATGGTTCTGGACGCTGGAGACTGCTACTTAGCTTTCTTTTCCTCATCATTTCGGCCAACACAAAAATTCAGGGCTTGATGTTAAGCGTCACTATTTTATTGGTGGGTCTTCTGTATTGGCTTGTCATTTTTTCTACGAATAAGACGTTCAATCTTTCGCTATCTACCTCGCGGCCAAAGCGACGTTTTGGCTTGAAATTTTTACTCATCCTCTTTTGGCTCTGTGTTGCGTTAGCTTTATTTGTACAGCCACTCAACAATCTTATCAGGTTTGGAAATCCCCTGTATCCTGTGCGTGCATTTGGCCTAAGTGGCAGTGAAGAACGTTATTCAACCCCTCTAGAATACTTGCCAAAAATTTCTGTTGTCACAAATGTAATTTCTCACTTCTTGTCTACGACTGAAATCGATCCTTATCTTCTTCCCGGAGGTGATACGAAGCCTTCATTGCTGAGAAGTGGCGACATGTTTAATGAGAGAAGGCCTTCATTGGCGCAATCCAGCGTGCGAACAGGCGGTACAATTGGCCCGATTTATATCGCCTTGCTTACCCTTGCCCTGGCTGGCCTCTACAGGATCCTTCAAAGCAAGGATGATCCAGCTCAATCTTCAGATCAAGTTGCTTTACCACTCTTTGCTCTGCTCCTAGCCGTTTCAGCTCTACCACAAAGTTTGGAACTCCGTTATTTTCTAATCACATTATATATTCCAGCGATACTGGCTGTTTTGGCTCCCGGCAATGCATGGTCGACAAAAGCTGCCAAGGCGGTGATCTGCTTGGGATTGATCATCGGGATCTTCCATGTTGCTGTTTATGGACGACATATCCTTGCTCCGGGCATTATATTGGATCTGCGAAAAGAGTTGCCAACATCGCAACAGTGTCTTTCCGAGGGTGAGCTAAAGACGGGATCAGATGGGAGGAAGATTTTGAATATACATGGAAAAAGATTCGGGGATATGGTTTTTAAATGTCGCATGGTCATGACCGGGGACATTTTTATCAACTATCGGCGTTAAGTAGCCTGAACAAAAAACTTCAACACACCAGCGATGATAACGCAAGCAGCCTCTGACATGCCTCAGATGTGATGTCATTTTAATTGGGTCGACTTAAGGGCACCTCGAAAAATTCCGCCGCCTCCTCGCCTCCCGGAGTGAAATCCCTTGCCGTCACTGACCTCGCTGGCCAGTCGCGGCAGGCCAAAGCCGATTTTTCGAGGTGCCCTTAAAGGCACCTCGAAAAATCGGCTTTGCAGCGACCAATGGACAAGGCCAACGCCGACCAAGACATGAGTCTCAATCGGCGCTTTCAGACGAAACCAGTATTTTTCGAGATGCCCTTAAGTAGCCAGAGAAAAAACTTCAACACAGCAGCGATAAGAACCCAAGCAGTCGCTGGCACGCCTCGCAGGTCATGTTATGTTTATTTCGTCGGGCCACTTACTTAGGGAAGCTCTGGACAACCCCTCAGCGGCACCCGTAAGAGCGCGGAGCTCCCAGTTGGCGCAAGGGGACGGCTTCCACTAGCGACCGGTTGTCCAGAGCTTCCTTAAGAAGACTCTGGAAAACCCCTCAGCGGCACCTGTGAGAGCGCGGAGCTCCCAGTTGGTGAAAGGGACAGCTTCCACTGGTGACCGGTTGTCCAGAGCTTCCTTAGCCTGGGTAGTAACATGTCCATAACCGTTCAAGATGTGGATCAGAGCTGAGCAAAAGTTCCGTAGGTGACGATGATCAAGATGCGTGTCAATCAGCAGACCCCTCGTCATTGATGCTCGGCTGGGAAGATCCGCGTTTGTCAGTCCCATTTGCGGGGCCTCAGCCTAACTTTTAGGCAGCCCTGCAGCCTGCAAGGCGCAGCGCCTCAATGATTGACCGGATATTGCTAGCATTCGATATCCATGTTTAAAATAAGATGATGCAAGCAGTTGCATTGCCTGTTGCAAAAAATGCCGATGCAGCGGAGGAAATTCTTGAGCAGTTAACGAACACTCCTGGGAAAAGCAGCTCAATCCTCTTGAAGGACCCAGCTGCCTCCAGCCATGCGAGTTGGCATTTGTGGCTGCCATCTCATTTCAATTCAGCACTGGATCTACGCTTCATGCAAAAACAAAAAACCAGGAAGAAGGAGGTTGTTCATACCTGGAAAGAATGGGTACAGGGAGGACGTTTCCAATTCAATGAAGGATCATTGATCTATGATCGAGATGTGTCTGCAATTAAGACATGGGGCGAAAAGTTAAGCGCGATCAAGTTCTATATTTTGATCAGGGCTGCCAGACCTGTATCGATGAAGATCAGCAAAGATGAGGAAACAGGCCTGAGAATCATTCATAGAAATTCTGGTTTTGTATCCTTTGAGCTCCACACTACAGGATCTTCTGGCGATCATGAAAAGCCAGAGGACATTTTGTTAAGCCAGGATGACTTTGTTCGCTTTGCCATCACGGGAAAGCGTTAATGCATGGCTGGTAACTCGCCCACATTGCACATGTCCTATGCGCCATTTGTACTCTGCATCTTCTAGTGTGCATCCCCGCAAATGCGCTGTAGATCCTTTAATGGGTGTCTCGCCCAGAGCCCTTGTCAAGCATGCCATCTAGACAGGGCTGCTTCAAAGTAGTCGGATGGAGACGCCGGACCACGATTGTGATTTAGGTTCCACGCTGAGATCCCTGTGAACGCTGGACTCGGGCCCTCGGAGCTGCTGGACACCCGGGCGTAGGACGGCAAGTTTGAATCAGC
>JBKDSV010000207.1:0-1469 GCA_046340795.1 Cyanobacteriota bacterium | reverse complement strand
TCGATGGAGGAGCTGGAGCGGACACGATGACCGGAGGTGCTGGGAATGACACTTATACGGTCGACAATGTGGGCGACGTGGTTCTGGAACTTCCAGGGGCAGGAACGGATGAGGTGCGCAGCTCCATCAGCTATGTGCTGGCGGCGGACTTTGAGCACCTGACCCTGTTGGGTGCGGAGGCGCTCAACGGAACGGGCAATGCCTCGGCTAACCGGATCACCGGCAACGTTGCGGCGAACCGGCTGGGGGGTCAGGCAGGCGACGACACACTGGACGGTGGAGCCGGGGCAGACACGATGATCGGTGGCCTCGGAGCTGACACCTATGTGGTGGACAATGCGGGAGACCTGATCACCGAAATCGGCTCTGGCATCGATACGGTGCAGAGCTCGATCAATTACACCCTGGGTGCACGGCTGGAGAATCTGGTTCTGACCGGTGCGGCGCTGAACGGAACAGGCAACGCGCTGAACAACCATCTGACTGGGAACAACCTGAACAACGTGCTGAACGGCGGCGCGGGCAATAACACGATGGCCGGCGGACTGGGCGATGACACTTATGTCGTCGACAGCGCTGGTGATGTGGTGAACGAAGCAGCCAGTGCTGGGATCGACACGGTGCAGTCCTCGGTGAACTACACGCTGGTGGCAAGCATCGAGAACCTGACGCTAACCGGATCGCTGGACATCAACGGCACCGGCAACACGGCGGACAACCGGCTGATCGGCAACGGCGGCGACAACGTGCTCAATGGCGGTGCAGGCAACGATACGATGGAAGGCGGTGCGGGTGACAATGTCTATATCGTCGACGCAGTGGGTGATGTGGTGATCGAGGCCGCCAACCATGGCACCGATACGGTGCAGACGACACTGGCGACCTACACCTTGGGTGCCAATGTCGAAAACCTGCAACTGTTTATCACCCAAGACACAGTTGTGCGGAACGGCAGCGGAAACGATCTGGCCAACATTCTGGTTGGCAACAACGGTGCCAATGTCCTGTCCGGGCTAGATGGTGACGACCAATTGTTCGGTAATGGAGGTAATGACAGGCTTTTGGGCGGAGCGGGTAACGATCTGCTTGATGGCGGCGCTGGCGATGACAGTATGGATGGCGCTGCAGGGGATGACACCTATGTGGTGAATTCTGCGCTGGATACGGTAGTGGAAGGTGCTGCGGGCGGCACAGATACGGTGCAATCGGCGATGTCCTTCATCCTCTCGGCCAACCTCGAACACCTGATCCTTACCGGTGCGGTGAATATCGATGGCCAAGGCAACGCTGCGAACAACCAGCTGAGCGGCAATAGCGGCAACAACAACCTCGATGGAGGAGCTGGAGCGGACACGATGACCGGAGGTGCTGGGAATGACACTTATACGGTCGACAATGTGGGCGACGTGGTTCTGGAACTTCCAGGGGCAGGAACGGATGAGGTGCGCAGCTCCATCAGCTATGTGCTG
>JBKDSV010000206.1:0-12539 GCA_046340795.1 Cyanobacteriota bacterium | reverse complement strand
CTGCTTCAAAGTAGTCGGATGGAGACGCCGGACCACGATTGTGATTTAGGTTCCACGCTGAGCTCCCTGTGAACGCTGGACTCGGGCCCTCGGAGCTGCTGGACACCCGGGCGTAGGGCGGCAAGTTTGAATCAGCCCTGGCCCTGACCCCTCCAGTTCGTGTTCCTTGGGTAGTTCACTGAACAACCAGCCCAGGACCGATCCATGCTCCGAGCAGGAGCAACAAGCCCAGTCCCAGAGAGGATTTCACTTCGCACCAGTTCAGGCGAACTGGTGGTTGCTGAATTTTTTTCAGCAGTTTCCTGGGGGTGTGTTCACATGCCGACCGACACCTGTGATCGTCTCTCGAGTGCCAACACCGGCCATAAACATATCCACCTTCTTCACCGTGACCTGCTACATCTCAGGCCTCGTTGTGTCGTGATGGATGCGGCGATTTCCCCTGCTTTGGCCATGGCTCCAGCCAGTCCTTGGCTTCCTTTGATCTGCGGTCTAGTGGCTCTGGCTGGCGGTACCATAACCGGCAGATTCATGTCGTCGGACGGGTGCGATCCAGCTTCATCAGGGCTTTCAAATCGATGAAGGGCATGGGGCCATCGCCGATCACCAGGGGCAAATGGCCATTCCAGCGTTCCAGGGCCTGATGCTGCAGCACCTCTGGAGTGAGAGTGGCCTGGATCAGATGCTGCGCTTTGGCCTCCCCCTCGGCTCGATGCACCCGTGCCACAGCCTGCCGCTGGGCCGTGATTGCCTCAAAGGCTGCTCGACGGGCATCCTGCTCAGCCACCTGCTTGGCCTCCACGGCTGCGCGAAAGCGCGCGGAGAATTCTAATTGTACGATGTCGATGCCATCGAGCATCAAATCAAAGGGAGCCAGCCGCTCCGTCAGCAAGGTCTCCAACCGTTGTCGCAAGGCATCACGTTGGGTGATGAGTTCTTCCGCCGTCAAGCTGGCCACCACCGTCTTGATCCCGTCTTCCACGGCGGGTTCAAGCACCTTGCTGACCACCGCCGGATGGTCTCCCAATCGTTGGAAGACACGGGGGACGCGATCCGGGGGCAGATGCCAGCGCACCGCCAGATCCATGGCCACATCCTGTAGATCGTGGGTGGCGGCCTCGCTTTGCTGCACATGGGACTGGAGTCGCACACTGACCGTTTTAACGGCCTGCAGGCCTGGAATCAGCAGATGCACCCCTTCACCGAGAACTGTTGGCTGCACAGCTCCCAGCCACATCAGCACACCACGCTCACCCACAGGCACCACCGCCACAAAGGTGCTGAGCAGCGCGACGACCAGCAGCACGGCAAACAGGCGGAGCCCGTCGAGGGCATTGCGGATGCGACGGTTGTCGGCGATGCCTTCTGTGCGCGCGGCTGGAGAGGAAGCGATGGTCACGTCGCAGATTCAGTAGACGTGCACTCCAGCTTAGGGACGTCCGCCAGCGAGCACGTGCGGAGGACCACGACAGATCGATGGTTGTGATCGGATGCACAAGCAGAAGTAGTTGATCATGCCAGGGTCTCCTGCATAGGGTTTCACAATCCAGCAAGATGAGCCGAATGGGTGCTTTTCTACAACCTGTCCTGGAGGCCGCGACCGCATTTTCCGCCACGAACATCGATGATTTGCTCATCTTGATCCTGTTCTTCTCTCGCCTGAGTTCATCGCTGCGGGCCTGGCATGTGGTTTGTGGTCAGTTTCTCGGCATTGCCGCGCTTGTCGCGGTGAGCCTGCTCTCTCTCCTCGGCCGTGTCGCGCTGCCAGAGGGTCTCCTGGGTCTGCTGGGCCTGTTTCCCATCAGCCTCGGCCTCTCGCAACTTGCGGAGACGTTCGACGCATCCCGTCAAAACTCCAACGCTCCATGCGAGCGGCTCACCAGTTCTGCGGAGGGTGGCATGGCCAGCATTCTCGGCGTCGCCAGCCTCACCATCGCCAACGGCAGCGACAACATCAGCGTTTACATGGCGCTGCTGGCCAACAGCGACAGCCTGCGCCTGCGCGTTCTGCCGCTTGTCTTTGCGCTGCTCACCAGTCTCTGGTGCCTGCTGGCCTGGTGGTTGTCCCAAACCTCTGCCCTGGCCCAACCCTTGCGACGCCTGCAGCGTGATCTGGCCCCCATTCTGCTCCTGGTGATCGGTGCGGTGGTGCTCCATGACAGCCAGCCGCTGCGCCATCCCGTGCTGGCGATGGTGGAACTGGCCTGCCTTGGCGTGATGGTGGCGTCCTTGATCCAGCCGCTGCGGCAGCGTTTGCGCGCACGACGGCTAGCCACGACGCCGCAACCATGATCGCCATCGCCTCGCCAGCCCTCCTCTCGCCACATTTCCCCATCTCACCCATCCCACCCCATAGCCATGGTCATTCCCTCTCCCCGGGCCATTCGCGAGCGCCTCATCCATCTGGCCCTCGGCCTGTCCATCCTGCTGGCGTTGTGGCTGCCTGGAACACGGGCTCAGGCCGCCAGCGCGCCGCCCGCTGCCTCACCCGCCTGGCAACAGCTGCGGCAGGAGCTCGACAGCCTTCAGAACCAGCCGGGCGTCTACACCAGCCAACAAGCCAGGCGGCTTGCCGATCTGAGCCGCTTGGAAACAGCCATCGATGACCCTCGCCAGCAACCAACTGTTGACAACGCCACCGCCCACAATCTGGGCGTGTTCGTGCGCGCCAAGCGGCAAGCACCTGAACAGCCCGCCACGTTCGCCGTGTTGGCCGCAGGGCATCAGACGGATGACGATGTGGAGACCGTCGCTCTCTTCCTGCCGGCCAACGTGACCGTGAGCTGGCCCGGTCGACCGGCCGAGAGCGGTGCCACCCCGGCGCGGGTGGTGCGCCTGTTGCCCGGTCAGGCGTTGCGGGTGAGGCAGGCGGAGGGGGGGACGGGCTACCTCCTGGATCTTCCCGCCTTCTCTCTGGAGACCGACAGCGCCGAGCTGACGGCCCTGCCCTCTCTGCGCCAGGAGGACATCGACACCCAGCCAGAAACAGCCCCCGTTGACTGAGCTTCCCTCAGAAGGCGCCGATGAGGCCACCCGGTCTCCAGCCCCTTCCCTGCGTCGCCATCGCAATCCCAATCGCATCCGCGACCACCTGGCCAATGAGCGCACCTACCTGGCCTGGATGCGCAGTGGTATCTCCCTGCTGGGCTTTGGCGTGCTGATCGTGCGCATCCGGGTGCTGAGCCCACCCCTAGCGCCTCGTCCTCCGGGATTGGGCTGGAAGTTGGGATTGGCCTTCTCGATGGTGGGTCTGCTGATGGTGGGGCTGTCCAGCCTTCATTACTTTGGCGTTCGCAACGACATTGAAGACGACGCCTACGCCCCCCCTGATCGTTGGGTGCTGCTCTCGACCCTGGTGCTGCTCGCGCTGGGCGCCTTCGTGGTGCTTTACATCTTCCAGGTTCCCTTTGACGGCGCTTCCGCACCCGTTCTCATCGACTGACGCGGTGCTGCCATCCAGTCTCTTGCTTCTGGACAACATGCTCTCCGCCGACAGGGAAACGGCAACGGTTGCGGAATTGGTGGTGTGATCTTGTGTGGTTGCCCGTGGTTCATTTCCGTGGCGAACCGCAGAGCACCCATCCCCGGGACAGCGGGACGGAACAACGGATTCCGTTCTTGGTCCCCTCCAAAGCGCTGCTCAAGGCCTGGCAGCTTCAGGCTGCCAGGCCTTGAGCAGAGGGCGCGACGACCGTCAGCGCGGGCATGCCAAGCCAGCCAAGCTTGACGGCTCCGACGATGGCCAGGGTGTACAGACTGCTGCTGAGCACCCCCCAGAGCAACTCTTGGGAGCGTTGGGGCCGGCGCTCCTCGGGCAAGAGAGCTAACGCCCCGTTCTGCATCAACAGAATCCCGACCATGTTGCTCAGCCAATAGCCGCTCACCAGGGCGGGAAGCAACCAAGCGGGGTTGAAAAGACTCACCAGGCGGGCGAAGCCCAGAGCGAGGGGCAGATTGACCAGCAGGTCATTCCACCAGCACAAGGGCGAGAGGAGCCAGCCCAGGGCCACCAGGGCCAGGGACGGGAGGGCTCGCCAGACGCCGCGAGACCGGAGCAGGACCTGGAGCTTCTGCCAAGAGAGCATCGGAAAGAAAAGGGGGATAGACCGTCTCAGGCCTCCCAGCTTAACGTATTCTCCGCTTTGCCGATCGGATTAATTGCCCTATTGGCGTGAACCCATGCCCCTGCTCCCCCTTTCAGCCGTCCTCGCCCTGGGTCTCGCCCTGGGTCTCGCCCTGGCGGCCCTGCTGGCCCTGGCCTGGCGGCGGCTGGCCCTGGAATGGGCGGCCCTGCTGCTCGCCCTGGCCGGTGTGTTGGGCGGGTGGCTCTCTCCAGCAGAGGCCCTCGCCGGCTTCGGCAATCCCGCCACGCTCACGGTGGCCGCCATGTTCGTCATCAGCGCTGGCTTGGTGCGCACGGGCGGCCTGGCCCCCGTTGAACGGTTGCTGGCGCGCCTGGAGCTCCAGAAGGGATGGCAACAACTTCTGCTGCTGGCCCTGGTGGTGGGCCCCCTGAGCGCTGTGATCAGCAATACCGCCGTTGTGGCGATGTTCATTCCGGTGGTGGAGCGCTGGAGTCGACGCCTGGGCATCGCTCCGGCCCAACTGCTGATGCCCCTGTCATTTCTCACCGTGTTGGCCGGTGTGGGCACCCTGCTGGGCAGCTCCAGCAACCTGGTGGCCAGCGGCATCTCCGAACAACTGGGCTATGGACGACTCGGCCTGTTGCAATTCACGCCCTTGGCTCTGGGGGTGTATGCCCCTGGCGTGGCTCTGGTCAGCTGGCTGGCGCCCATGGTGCTGCGGCCTGCAGAGCCGGCCAGGCAACCCAGTTGGGAAAGCGATTACGGGCTGGAAGGCTATCTCACTGAATTGCGTGTCACGCCCCAATCCCCCTTGGTGGGACAGAGCCTGGAAAGCACACCGCTCCAGCACATCTTTGATGTGCGCGTGTTGGCGTTAATTCGCAGGGGGGAATGGTTTTCTCTGCCGCTGAGCGATCGTCGCCTGGAGGCCGGGGATCTTCTGGTGGTGCGGGCGGCTCCAGCTCGGGTGCTGGCCCTGCGGCAGGAAGAGGGGCTGGAATTGCCGGATGGGCCGGTGCCACTGCGGGGGAGTGGCACCACTGCGGAAGGACAGGGCCTGTGCCTCGTGGAGGCGATCCTGCCGCCGGAGTCGACCCTGATCGGCCAGACCGTGATGGAGACACGCTTTGCCCAGCGCTTCAACGCGGTGGTGTTGGCCATCCGCCGCGGCGGAGATCGTCTGCGTTCGCGCTTGGGCCAGGTGGAGCTGAAGCTGGGAGATGCCCTGCTCCTTCAGACCCCCCAGCCCTCCCTGCGGGGTCTCCAGGTGAGCCATGACCTCCTGCTGGTCGACACCGCCGAGATTCCCGAGGATCGGCGCCATCGCCTGCCCTGGGCCGTCGGCCTTCCGCTCCTGGCCCTGCTCCTCAGTCTCTGGCGCAGTGACGCGGTGGTGGTGTGGCTGCTGCTGGCGGTGATCGGATTGCTGCTCACCCGGGTGCTCACCACCCAGGAGGTGTATGCCGCGGTTCGCTGGGATGTGGTGGTGTTGCTCTCCGCCCTCCTCCCCCTGACGACCCTGAGCCACCACCTTGGCGCCGATCAATGGCTGCTGGAGCACCTGCGGGAGCTCTCCCGGGAGACGCCTCCCTACGGTCTGCTGGTGGGGCTCTACCTGCTCACAGCGCTGCTCACGGAGCTGATGGCCAACCAGGCGGCCGTGGCTCTGATGCTGCCGATCGCCCTGGGGCTGAGCACCAGCCTTGGCCTCAACACGACAGCCACCATGGCGGTGGTGACGTTCGCCGCTTCCCACAGCTTTCTCACGCCGATCGGCTATCAGACCAACGCCATGGTGTACGCCGTGGGTCATTACAGGTTTGTCGATTTCCTGCGCCTGGGCCTGCCCTTGACCGGCTGCCTCTGCCTGCTGACGCCAGCCCTGGCCCTGCGCCTGTTCCCCTGAGGCGGGAGCGAGCAGGTGTCAGGAGGGGCTGGTCCTGAGCTCACGGCCAGACCCAGAAGTTCAGGCACCCGCCAGACGATCCATCAGGAGTGGCGCAGCAACGGGATGACTCAAAACCGACGCCCTCCCCGCAGAACGACGTGCGTGCGGATGCCGGAGACAAGCCGCTCCAATCGGCCCTTCACCTGGTCTCGGTTGAGCTGGGCCTGAACCCGTTGACCATCGTCCAGCTCCAGTTCCACCTGGAAATCGCGACCGTAGGTGGTGAGGCGACGCACGGTGGCGGCAAGGGAGTGCGCATGGGGAGCATCGACCAGTTCCAAGTCGTGGGGGCGCACGTAGAGGGGCGATTCGTCTGCCCCAGAGGAGGTGTTCAGCACGTTCACCTCCCCTACGAACCGCATCACGAACGGACTGGCCGGATGGTCGTAGATCTCCTCTGCGCTGCCGATCTGTTCGATGCGACCCTCGTTGATCACCACAATCTTGTCCGCCACCTCCATCGCCTCCTCCTGGTCATGGGTGACGATCACAGTGGTGACGTTGGTTTGTTCCTGCAGGTTGCGCAACCATCCCCGTAACTCCTTGCGCACCTTGGCATCAAGAGCGCTGAAGGGTTCATCGAGCAACAACACATCGGGTTGGACCGCCAATGCGCGGGCCAGGGACACCCGTTGCCGCTGGCCCCCGGAGAGCTGGGAGGGATAGCGATCCCCATAGCCCTGCAACTGCACCAGGTGGAGCAATTCCTCCACCCGCTCCCGAATGCGCTGGCGGCTGAAGCGACGCAGTTCCAAGCCAAAGCCGATGTTGTCACGCACGCTGCGGTGCTTGAAGAGAGCGAAGTGCTGAAACACAAAGCCCACATTGCGCCGCTGCACGGGCAGGCTGGTGGCATCGCCGCCGTTGATGTAGATCCGGCCCTCATCAAGCCCCTCCAACCCGGCGATCATGCGCAGCAGGGTGCTCTTGCCGCAGCCGGAAGGGCCCAGCAGGGCCACCAGCGAGCCCGTTTCGACATCGAGGCTGAGGCGATCGATGGCCTTGAGAGAGCCGAACGTCTTGCTGACGTCGCTGACGCGGATGCCCATGGGAGGAAGTGGAAACGTGAGAGCCCGCAAGGGCGGGGGTAGGAAGAGGGCCGCCAGGGCGGAAAACCTGTCAGAACGCCTCAGCGGCTCTGGGCGAAGATTTGATCCCAGACGCCGCCTTTGCCGAAGAACTTCTGATCCACCGCGCCCCAGCCGCCGAAATCACCCACCTTGTAGAAATTGACGGGGGGAAACTTGCCGCGGGCATAGGCCTTGCCCTCGGGGGTGACGGGCCGGAAGCCATTGTCGACAAAAATCTTCTGGGCGGTTGGGGTGTAGAGATAGCGCACGAAGGCTTCCGCCACTTTGCGGGTGCCACGCTGGTCCACCACTTTGTCAACCACGGCGACGGGCTGCTCAGTGAGCACGTTGGGAGAAAACACCTTGTAGGGAGCGGTCCATTCTCCTTTTCTCTTGGCCAAGATCGCCTCGGTTTCCCAGTTGAGCAGCACGTCACCCTGGTTGCGCTTGACGAAGAAATCGGTGGCTTCGCGGGCATCCTTGGGCAGCACCTCAACGTTTTTATAGACGTTGGTGATGAACGAGCGGGCCTGGGCCTCCGTGCCGCCGGTTCGGGTGATCGATCCCCAGAGGGAGAGGAAGTTCCAACGGGCGCCGCCGGAGGTTTTGGGATTGGCGGTGACAACGTCGACGTTTTTGTTGTCGAGGTCTTTCCAACTGTTGATCTTTTTCGGGTTACCGGCACGCACGAAGGCGGCCACCGTGGAGTTCACGGGCACGGCGTTGTAGGGAGCCTCCTTCTGCCAACCGGGATTGATCAGCCCGGCCTTCTCGATCTTGTTCACATCGGCGGCCATCGCCAGATTGACCACGTCGGCCTCCAGGCCATCAATGACCGCCCGCGTCTGGGAGCCCGAGCCGCCGTAGCTGCCCTTGAAGGTGACGGTCTGACCGGTCTTGCTCTTCCATTCCGCGGCAAAGCGCTTGGTGATCTCGTCGTAGGCGCTTTTGGTCACCGCGTAGGAGACCAGGGTGAGGGTTTGGGAGCGGGCCGGCTGCTGGGCACGCACCAACGGCAAGAGCAAAGCCCCGGCAGACACCAGGGCCAGAGGAACGGCGAGGGCGGCGAGCGGCAGGCGGCGCGGGGCGCGGCGGCCGGAAGAACGAAACGTTTTCACGGTTTACCGGTAGGGAACAAATGGAATGTATCGAGCCCCTGGGCGCAGGAGGGTATCCCAGGCTACAGGGAAAAACTTTTCCCGATCGAGAAACCGTTCTATGTTGCCTGCCGATCGGGACGACGCGACGGGCCATGGTGTTCAGTGCCAAAACGGACTACGGCCTGATTGCCTTGATGGACCTGGCGGAAGCCAGTGGCAGCGGCCAGCTCCTGCAGACCCGCGAGATTTCCTTGCGGCATGCCATCCCGGAGCGCTACCTGGAACAGACGCTCACCAGCCTGCGCAAGGCCGGCTATCTGCGCAGCCTGCGGGGCCCGCGGGGGGGGCTTTGAACTGCGCCGCCCCCCCGCGGAGATCCGCATCAGCGAGGTGGTGGCTTGTCTGGAGGGAGACCGCCGCCCGGAGCAGGGGAGAGAGCGCAACACCCCGGAATTCCAGGCGGTGGCCGCCTTGGACCTGCGCACCGACGAGGCCAAGACCGAGGTGCTGGCCCGCCTCACCCTGCTGGACCTGTTGCGAGAGCGGGATGCGCTGCGCCAGGCCCAGCCGATGTTTTTCATCTGATCCCCCGTGACAACCAACGCGACAGCCCGGCTCATTTGGTGCCCGCAAATACCGATTAGCCCATCGGGAATAAGGCATAATCTGTCCATTGCACACCGCCGCTTCCTCTCCCCCCTCCCATGGCCCCTCTCTCCCTCGCCTGTTCCTGTTGTCGCCGAATGTCCCGTTTTGGCCTTCGCTCCCCGTTGCCACCGCCGCCGTTCCTCTCGCCCCTCCTTCCATGACCGCCAGCCTGCAGAAGCGCCCCCCCCTGCGCCTGACCCTCCACCCCAATGACGTGCTGCCCGAAGCCATGAGCTGGCGCATCGTCGAGGGCTATGTGCGCTCCCTGACCTGGGACCCGGAGGGCGAGTCCATCACCATGGGCCTCTGGGGCCCGGGCGATGTGATCAGCAGTGAGGATCCTCCCCTCCTGCCTTTGGAGCTGCACTGCCTCACCACCGTGGTGGTCGATCATGTGGAGCCCTCCAGTGAGGAGCGGGAGCGGCATCTGCGCCGAGAGCGCCAGATGCTCGCTGAATTGGCCGTGATCCAACGGGTCCGCTCGGCGGACGCGCGCCTGCTCAAGCTGCTGCTCTGGATCGGCGGCTCCTTCGGCCAAGTGAACAGCCATGGCTGCCGCCTGTCGCTCAGCGAGCTCAACCTCACCCACCGGGGCCTGGCCGATCTCTGCGGCCTCACACGCGTGACGGTGACGAAGATTCTCAGTCGCTTCCGTGCCGAAGGCCAACTGCAGGCCATCGGTGATGACGATTTGCTGATCCCCGCCCTGCCATGACGATCCCTCCACCGCCCTGGAGTCTCCAGTGGACCAGCAGCGGCGACCTCGCGCCGTTGGATCGCCACGATCTTTTTCGCTTCGTCTGTCTGCCAGGAATCGGGGTTCCCCTGGCCTCCACAGGCGAGGCCAGCGAAGGGTCTCTCACCCCACACCCCTTGCCCTTGACGAACCCCTCTGCGTCTCTGACCCCAACCCAACGCTCCCTTCCTCGGGCCTGACCCACCGTCTCCATGGCTGCTTCCCGATCCTCCCCCCGCGTGACCTGGCCGGACTGGCTGCGACTGAGCTGGTCGTGGCGCATCACCTGGCTCTATTTGATCCTGGTGTTGTTTTTGCCCCTCGGGGCGATGACGCTGAAGGCCGTCGCCGTGGGACCGGCGGAGTTCTGGACCCTGGCCACCCAACCGGAGGCTTTGGCCACTTATCGCATCACCTTTGGTCTCTCCCTGGTGGCGGCCTTGCTCAACGGCGTGTTTGGCGTGGTGATCGCCTGGGCCTTGGTGCGCTGCCGCTTTCCTGGCCAGCGCCTCCTCGATTCCCTCATTGATTTGCCCTTCGCCTTGCCCACGGCCGTGGCGGGCCTCGCCCTGGCGGGGCTCTACAGCACGAATGGTTGGCTCGGCGCCCCCCTCAACCAGCTGTTGGGCTTGAAGGTGTCGTTCACCTGGTTGGGGGTCGCCATCGCCATGGTCTTCATCTCCCTGCCCTTTGTGGTGCGCAGCGTGGAGCCCGTGCTGCGAGCCCTGGAGCGTGATCAGGAGGAGGCGGCCCTCTGCCTGGGCGCCTCTCCTTGGCAGACGCTGACGCGGGTGGTGCTGCCCCAGCTGATGCCCGCCATCCTCTCCGGGGTGGCCCAGGGGTACAGCCGGGCAGTGGGGGAATACGGCTCGGTGGTGATGATCTCCTCCAACGTGCCGTTCAAGGACTTGATCACGCCCACCCTGATCATTCAGAAGCTGGAGGAATACGACTTTGCCTCCGCCACAGTGATCGGCATGGTGATGCTTGGTTTCTCCCTGGTGAGCCTGGTGGTGATCAACGGCTTGCAGGTGTGGGGTCACAACTGGGAAGCCAAATCCGCACTTTCGGGCTAAGGGCTGCCGGGCAAGACCAATCGTCTAACTCCGCCAGCTCCCACATCCCTTTCGCGCTTCCTCTTTGGCAATCCTGCTTGCCGAGCCTCTTTTCCCGATCCTCAACAGGCCTTGTCTTGGTCTCCTTCTTCCTTGGCATGCCTGATTCCTGATCGGCGTTTAATTGTTCTCTCTCCCACCAGCAACCGCCACCGATGCCCATCTCCTTGCGTCGCCTGAATCGTGCCCGACCCCGAATCAACCTCGCCGCGATCTTGGTCCCTCTGATCGCCAGCGTTTATGTCGGCCTGTTGATTCTGTTGCCGGCCTTGCAGGTGGTGGCGGGTGCCCTGGCCAAGGGTTGGCAACCGTTTGTGGAGACCCTTTCCTCTCCTGATCTGCTCTCCGCCGTGCGGCTTACCCTGCTGATGGCCGTGATCGCCGTGCCCGCCAATTCAATCTTTGGGCTGGCCGCCGCCACGGCCATTGCCCGCCGCCAATTCCCCGGTAAGGCCCTGCTGCTGAGCGTGATCGATCTGCCCTTTTCGATCTCCCCTGTGGTGGTGGGTCTGATGCTCGTGCTGCTCTACAGCCCCACCAATGGCCTGCTGCGGGATCTGGTGGGCAGTCTGGGCTGGAAGATCATCTTCTCCTGGCCTGGGATGGCCCTGGCAACAATCATCGTCACCTTCCCCTTCATGGCCCGGGAGGTGATTCCCCTGTTGGAGGAGGAGGGCTGGGATCAGGAGGAGGCGGCGCGCACCTTGGGAGCCACCAGCTGGCAGGTGTTTTGGAAGGTCACCCTTCCCTCGGTGCGTTGGGCAGTGCTCTACGGCCTGGTGCTCACCACGGCGCGGGCCCTGGGGGAATTCGGCGCGGTGGCTGTGGTGAGCGGCAACATCGCCGGCCAAACCCAGACCCTCCCCTTGTTCGTGGAAGACAGCTACAAGCAATACAACACGGAATTGGCCTACGGTGCCGCCTTGGTGCTCGGGGGAGTGGGCTTGGTGTCGCTGCTGCTCAAAACACTGGTGGAGCGGCTGGTGGGTGGGGTGAAGGAAACCAAGCCGATGACTTGAGGACAGCTCTAAAAAACGCACCATCATCGATGGTTCAAATGGCGGCAGAGCCTGGTAACCGTTCAACCCGATAAGGAATTGAAGGTATGGCGACTCCGGGATCAATTCCACCGTTTCACGATCGGTCCTGCCCAGGCGTCTTTGGATGTGGACGGCCCCGAACGCCAGCTGGAAGGGTTTGGCAGGTGTCCCTGTCTTGGCACTGAACTGCGGTGCATCGTGGCTTTCCCGCGACATCCATGGAATCACCTTGTGAAACAGCCCCCAGCGATTGTCGGTATCGAGTTCTCCACTGAAGGGCGAATAGAAACCTTCAATCGAGAGCTGGCCTGAGGTAACCGTTCAGGGGGCGGATAGAGCGTCTGAGCGGCATGGGGACCCTACCGTTAGTGCCCATACGACTTCTGGCCGTCCGAAGTCGCCCCAATCCAAGCATCCAGAGCTCCTTCTTGGTTGAAGTAAAATCATCTTAGAAAGAATGAGAACCATTACTGGATCGGGTGTTTTAGTGATTATTCCATCCCCTGAACGGATACGGCCTGAGCGTTAAAAAACGTACATTTGGGACCCAGGTAATTCTTCTAAGCCAAAAAAGGCTGATTAGTATCCATCTCATCCTAAGACTGGGGCCAGAATCAACTGTTCTGCAGTAGATTTATTTTTCTCGGCAAGCCCTACTTGGCAGGGCTGATTCAAACTTGCCACTCTGCGTTCATGTGCCCAGCAGCTCTGAGGAACTGAGTCCCGAGCTCATAGGGGTCTCAGCGTGGGACCTGAATCACAATCGTGGCCTGGCGCCTCTATCCAACCACTTTAAA